>CAYTLC010000009.1:0-27567 GCA_964438395.1 uncultured Candidatus Scalindua sp.
GATAGGTGGAATAAGGGAAGAACAAGAAAGTGACGGGAGACTTGGTAGTAAAGATAATACCTCATACTTTTCCCATTTCTTTCTCATTCTTCCCTTATTTATTTTAGATTTTAAGCTGAGAGTTACGTAATGGCAGTTCCTAAAAGAAGACAATCTAGTTCAAGGTCAGGTAAGAGACGTTCACATGATGCTCTGACGCCACCAAATGTTCCACGCACTGAATTTGCGGGGAGTTCATCAGGTAGTAGATCAAAGAAGTTTATTTGTCCTCATTGTAAACAAATCAAAAAGCCACATACAGTTTGTCATAATTGTGGCTATTATCGTGGCCAACAAGTAATTGCTGTAGAGAGAGCATAGTTATGCGAATTGCTGTTGATGCAATGGGTGGAGATGCAGCTCCTGTTGAGATCGTAAAGGGGGCAGTGGCAGCCGCACGGTCATATACCGATCACGAGATAATATTGGTAGGTGATCAGGATCGAATTCAAAGTGAATTGTCTGCGTGTAATGCCATGCTTGACAATATATCCATTGTGCATGCCTCACAAGCGGTAGGTATGAATGAATCTGCAACTGTAGCTGTGCGGAAAAAAGTAGATTCATCAATTACCAAGGGTGTCAAATTGGTTGCGGAGAAAGCGGCAGACGCTGTAGTAAGTGCGGGAAACACGGGTGCAACAGTTGCTGCATCATCCCTTTTTCTTCGTACCTTAGAACATGTAAAACGTCCGGGGATTGCTGTGTCTATACCGACGTTTCATGGCGCATGCATGGTAATTGATGCCGGAGCAAACATACAATGCAAGCCTGCTCATTTAATGCAATATGGAGTCATGGCATCTGTCTTTTGTAAATACGTCTTAAATATTGAAAAACCTAGAGTAGGGCTTTTAAATATTGGAGAGGAAGACGCAAAGGGTAACGAGTTGGTAAAGGAGACTTTTGCTCTCCTTTCGGGCACTTCTCTGAACTTTGTTGGAAATGCTGAAGGACGTGACGTCTTTGACGGTAAGTTCGATATAGTCGTTTGTGAGGGTTTTGTTGGTAATGTTTTACTGAAATTTGCTGAAGGGCTCTCGATAAGTATGCTTTCTGCTTTTGCCTCGGAGGCTAATAAGAGTGTCTTGACGAGATTGGGATCCTGGCTTTGCAAGCCTGTTCGTAAGCATCTGTACAGTAAAATGGATTATACCGAATACGGCGGTGTACCATTACATGGGATAGATGGTATCAGTATTATTTCTCATGGCAGGTCAGATTCCAAGACAATTCAAAACGCAATAAGAGAAGCTATACAATTTGGTAAGTATGAAGTAAATAAACATATTAACTCTGAACTCGAGAAGGCGAATTCGTCACTCGTGACAGCTACATAATAAGCCAAATTTCCTAATTTAATTAGGATAATTAATGGAAAAAGGATATAAGGCATCAATTACAGGGGTAGGTTCTTTTTTACCCGAAAAAGTGCTCACCAACGATGATCTGTCAGAGATGCTGGATACAACAGATGAATGGATCACCAAGCGCACGGGAATAAGGGAAAGACGTATTGTCGAAAATGGAGTTGCTGCTTCGGATCTGGCGGTTGAAGCGTCTTTGCGTGCAATGGATGATGCAAATGTCTTACCCGCTGAAGTAGATCTAATAATAACCTCCACTATCACGCCAGATTGTTTATTCCCCTCTACTTCTTGTTATATTCAGGAGAAGATAGGTGCACGGAATGCAGGTGCTTTTGATCTGCTGGCAGCTTGCTCAGGTTTTGTTTATGCGTTGTCTGTAGCCAAAAGTTTTGTTGCGTCTGGAGCCATGAAAACTGTATTGGTTGTGGGTGCAGAATGCATGTCAAAGATCACTGACTATACAGACAGGTCAACATGTATTCTCTTTGGTGACGGAGCCGGTGCAGTAGTCGTTCAACAGGGTAATGGCGGACGTGAGATAGTTACGACCCATTTGGGTTCGGATGGAAGTCAGGCAGAATTATTGACGCTACCAGCAGGTGGTTCTAAATTACCTGCATCACGTGAGACAGTTGAATCGCGTTCACATTATCTTAAGTTAAGAGGTAAAGAGGTATTTAAGCAAGCCATTGTTAACATGGTAGACGTAATCACTAAGGCCGCTACTGCAAATGATATGCAGATAGAAGATATTGATATGGTTATTCCGCATCAAAGTAATATTAGAATAATTGAAGCGGCGATGGAAAAGCTGGGGCTATCAAGGGAGAAGGCATACATTAATATTAACAAATATGGAAATACCTCTTCTGCCTCTATTCCTATAGCAATTGATGAGATAGATAAGGGGCAAATGTTAAAATCCGGAGATACTGCAGTTTTAGTAGCTTTCGGAGGAGGTTTAACATGGGGCTCGTCTGTTATTAAGTGGTAAAATGAAGAACATAAATGTGGTCTTTGGATAATCAGAAGTGTTTTATATAACAGGTTTGAGGGAGTTATTTGCATGATTACCTATGAGAAATAGATTTTACGGAAATATGAAAAGTATTAGTGATAGTAAAATATTGAAAATTCTGGGAATTTTGTCCTAAGGAGGAAATGTTTTGTCTACAGAAGAATCAGTTGAAGAAAAGGTGAAAGAAATAATTGTTAAGCAGATGGGCGCAAATAAGGATCAGGTTACACCGGAAACATCTTTCATAAACGATTTGGGTGCGGATTCACTTGACACTGTGGAGTTGGTAATGGAACTGGAAGATGCGTTTGATATGAGTATTCCAGATGAAGATGCTGAGAAGATGCAAACTGTCGGGGATGCAATAAATTATATTAAGGAGCACAAATAAATAAGATGGGACTTAGAGTTGCGATTACAGGTCTTGGGGCAATAACCCCGGTAGGTAATGAAAAAGATCAATTGTGGGAATCCTTATGTAATGGAAAAAGTGGAATTGCTAATATAACGGCTTTTGACACAACAGATCATGATGTACTTATTGCTGGGGAAGCAAGAGACTTTGACCCGGCTAAATGGTTTGATAAAAAGGAAGAGAGAAGATTAGACAGGTTCTCTCAATTTGCGGTTGCATCCGCTAGCCTTGCCCTTGAAGATTCCGGAATTGATCTTGATAAAATGAACCGGGAGAAGGTAGGTGCAATTATCGGTACCGGTATTGGTGGTATTATTGAGATTGAGGCACAGCATAAGGTTCTGCTAGAAAGAGGTCCATCAAGAGTTTCCCCGTTTATGATTACTAAATTAATGGCTAATGCTGCACCGGGCTATATAGCTATTAAATTTGGTCTTCAAGCTGCAAATTTCTCTGTTATTACTGCCTGTGCGTCTGGTGCGCATGCCATTGTTGAAGCTTTTCGGATTGTTCAGAGAGGAGAAGCTGATGTTATGTTTGCAGGAGGAACTGAGGCAACTATTACGCCACTATGTGTAAGCGCATTTAATAATATGAAGGCACTGTCGACAAGAAATGAGGAGCCTCAGAAAGCCAGCAGGCCTTTTGATAGAGATAGAAATGGGTTTATCATTTCGGAAGGTTCTGGCATGGTAATTTTAGAAGAGATGGAAAGTGCAAAGAGAAGGGGTGCAACTATTTATGCTGAGATGCTTGGCTTTGCAATGAGTGATGATGCACATCATATTACAGCTCCGCATCCTGAAGGAAACGGTGCATGTATCGCCATGAGAAATGCATTAAAAGATGCCAAATTGAATGCTGATCAAATATCTTACGTTAACGCACATGCGACATCTACTCACTTGGGAGATATGGTTGAAATTAATGGTGTTAAGAGGGTTTTTGGTGATCATGTAAAGAACATATCGGTTAGCTCAACAAAATCTATGTTGGGTCATCAATTGGGGGCATCAGGTGGAGTTGAAGCATTAATATGCTCATTGGTATTGAGTAATAACGTAATACCACCTACAATAAATTATGAAAATCCAGATCCGGACTGTGATGGAATAGACTTTGTGCCTAATGAAGCGAAGGAGAGAAACGTAGAGAATGTTATGTCAAATTCTTTTGGTTTTGGCGGACACAACGTTAGTATTATTCTGGGTAAGGTTCGCTAATGCCTATTGTCTGAAACTTCAATGGTAATGAGAAGTTATTGTTCAATGTCTTTTTTGTTATTATTAACTATGATGTGTTTTCTCCATTGTTTGTCATCTGTTTCAAGGTAGTCTAGCCGATAGTGTACACCTCTCGATTCACTTCTCTTAAAAGCTGAGCTTGCAATTAAGAATGATACTGTAAGCATGTTTTGAACTTCCCAACCAAGTGGTGATGAAAAATCGTTACTTATTATATACTTTGACCAGTGTTTTATGCTGTTAATTGTATCTTTAAGGTATTTGCCATCTCTTTCAATACCAACATTTCTCCACATAATACTTTTAAGAGAATTTCTTACGTCCTCTAAATCCAGTTCATTGTACAAGTTATTCTTAGGAGGTCCTTTAAAGAAACGTGGGGATAATAATTCATCTTTCTTCTTTGTCGCTTCCTTACTTGCAAAGTAACCGACTCTGTAACCAAAAACCAGTCCCTCTAATAATGAGTTGCTACCTAAACGGTTTGCTCCATGTAGCCCTGTACAGGACACTTCTCCACACGCATAAAGATTTTCCATACTCGTTCTTCCTTTTTGATCAACTTTAATACCTCCGATCATATAGTGAGCACTTGGATGTACAGGAATTAAATCCTTAGTTATATCAATTCCAAAAGACTTGCATAGTTTTTTGATTTTAGGGAATCTTTTGCTGAGTTTTTCTTTCGGAATGTGTCGTACATCCAGATATACATGAGTATAATCGGTCTTACGAATTTCCTGTATAACGCTCCTGCTGACGATATCTCTTGGTGCCAGTTCGGCGCTGGGATGATAATTTGGCATAAACCGTTCCCCAAATTTATTCCTTAATACTCCTCCTTCACCTCGTACCGTTTCAGAAATTAAAACTCTTTCAGCGCCAGCGACGTAAAGTGTTGTTGGATGAAATTGTACGAATTCGAGATCCTGGAGTTCTATACCAGCACGATAAGCCATAGCCAGTCCGTCTCCAGTTGCTATTTCAGGATTTGTTGTTTCTCTATATACCTGCCCACATCCACCTGATGCTAAAATTGTTTGTCTGGCCCATATTAATGTGCTTCCTCCACGTTTGCGCCAAGCTATTATTCCATTACAAGTGTTTTTACTTACCAACAAATCAAGAGCAAATGTATGCTCAAATATTCTGATATTAGGGTTTTCTTTAACTTTGTTAATCAACGTTTCTTCAATCTCTTTGCCTGTGGAATCGCCTCTGGCCCGTAATATTCTAGGGTAGCTGTGTGCACCCTCTTTTGTGAAGGCCAGTTTTCCATTCTCCTTGTCAAATTTAGCACCCCAGCCTATTAATTCTTTCACACGTTTTGGGCCTTCCCTAACTACTCCGCTAACTATTTTTTTATCACAGATACCGTGCCCGGTATTCAGGGTGTCGTTTATGTGCTGATCAAAGCTGTCAACCGGGTTTAATTTTGCAGCAATTCCTCCTTGAGCGTACTCGGTACAATTCTCATTTATCCTCGACTTGGTTACTATTAAGACCGATCCTCCTTGTGCAGCATGAATAGCGGAGCTTAAGCCAGCTACACCGCTACCAATTATTAGAGTGTCGGTGAAAATGTGTTGCAGTGTTTTGCTGTTGAAAGATACCAGGTATCTCTTGAAAATATTTTTTGTTGTCATTGCCTATAAATATTGTTAGATTGATCTGCGGTTAAGTAAGTGAATTGTATATTCGTACTAAAACATTGTCAAAAAGATAAATATTAAACATGAACACGTATTCTCTGCTTTATTCATTATTTTTATGCCTGTATATTTAGTGGGTAAATTATTGTCATATAAAAGGAGGATTGTTACATGGGGACAACTGTAGACGCATTTAAAGCTACGCATCAGACCGTAGTAGGTTTGTTAGAGCAGGTTGATTCTACGGGAGAACAACAGAGAGTTGATGCACTAAACAGCTTAAAAGAAGTTTTGCTGGCTCATGTTGGTGAAGAAAATAATATCATACTGGAGGCAATGGATAAACCGGGTGCAGAAGGGACTTTTAAGCCATCAGCGCAAAGGTTTATGGCTGAACTTGGCGACATTGCCCAGATAGCATTATTACCGTTTTTTGATAAGTATTCATCATCAGAGGCAGTAGACAGTGATGATTTTGCAAACGATTTTGGTGGTATAAAAAGTGCACTTGCAGACAGGATAGCGTTTGAAGAAGGAAGGTTCTATCCGGAACTTGAAAAGCTGGGTTTTTGATATTTACGAGAACAACGGCTTTTTCATTTGAGTTCGCAATAACTTGTTGAATAGTACTTAATCTTCACACAAGTCCGAAATGAAATGGTTTATCCTTTCCAGTATGTCCTGGCGGGCTCTTCTAAAATCCTTCATCCTTTCGGTTTCAGTGCCTTCGGCGGAAGCAGGGTCTTCAATGCTCCAGTGAATGGCTTTATACTTCCCTGGAAAGACAGGACAAAGCTCTTTCGCACTATCACAGACAGTGATCACGTATGAAAAATCGTCTCCCAAAAAATCGTTCACTGTTTGCGAATGCTGATTTGTAATATCAATTCCTGATTCTGCCATAGTCTTGATCGCAAGAGGATGGACGTAAGAAGGCTCTAATCCGGCACTGAAGACTTCAAGCCTATCTTTTCCATAATGTCTTAGCATGCCTTCTGCCATCTGGCTACGGCATGAATTTCCTGTACATACAAATAATACTTTTTGTTTACTATGTACTGTTTGCATTTGATGTTCCTGGTTTAATCTTCGGACACGGTACTATTAGTTTAAAGCAATAAAGGTCAATTATAAAGGAATGTGCGTGGATTTACAAATGAAGCTTAAAGACAAGGGTGGACAAGTAAAACAAAGAACAGTATCAATATACTGTATCTGGGAGAGACTGAAGTTGGCAGGAATCTGAAATTCTGTTTTTACACTTGATTGTACTTTCGAACAAAATTATGATATTTTAAGGTTATGAAGAAAGTTGAACTTGGAAAAACTGGTATTAAGGTTTCACGTCTGGGTATAGGGACAGGAACGGGACTTCCGTCCGGGCACTGTGCACAGGCATTAATGGATACTAATGAGTTGGCAGGACTTCTGCTTTACTCTCTGGATCGCGGTATAAATCATTGGGATACTGCATTTCAGTATAACACCTATTCTCATATCAAGGAGGCGTTGAAACAGATCAGACGTACAGATGTTGTATTGACTACGAAATTTTCAGCAGCTCATGAGAAGGAAATAATAAGGGATTTTAATACTACCCTGAAGGATTTAAACGTTGATTATGTTGACGTATGTCTATTGCATGGTGTGAGGACGAATACAGAATTGCAAATGAGATCGGGAGCCTTAAATGCGATGGTAAAGCTTAAAAAAGAAGGTAAGGTTCGTGCAATTGGATTGTCTTCTCACGGTCTGAGTGTTTTAAAATCGGTTCTGGAAATGCCGGAATTGGACTTGGTGTGGGCAAGGATAAATTATGCTGGCCTGAATATGGATTCTGAATGCCTCGGTATGTATGATCAAATGGCTTCGGTTTACTGGCTGAAGAAATGTTATAAAATTCTTCCAGAAAGAGTTAAATTGCTTATTCGGCCTAAAGCCACTCATGAGCCAATAGCTGAGGATGAGCGTAATGAGGTAGAGGCAACGCTACAAAAGATCCACTCTCAATCCAAAGGAATTGTAGGGATGAAAGTACTGGCAGAGGGGATGTTGAGAGATGATGCGGAAAAAGCGGTAAAATATGTTAATTCGCTCTCTTTTGTAGATTCATTTATCATTGGTATGTTGAATAAAGAAGAGATTGACGAGAACTGTAGGATAGTGAATGCTGAGAACACGGTATCAGAGGACGTAGAGAAGTGAATCTCAAATAATCACTTCTGTTCACATTCGTGGTTGTGATTTTGCTTTATTAAGTGATGGTAGGGGGGCAGTGTGGTAATTCTTGTGTCTTCTAATGCACCTCCGATGGTGAAATGGTAGAGGCTTTGATACGTATTGTCATCAAGCCCTAAGAGGTTATGCACTACATCATCGAAAAAACATCCGATTCCTGTTCCTCTGACGGAATGTGCTTCAGCCTCCAGATAAAGTATCTGTCCGACCATCCCGGTTTCCCAGAAGAGTCGGCGATATAGAAAAGGGTTGTTTTCTACGTTTTCCTTAAACTTCGCAATCATTCCTACAGAAAAGGCTCCATCACCAGCGATATCCTGCTGACAACTTGCAAATGTAGCTTCTTGCCTGACATCTCCTTTTTGCAAGAGATAAAGGTTAAGCATGTTGGGTGTATCGTGGATAATTTTCCAGAAGAAATATGGATGGCAATTTTGCTTAACATCTGCAAGGTCTTCTTCGTTGCGAATCAGGAAATAAAGCCCGGAATCCAGATCAACAACCCTGTGTACATAAATAAGGAGATGCACAGATATATCACCAGGTTCCAGATCAAATGGAGCGCTATGGCTCCTGGGAATAGTCTTGTCCAAAATAGCAAAGAAGTCATTTTTTGTGATAGCAGTTTTTCCATCATAGGACTGGGCGCTTCTTCTCTGGCGGATGATTTCTTCACCAGGAATTGCAGGTATTTCCTTCTCGAAATATTCATGCTCTCTGTAATGATATATAATTCCTTCTGTCACTGGTTTGCTAGTCTCAGAAGAAACTTTATCAATAACATACCAGTCCTCATGATCTTTGCTTAACTGGTTTGGTTCACCTTTGAAATGAAGAGAGGCAAAGGATTTGATAATGTCTGTGGGAATGTTTCTTCTGTCAAAATTTTCAGCGCTTTCATGTACAAAGAGTAGAAGTTCCGGTTCCTCTCTTTCAAACTCTTTCCATGTAGTTTTCTGTAATCCCAGTATAATTCCGATCTCTTCCGTTGATAAAGAATTGAGATAGGTTGTTTTCCATCCCAGGAGGTTTGCTGATAAACTCAGACATGCCATGGCATGTCCAATGTCATGGTTACAGTAGCGGAACGCACGCTCTCCATATTTCCAGGCTTCTCTCCAGTATATACTTGTGAGCCCAACTAGAAACCCTTTTTGATCAAAATGTTTCTCTAAACTTGACCAGAACTGTTCATTAAATTCTGCTCTTGTTTCAAGTACATGTAATAGAGGGTTGTAATGGAAAACCCCTCCGGAATTGTTGTTTTCCTGAATAGGTGGCAGAACAAGATGAGCTTCCGTGGGATGCAGGTTACCACTTGAGGGGTTCATTCTGAGTGCCCATGAAGTTCCTGAGTATGATTTCCAGGCGGAGAGTCCCATGGAAAATTCCAGAAGACGGGCTATATTTGATAAGGAAAATGGCTGGAATTTATTGTTCTTTCTTCTAAATAAATCGAAGTAATTTGCACCTGAAACGGTATTTGAGAAAGGGAGTTGAATAGGGTTTGTACCTTCATAACATCTAAATGGATTTGGCTCTGTTGCCCAATCAAGATAACCTGCAGAATTTGCCGGACGATTAGGAAGGTGTTTTGTCCTTTCGTGATATTCAATTACTTTCATATCATTCACAATCAGGAATCTCTAGATTCAGGTTGAGACATTACGGTGAGCTATCTTATGAACAATCCAGTATATATTTGTTCCTATCGCCATAATCAGGAGAAACCATATCATTTGGTTAAAGACAACGGATGCAAGCATGATGATATAAAAAAAGTCCTTATTGTTGAGCTTATCAAGCATCTCCTTTGCTCCGGTATCGTTCTTGCTTTCATTATTATTAAAATAAGTTGTTAAGAGGAGTGAGATTACGATACCCATCATAGCAAGCAGACCCGCTATGATAGTGAGACCGGAACCATTTGTCTTGTAGATTGCAATAGTGATTCCAATAGTGATCGTAGCATTAACTATGGAATCAACTATTATGTCGAAAGTCTTGCCAAAATCAGACGTCATGTGTTTAAACCGTGCCACCTCCCCGTCACATTGATCAAACACAGTTGAAACAAAATAAAACACACCGGCAATTATGGTATACGTATGTGCTCCATGGGAAAAGAAGGCAGCAGAGACAATGCCAAGTATCAGGCTTATGATAGTTACCTGGTTTGGTGTGATGGGTGTTTTTACGAGAAGATCGGTGATAAACCCTGATATTTTGCGGATAATATATCTGTCAATTATAGGACTGTCTGAATGGGAGATTACAGGTTGATCACTCTTTTTATCAACTTCTATTTGCATTGTTCTATCTTTGGCAGAATTTCACTTCCGGCCCTTTCTATATCCTCTTCAAAATCTATTTCAATCCATGGTAAATCATCTACACTTTCAAATCCGGCTGTGCATTGTGAAAGCAACTTGTGTAAGGCGTCTTCATATTCTACATCAACCTTTCCTGCCTGTTCAAACTCTTCGAGTATGTTTTTAAGTTTGTGGCAATCATTTGACGAGAGTTTAAAGAAACCGACACCCTCTCCCATAAAATCACAGTCGTATGAATGGACCTTGGATATTCCTATCACTTTAGTATCCTTCACAAATAACATCATCTCCTCGCCTGCATATACACTGGATTTGTCCAGAAGGAAACAATTCTGGTTTTCTGATTCAGCAAGAATTCTGAGCAGCTTATCGTGATACAACACATCTGCATCCATTATCAGAACATCATCGCTCAGTTCATCTCTGGCATACCACAGTGATAGGATACTGCCTTTTGTGTATTGTTCGTTTTCAATATATTTAATATTAAATCCGTTGTTATCCTTCTCTACAACTTCCTTTATTTTTTCTTTGAAATGGCCTACAACAAAAACAATGTCCTTAATTCCCAGAAGAGATATTATCTCAAGATGCCTCTCCAGAAGCGTTTTATCACCGATTTTAATAAGACATTTGGGTATTATGTCTGTTACTGCTGACATCCTCTTCCCAACGCCCGCTGCAAGCATTATAACTTTCATTGTAGTGTTTCCTCAATTATTCAGATAGTACTTCCTGTAAGTTCTTAATTAATGCTTCAAGGTCATCCATGGTTAACTCTCCCATGTTTGCAATTCTGAAGATAGTTTTGTTCAATTCTCCCTGACCAGCGTAGATGATGAAGCCTCTCTCCTTTAAGTTATCATGTAGGTAGTCGTAAGTCATATTCTCAGGTAGGTACAACGCCGTGATAGTATTGGAAAGGAACTCTTGTGGCAAAAGAAATTCCAGGCGAAGCTTCCTGAATTCTTCTCTTAAATATGATGATGCTTTTTTGTACCAGCTAATCCGGCCCAGAACACCCTCTTCCAGCAATTCGTCCAACGCTTCTTCAAAGGCATAGAATGTGTGTACTGGCGGTGTAAACTGACATTCTCCTTTCTGTTTCTGTTCATCCAGTTGGGAGATAACATTAAAATAGAGGGAGCGAGGAGGTATATTTCTCATCCTATCTACTTCGTTTTGTTTCAGCAGGACAAACGACAATCCTGGCAGACCCTGAATACATTTATTTGCAGTACAGATACATATATCGACATTGTCAGCGGCCAGGTCTATCTCTTCCCCGCCAAGGCCACTGACAGAATCCAGGAAGAAAGTCCTGCCATGTTTTTTAGTAATAGTGCCTACTTCATGTATTGGATTTATTAAACCGGTAGTGGTTTCATGGTGCACCATAGCTACTACTTCAATATCAGGATCTTTCGAGACAGTCTCTTCAACCTGCTTTATATCTGGTTGTTCGCACCAGTCGTATTTAAGTTCCACTATGTTGAATTTATATGCGGATGCAATACGTGTTATTCTTTCACCGTAAACACCATTATTTATGATTAGTATTTTTTTGCCCTCGCTTACTGAAGAGCAGATACCTGCCTCTAGAGAAGCAGTGCCGGAGCCGGTAATTATAGCAGTGGTGTAACCCCCGTCTGGTGCAAATGCCTGCAGGATCTTTTTGCGAGTGTTTTTTAGTATTGCTGAGAACTCACTTTCTCTGTGGCACAAGTCACCTTTCATTAGTGCATTTCTAACTCTCTCGGAAGTGCACACCGGTCCTGGATTCAGCAGAATCATTTTTTTCAAACTTACTATTCCTCTCTGTTTAATGAGTTTTCAGTCGATAAACCTCAAGTTGCAGTATGGTGGGTAGTGCCCACCATACTGCTAATCTATTGCTGACATAAATCTTTCTTTAATTTGTTCCGGGTTGTGGGTAACCCTGCTGATCTCTCTCTGTTCTTCCTTATCTGATATTTTTACCAGAAGGAATGAGAGGTCGTCATTTCCCAGAGTATATACTGCCTCTCTTTTCAGATCCTCATTAGTGGTCACTTTATTTACATAAGTATATCTGGCTGACTTTGCAATTTCTTCTAGTTCAATTACGTTAGTGATAGTTGGTTGATTTCCTGTTGATGCGTAAACTTCATTGTCCAGTACTATATGCAAAAGATTTCCGGGTTGGAGCGAACCTGCCATAGGTAGGGACCCGAGATTCATCAGCAGATTCCCATCACCTTCCAGGATTATTACCTTTTTTGATGGCTGGTTCAACGCTACTCCCAGGCCTATTGATGAGGCCATTCCCATAGAACCAATCATGTAGAAATTCTCAGCCCTGTCTTTGATTGTGAAGGCTTCCCTACTTATCAAACCGTTCGCGCAGACAACCAGTTGATCATCCAATAATTCTGTTATTGTTGTTATTGCCTCTCGATAATTCATTCAATTATTCCTTTTTTTAAGAAAAGGACCATAGGCTCTCTGTTTTCTGTGACCAGTTTATATGACATATTTACGAGCGACTTAGTATTGTCATGGTTGAAGTCATGGTGTGGAATGCCAATCGTATCGAGGAGTTTATTGCATGTCCTGCCCATTACTAAATGCTCGGGTGCGTCCTTGCCTTCAAACCCACGCCACGTGACTATTAATAAGCAGGGGAGCTTGTAAATGAGGTTCAGGGAGGTAAGTGTATTTAAACACTGGCCAAGCCCTGAGTTTTGCATTAAGACCACGGGTATCTTTCCTGCCATATATGCTCCGCTTGCAACCCCGACTGCGGCGTCTTCCCTAACAGCGGGTATATAGGTTACGTCTGGCCTGTTCGTAAGAGTTGTAATCAGATTGCCGATAATAGTACAGGGGACACCAGTGAAAAAATCGTAACCGCTGTCTATTAATTCCTGCGCAAAGTCTTCAGATTTAGGCATTTATGCAATAAGATAATTTTGTATATTAAAAAGATGTGACTAAAGCATAAACGATACAGACGTGCGTGTCAATATCCAGAATTATAAATCCTGAAAGATTTATGATGCAGTTTTATTCTTATAATTGATTGCGTTACAATAGGCATTATCAGACATAGTATAAAAAACAGGTTTACAACGTTTTTCCAATAAGCTATAAAAATTAAAAGATATGGAGTACATCATCCGCGATGATGTATATAAAAGCAGTGACTCGGTCACTGCACTCCAAGAACAAGGATTATGAAAATAAATACTGGAAAACCAAAATCACTCTTCTTGGATAATGAAAATATATGTATGGCAACTGATCTTTACCAGTTAACCATGGTTGCCGGCTATTTTGAACGTGGAATAAACCATAAATCGACTTTTGAACTGTTTGTCAGAAACTTACCTGAAAAACGTTCATACCTCATTGCTGCCGGTTTGGAACAGGCCATCTACTATCTCAGGAATCTGAGATTTACGGCTGAATATTTAAAATACATTAAGAGCCTTCCTGCTTTCAAAAATGTAAGCAGAGCATTTTTTGATTATCTTCGAGATTTTAGTTTTTGCGGAGATGTCTATGCTGTCCCGGAAGGTACTGTTGTTTTTGCGAATGAACCTATTATAAGGGTGACGGCCTCAATCATTGAGGCCCAGATAATTGAGACATATCTTCTCTCAATGATCAATTATCAGACACTTGTCGCTTCTAAGGCCTCAAGGGTAGTCCATGCCGCTGACGGCAGGGGGGTAATCGATTTCGGAACAAGGCGTGCGCACGGTCCTCAAGCAGGAGTTCTGGCGGCGAGGGCGTGCTTTATCGCTGGCTGTATAGGTACTTCTAATGTTCTTGCAGCTAAAGAACTGGGGATCACTCCCATTGGTACTATAGCCCATTCATGGGTTATGGCTTACGATGACGAATATGAATCGTTTCAAGATTTTCTCAATGTTTTCCCTGACAATACGATCCTCTTAATAGACACATACGATACAATCAAGGGAGCAAAATTGGCTACAAAGATCGGGAAGAAGCTGAAGGGCGTCAGACTGGACAGTGGCAACATTACGCTATTAAGCAAAAGGGTGAGGAAGATCCTGGATGCTGCCGGTCTTGAACATGTAAAGATTACGGCAAGCGGTGACCTGAATGAGTATAAAATTTCTCAAATGCTTGCCAAAGGTGCGTGTATTGATTCATTTGGTGTAGGTACAGAGATGGTTACTTCGAAAGATATACCAGCTCTCGGTGGTGTCTACAAACTGGTTGAGCAGGAGAAAGAAGGAAGGCTGGTGCCTAAAATGAAGTTCAGTAAAGAGAAGGAAACCTGTCCGTCAAAGAAGCAGGTTTATCGCTTTATTAATAAGAAAGGACTATATAAAAGTGATATAATCGGACTGGTAGATGAAGAGTTTGATGCTAATGAACTCTTATTGCCAGTTATGAAAAAAGGCAAGATTGTATGCAAGATACCAAGCGTTAAGCAAATACAGAAAGCAGCAGCAGAGAATATCTCTCAACTGCCTGAAAAATTCAAAGATTTGTGTCCTAAAACTGAATATCCTGTAACGATCAGTAAGAGATTGAGACAGATTAGAGATAAGGCTAAAAAGGGCAGTGATTCGTAGTGGTATGATACTTCATACTACGAACGTGATTAAGATATGGTTTAATCAGGGGTTCCATGGTAAAATACTTTTCCATTGAACAATTATGAATAATTCAGTCCAGACAATTCCATTTGCAAATCTGATATTGGCTTTCATTCCGGCCGTAGCTGTTGTTGGGATCCTCTGGAAATGGGGGCTTGGTTACGGAAACTCGCTTTACGCCGTTTTCAGGATGCTCATTCAGCTTCTGCTGATAGGGTATTTTTTAATATTTATCTTTAAATCTGATAGTTATCTGATTGTTGCTGGCGTTTTGGCTGTTATGCTTTTTGCATCGAGTTGGATTGCTTTGAGAACAGTAAAAATTCCTCGAAGGGTACTTTATCTGAAATCGTTTTGCTCTATCTCAGTTGGTGGAGGATTAATATTACTACTTATAACGCAAGGCGTTCTCAATCTACAGCCGTGGTATTTGCCGAGTTATGTTATTCCGCTTGCAGGGATGATTTTTGCCAATGCGATGAATAGTGTCAGTATTGCGGTGGAGAGGTTGAATGCTGAAGTTGAGAGGGATGTGCCGTATGATAAGGCGCGTGTTATTGCACTTCGTGCGTCTCTTATTCCTATCACAAATTCCCTGTTTGCGGTAGGACTGGTTTCCTTACCAGGGATGATGACAGGGCAGATTTTGTCAGGAATTTCGCCGTTTATAGCCGCGAGATATCAGATCATGGTGATGTGCATGATATTTGGTTCGGCAGGAATTTCGTCGGCCTGTTTCCTGGCATTGGTCAGGTCTAATTTTGTAGATGGCAAACAAGAAGAATCTATGGAAACAACGTAGGGGTATGGTGTATTGTTCCCCTGCATTTAACAATAAATTGGAGAGGTTATGTCAATCAAGGAGAATTTAGAAAAAGTAAATCAGAAAATAGCTGATGCCGCTCTAAAGGCTGGTAAGAAGCCGGAAGATATTACATTGGTTATGGCCACAAAGACTGTTGATGCAGAACGGATACGAGAGGCCGTTCGAAATGGTGGTCATGTTATTGCAGAAAACAAGATACAGGAAGCTCTGAAAAAATATGAGGTATTAAAGGATGAGGATGCGGCATGGCATTTTATCGGACATTTGCAGACCAATAAGGTTAAAGATGTACTGAAATTTGCGGATATGATACATTCTGTGGATAGAATGAATCTGGTTGAGAAGCTAGATAAACGCCTTATGAGTGAGGGCCGTTCAATGGACGTATTAATACAGGTCAATACATCCTATGAAGAGAGCAAATATGGAGTTGCTCCTGAAGAGGCGATTTCACTGATAAAGGAGGCGTCACGATTCGATACGCTGAAAATTCGAGGACTAATGACCATTGGCCTTTTTACTGATGATGAGGTGGAGATACGGAAGTGTTTCAAGTTATTAAAAGGAATTCATGATTCTGTTATAGAAGAGGGTATTGACGGTGTAGAAATGAAGTATCTTTCTATGGGGATGTCCGGAGATTACCACATTGCAATCGAGGAAGGAGCTAATATGGTGCGCGTAGGAACTGCCATCTTTGGCGTCAGAGATACTCCGGATGCATATTACTGGCCTTCAGAGAATGAAGATAAATAGTGGTCTGTGAATTGTTATTCTAATATATTTAAATTATTCTGAGCCAGGAACACGGCGTATTCACTTCGGGTATGGCCATCTATTGGTTTATCATGTCTTTCGCACCACTTCTTCATCTCTTCAATATTAATGTCTATTTTTACGATATTAATCCCATCCTTGCCCATTTCATTCACTTTTTCTTGAGCGTGCTCCAGCCATTCCTGATATGTGTGTTCCAGTTTATCCGAATCTGTAGAATAATCGAGAAGAAGTTGCCATTGATCCTGGCGGTACCAGGCAAGTGCAATATTGCGATTGTTTTTGGCCATAACCTTTTCTGGTTTTTATTATAGGATATATTTTAAATGTTTACTCTGCTTAGATGAGAACCTTAATTCCACGATTTGGTTATTGTTACGTATGATTTTTCAGTAGTCAACAAAAAAAATTTAACCGGTTAGGAATGATATTGCCCACAAAACTAAGAAACTAAGGTAGTTTCTGTCTTCTGGCAAGAGGGTTTTGACAGGTAGATTCAATGATTTAAATCTTCCCCTCCGAACGGGAAAGTTTGAAATTACAATCTGTATGAATTTTCTGCATTGAGTTTCCATTATCATTGCCTGCTTTGTAATGGAACATTTTTCCCTGAAAAAAATAGTATGTGTTGCACAATGGGACATGGCTAATATAAGTATTGCAAAATATTGAATCTTATTGTTGGTTTAACCATACTTCTTTCAATGACATAAAAGGATACAAGTCAATAAACTATAAAATGGCATAATAGTTGCTAAAATTAAGCAAGTAATAGCTTTGTTTTTACGCTGAATGATATTTAAATTATAAATAATAGTTGAGATGTAAATTTATGAGCAAAATAACACTTACAAGATTGTTGATCAAAGTAAAAAGCATGCCGCCTTTGCCACAAAGTATTACGCAAATACTGGAACTAACAAAAAGTGCTAAATCTTCCGCTCACGATCTGACAAAAGTATGTGAACGTGATCCAAAATTGACAACAAACATGCTTAAACTTGCAAACTCACCTTATTATGGTTTTTCCAGGAAGATATCAACAATATCTCATGCTATAGTCTGCCTTGGTCTTGATACTGTTAAAAGTATTGCATTAACTTCTTCTACTCAAGAAATGTTAAACAACGAAGTGCCGGCGTATGCTCTTGAAGAAGGAATGTTATGGCAACATTCCATATGTTGCGCAACGTGTGCAAGGATAATCGCAAAGCGTATCGGATTTAATGAGTCTGAGGAAGCTTATATAGCAGGACTGTTACTTGATATTGGCAAGATCATGCTGAGTAATTTTTCTGAAGATCAATTTGTGCAGATAATTGAGAAGGCGAAGAACAATAAAATCTCATTTGATAGAGCAGAGCAAGAGGTTCTTGGTTTTGATCATTCCAAAATCGGTGGGAAAATTATTAAAAAATGGAACCTTCCGCCAATTCTAGTGGAAGCAGTACAATATCACCACCGTCCGGAAAAAGCGAAGATAAATAAAAAACTAACATATATCGTACATCTTGCGGATGCCATTAGTTGTATGCTTGGAATTGGTCTTGGTTGCGACGGTCTTATGTACGTATTTGAAGAGAATACGCTCGATGTTCTAGGCCTTAGTAAAGAGGATGTAGAATCTATAATGTGCGAACTTGTAGATAAAGTTTTCGGTACAGAGGAGAGCGATAATAATTGCGCTATGCAACAGGAGCCTTTTCAGGCATAGGGTAAACTTCTAACAGGTGGATAAAAAACTAACTGAATCCAAGGCTTTTACTGCATACATTACAAACTGAATCTTTATCAGTAATGTAGATATTTATTTTTCCGCTTTTTTCATTCTTGATTCCTGAGGATTTTTCTCGGATGTAGAGTTTGCTATTTTGGGTTGTGAGATCAAGTGCTCTCTGCTACTTACCAGTGAGATGTAGGCCGCATTCCTTATGATCGTCATTAAGCTGATGGTTAAACCATCGCCAACGTCCTGCACGGCGATCTTCATGGGAATTTATGGGTGTAGTGCAAATAATGCATCCAAGCGAGGCGTAATGCCATCCATCCCTCTCCATTTCAAGTAATTTATGTGTGGGTACATTATTGGCACTGACGTACTCCTTGACCTTCTCTTCCGTCCATGCAATTAAAGGTGTTACTTTGAGCAGAGGACGTTCTTTTCCGTCCTGTTGTGTGTGCTGAAGAATCTCTAATCGTTTAATTTGAGATCTGGCATCGGATTGATCAGCCCTTAACCCAGTAATCCAGACATCAAGGGTATCAAGGACTTTATTATTTGGGTCCACTTTTCGTATCTTACAGCAATGTTCCTGTTTTGCTTTGCTATCGAAAAAGATCATCTCTCCATGGTCACGAACCATCTTACTTACTGCATCAAAATCAGGTGCAGCCTTTTCGATCTTGATATTGTATTTTTTCTCCAGCTCGCGGAAAAGGTCATATGTTTCCGGGAAAAGGCGAAGAGTATCCACAGTGTAAATACGGGGGTTTGAAATACCGGCACGTATTACCATATCTATCATGGCCACTCCTGTCCATTGTCCACTTGTGCCAATTGCGGCGCGTTTTCCGAACAACCGAAACAACTCTGCCATTAATTCACCCGGATCGGGTATTTTTTCCAGCTTATCAATAAGTTTTTGGTCGATCTTTATAGTATTCATTTTGGTAACTGCATAATATCAGGTTTATACAATAATTGCCAAATTTTATTGATTTATATACCGAATTGTACTATTTAATGCTTATAAATTATGTATTCTTGACAAGTTGTGTCATCACGCTTTTAACTTTTTTCTGTATTCTAAAAAATGCGGGAACCAATTTATGAAGATTTGTCTGGCTCAAATTAATCCAACTATAGGCGCATTTAAGCAAAATGCAGGAAAGATCTGTAAGTTTATAAATGCAGCCAGAAATAAGGGGGCTGATCTGGTAATCTTTCCGGAGATGAGTGTTGTGGGTTATCCACCAAAAGATCTGTTGGAACTTTCCGGATTTGTAGACAGCAATCTGAAGGCGCTGGAAGAGATAAAGAATAGTGTTTCCGACATCGCAGCTATTGTAGGTTTTGTTGACAGAAATGTAGAACAGCGTGGCAAGGCTTTGCATAACGCGGCGGCATACATAAAAAACAGGAAAATTGTATCAAGGCACTATAAGTCTTTGCTACCTACCTATGACGTCTTTGATGAGGACAGGTATTTTGAGCCGACACACAATATTTCAATAGCAAAGATATCAAGCAGGAAATTTGGAATTTCTATTTGTGAGGATGCCTGGGGGGCGGATGCAGTCTGGCCGGGAACGATCCATCACAAAGACCCGGTTGAATGCATGATAAACCAGGGAGCGGATATTATTATTAATATTTCTGCATCACCTTTTACTATTGGTAAGCAGGACGCAAGGCTTAAGATGTTGACCGGTCACGCAAAGAGATACAGTGTGCCAATTGTTTTTGTAAATCAGGTTGGAGGAAATGATGATCTGGTCTTTGATGGAAACAGTCTGGTAATCAATAAAAAGGGTATTGTTGTAGATCGGGCTTCCGACTTTAAAGAAGATTTGCTCATGGTTGAGTTCAAGGGTTCAGACGTAAACGCCGGGAAGAGTAAATTAAGAACTGATAAAAAAAAGACTCGATGTGTGGCAGGTGAGGGTAATGTTGAATCGGTTTATAAAGCCTTAGTCCTGGGTACACGAGACTATGTCAAAAAATGTGGATTCAAAAAAGCCGTTATTGGCCTTAGTGGCGGAATAGATTCTGCTGTTACAGCTGTGATTGCAGTTAAAGCTCTTGGCAAAAACAAGGTGCTTGGTGTTACAATGCCATCAAGCTTTTCATCCAAAGGTAGTGTTGAAGACTCCGTGGTGCTGGCAGAAAAGCTTGGAATTGACTGTCAAGTAATACCAATAAAGTCTGTTTATAATTCGTATACGAAGACCTTGAGTGGTATGTTTGCAGGTCTTCCATTTGATGTTACAGAAGAAAATCTTCAGGCAAGAATAAGGGGTAAGATCCTGATGGCTATCTCAAATAAGCACGGATACCTTGTGCTGACAACAGGCAATAAATCAGAACTTGCCGTTGGTTATTGTACTCTATATGGTGATATGTGTGGAGGACTGGCAGTCATATCCGATATCCCCAAGACAATGGTTTACGATCTTGCTGAATATATCAATCGACGAAAAGAGATTATTCCTGTTGACACTATCGAAAAACCTCCGTCAGCCGAATTACGTCCTAACCAGCAGGATCAGGATTCATTGCCTCCGTATGATGTTCTGGATGGAGTATTAATGGCATATATTGAAGAAACAAAGGATGTCGGTGATATTGTGGGAATGGGTTATGATGAGTCGCTTGTTAAAGATATTATTAGCAAGGTTGATAGAAATGAGTATAAGAGGAAACAGGCGGCTCCGGGACTAAAGGTCACGACTAAGGCGTTTGGGACAGGCAGGAGGATGCCCCTTGCGCAACGATACACAAGATAGTACTATGGGTGTTCATGGGTAAATAAATTGGGGTGGTATAGCCTCCCTGCTATGAAGAATTATGGAGAAGGATAAATGAATAAACAAGAACATGATGAAAAAGTTTCAAATCCTCCATGGGGCAAGTGGGAGGTGCTGCTTGAAGAGCCCTCTTACAAGGTGAAGAGGGTAGCCGTATTACCTGGAAAAAGGCTGAGCTATCAGAAGCACCTCAGGAGAAGTGAACATTGGATGGTTGTCGAGGGAAAGGGCATGGTGACTCTTGATGGCAAAGAAATTCATATAGAAAAAGGGAATACCTTAGATATAGCACGAGAGGTAGCACATCGTATTACTAATGTTGGTGAGGAGAATTTGACATTTATAGAGATACAACAGGGAGAGTATTTTGGAGAGGATGATATAGTGCGTCTGGAAGACGATTATGGGAGGGTGTAAACCTGAGAGTAATAAGAGGTAATATTTTTTTACTTAATTTGTTTTGTACACTAATAATTTCCAAACACGGACCATAATGAGACATGAGGCACTGTTTTATCAAGCAGAAGATGGTAACAAGATTAGTTGCTATTTGTGTCCACATAGATGTGTGATAGCAGATGGTAAATTGGGTTACTGCGGGGTAAGGAAAAACATAGACGGTAAGCTCTTTTCGATGATTTATGGCAGGGTTTCATCGGCAGGTGCTGATACGATTGAAAAGAAGCCCTTATACCATTTCTTCCCCGGTAGCCATACATTCTCAATTGGTTCACTTGGGTGTAATATGCGATGTGGCCATTGTCAAAATTGGCAAATAGCTCATTCACGTATTGATAATAGTGATAGAGACACTTCTTATATTTCTCCGGAGGAGCTGGTACGCCGTTCTATTGAAAACAGATGCAAGGGGATTTCATGGACTTACAATGAGCCGACTATCTGGCTTGAGTATGCAATTGATGGTGCAATATTAGCAAAGGAAAAAGGACTATACACGGTTTTTGTAACAAACGGATATATAGAACCGGATGCATTAGATGCAATCGGGCCGTTTTTAGATGCTTACAGGGTTGATATAAAAGGTCTTGATAGTTACACGACAAAGGGCTCTTCAGGGACTGATATTAAGATAAGTGACGAATTGCAGGATTCCAGGCACTGCTTCTATAGAGATGTTACCGGCATAAAGAGTGTAAAGCCGATTTTGAATGCAGCAGTCAGGGCAAAATCAAAATGGAATATGCATGTGGAAATAATAACCAATGTGGTACCTGGTTATAATGATAGTATTGAAGAGCTACATAACATTGCCAGATGGATTGTGCAAAATCTTGGTGATGAGACACCATGGCATGTGAGCCGATTTCATCCATATCTTGAATTGTCACATGTTCCATCTACGCCGGTTTCCGCTTTAGAATCAGCCAGGGAGATAGGAACTGAAGAAGGTCTCAAATACGTCTACATAGGAAATGTCCCAGGACACGAGTGGGAAAACACATATTGCCATAGCTGTGGAAAAATGTTAATTGAAAGGTCTGGTTTCAGTATTAGAACATTTGAAATAAGGGATGGTATGTGTATAAACTGTAATACAAAGATTCCTGTTGTAGGAGGTTTTGGATAAAACAGGGCTTTCTGATGCAAGACATAGGTAGTTATCGAAGATTGCATTAAGGCTGTGGATGCAGTAGAATAAAATCCGTAATATTTGTAGAATAAAACGGGGAATATTTTAAGGATTTATTTATGCCTAAGAAACAATCAACAATAGCGTTAATTACAGATTTTGGTTTACAGGATGGTTATGCGGGCGTGATGAAGGGTATCATTGCTGATATCAACCCATCGGCAAGTGTGATTGACATTAGCAATACAATAGCTGCCCAGGATATTTTTCAGGCGGCTTGTGTTCTTAATAATTCATATAATTACTTCCCCAAGGGGACGATCCACGTAGTTGTTGTTGATCCTGGAGTAGGGAGCGACAGGAAAATTCTCTGTTTAAAAACTGAGGATTATGTGTTCCTTGCGCCTGATAATGGAGTGCTCTCGTTTGTTATTGAGAAGGAGGAATCTCCGTCTATTAGAGAGGTTACTAACAATAAGTTTTTCTTGCCTAAACTCAGTAATACATTTCATGGACGTGATATCTTTGCTCCCGTAGCTGCGCATCTCTCCAAAGGGGTTAGCCATAAAGAACTCGGTGAAAGAGTTGACAAAACAAATGAAATCAGTCTGCCGAAACCGATTCTTTCTCCGGAGGGGAAGTTGACTGCTGAAATTATATACGTAGACAGTTTTGGTAATCTCATTACTAACGTTAATAAGGAAGTTGTTGACAGAATGAAGATTGGAATGGAAAGAGTGTCAATTACTATGGGTAGGAGGAGAATTAATGGTATTTGTAACTCTTATACAGATGTGGGTGAAAACGAAGCGTTGGCAATATTTGGAAGTTCCGGGTATCTGGAAATATCAGTGAATTTGGGCAGTGCCAGAGATGTCTTAAAATTAAAAAAAGGCGATAGGCTGATTTTAGGAAATTAGTAAGGATTCAACGAAATAAAAGACTGATTTATGGAAAAAGGAGTATTTGTAACGGGATGTGACACAGGAGTCGGCAAGACTGTAATTGCCGGTGCAATAGCTGCGTCAATAAAGGCACATGGCCCGGACGTAGGTGTCATGAAGCCGGTTGCGTCAGGCGCAAAGGAGATAGAGAACAAACTTGTCTCTGAAGATGCAGTGTATCTGAAAAAAATAATTGATAATACTGATGATGACGCCCTTGTGAATCCCATTCTTCTCAAACCACCAATAGCGCCAACGATTGCGGCATCAAAAGCCGGCATTCCGATTAACATTGACAAAATATTAAAAGCGTACGAAGCGCTTACGAGCAGACATGATTTTGTTGTTGTTGAAGGAGTTGGTGGCCTCATGGTCCCCATTGATGATACTCTCTTTGTAGCAGACTTGGCTCGCAAGATGGATCTGGCACTCGTAATAGTGACTGGAGATTATCTGGGTGCAATAAATCATACACTTTTAACGATTGAATATGCCAGGAACAGAAATCTAAGAATAAAGGGGATAGTGATAAATATGTTGAAGAATGGGGACGATTTAGTACGAGAGATAGAGAAATATTCTTCTGTCCCTATTCTTGGAACTATCCCTTTCAAAGAGGATATATCTGTTGAGGATTGCGTTTACGGTGACATCGTTGAAGACTTTCGCAGAGAAATAGACATATCAAAGATAATGAGAAAAGAGACTTAGGTAAATTATGGCTTACATAATAAGTGAAGCAAAGGAATAAAACATAATTGACATTTTTTTGAGTTCTTGATAATATATTCAGCCCATTTATAAATTAACTCGAAACAGGAAAAAGTTAGGAGTCTTATACTAGATGAGTACGGATGCTATTTTAGCACCTTTAAAAGATCAAATGCGTGAAGTTGAGGAGCGAATTTATAGTGATTTGTCTCCGGCAGACAAGCGCCTTTCAGATTTAGTGTTTCATATCAGCAAGATACAGGGTAAAAGATTACGTCCCGCACTTCTTTTACTGTCAGGTCAATGTGCAGGTGGCTTAATTCCGCAACATATTGATTTAGCAGTAGTTGTGGAACTTATTCATACGGCAACCCTTGTACACGATGATATTATTGATGAAGCAGTGGTAAGAAGGCATATCGAGACGATGAACACAAAATGGGGGAGTAAAATTTCCATTCTGTTTGGTGATTATCTCTTTTCACGTGCCTATACCATACTTTCCGCCCTCGATTCCCAGGTGTCAACACTCATAATGTCCCAGACCATAAATACCTTGTGTGAAGGTGAAATGGTCCAGCTTTTAAGATGCTACGATGCCGAAGTTACGGAATCTGAGTATCTAAGCATTATTGAGCGTAAAACTGCATCTCTTTGTGCTGCCAGTTGTAAATTAGGAGCAATCTCTGCTGGAGCAAATAAAAAGCAGATTGAGGTGCTTACCAATTACGGTTCAAAGATCGGAATGGCATTCCAGATAATAGACGATTGCCTGGATGTTGTTGGTTCAGAGGAGAAAATGGGGAAACCGATGAATCTGGATGCCCAGATCGGCAAGCTGACACTGCCATTTATTAGATTAGTAGATAAGCTGCCTACTGATCGAAAAGAGAGTACACTTGAACTTATCTTCCAGAACAACAGTAAAGATTCAAAAGCCGCAATAGCTGACCTGCTTGCAGAACATGATGCAGTAGACTACGCATACGAAACCGCAAGGCGGTTGGTAAAAGATGCTCAGGACGAACTATCCATCATCCCCGATTCAGTTTACAAAGCCTCACTCATAGAATTAGGTGATTACGTAGTAAAGCGAGATAGGTAACCCCTTTCCTTTTCACTGCAAAGGCGCCAAGAAAAAAACCTTTAGCTAAGGAAAGTATGAACTCAGGAAAAAACTTACAGAATAAATTAGTTGCTTATCTTCTCTCTTTCTGCCATTTCTCTCTTCCTAAGCTGTATAGTTTTTGTCTGTGTTCATCTGTGAAAAACCGTGGCTAAATTTCTCTTTTTTGCTTTGCGTTCTTCACGACTTTGCGGTGAGAGTCTTTTTCTTGTCTGGTAAATAAAAAAAGCCTTACTGGAAAGACGTTCACGTTAAACATCTCCATCAGTAAGGCTAAATTCCCTTATACCCACCTCCATGTAGAATTCAGGAATTTTCATGACTCATTCACTGTACAATCTTGGTACATTTATAAACACCTACTAAGCTTAGGATTATTATCTAATAAATCATTAACCGGAAAAAAGTCAACAGGGTAAGAATCGGTACAAAACAGGTATAATTTATACTTGGTAGCTGGATGTAATGGGGGGAAGAGTTGGATACTTACTATTGTAGATTGACGATTGAAAGGAGTTCTCACTGCGTGGATGCTCCTAGAACAGAAGGCGTCGAGGAGAAGAGGAATGCCATGAAAAAACCTTTTAGCTGAGGGACGCATGAACTCAGAAGACACGAATTCCACGAATTAGCATTAATGACTACAGGCAAATTACCAATAATAATTGACTATTGAATTGTTTGTCAAATGGGCAGGTTTGCCCGGCAATCCTTATGGCGGGCCTGACCCTAAATTACTTCTTCTTCCCCCATTTTCTCCACTTCTTCCATTTTTTCCACTTTCTGCAACCATGGCTCTTCTTGTTACCACTATAACGTTTTCTCCACTTTCTCTTGAGCTTCTTTAATTTTTTCTTAAACTTCCTGTCTCCACTTCTGTCATCATCTCCATGTTTTGATCGAAAAACAAAGGTGTCAGTTTTTGTACCAACATTACCGGAATCGTCAGTAGCCGTAACATTTAATGTAAATTTTGAACCCCTGAATGTTACTTTGTTGTTTTTGTCACAGCTGCTTTTATCAGCACTGCTGCCATCATCACAGTGATGTTTTCTTCTCTTCTTCTTGTGACCACTGCCACTGTCATCGTCGCTACTGCCATCATCACGTATCAGCTTCACAAGCTGGCCATTAGTTACACTAACACCGTTTAAGAGTGCAACAACTGTGGGGTCAGAATCACATATATCCTTGGCAGAAAACTTTACCTGGAAACAACCTTTTTTCTTCTTTTTCAATTTCGCCCTTACTTTAGGCGCTTTGGTATCTGCTATTGTAATTATGACTGTATCCGGTTCTGAATCAACAGCTCCATCATTAACTACTAAATTTACATTAGATGTCCCCAGCGGCATGGTTACCGTTGGAGTAGCTCCTGTGGCCGTTCCAAATGGACCTGTCCATGTATAAGAAACAATCGGATCATTATCAGGGTCATAGGAATCTCTTCCGTCAAGCTTAACCCGACCGCATCCACGTTTCTTTTGCGAGCTTACTGTACCAATTGCAACCGGCGGTTGATTACCGGAATCTGCAACGCCAGCCAGCTTGTATATTACATTATTTGAAGTTACATAGACATCGTTTCCTCCAACACCAACACCTTGCCCATTGGAAATTGTAGTCAGCATGCTTGACGTACCTGTATTTATGTCCCATTTCCAGATTCCATGTGAAGGAGGTGAAGGGTAATTCCACGTAACATAAAATATGTTACCTGCCTCATCAATGCTGAGATCAAAAACAAAACCTGGATTATTTACGATTGTAGTGATTAATCCAGTGACTGCATCTGCCCGAATAATACGGCTGTTGAATGTATCTGCTATATAGAGGTTGCCGTTACTGTCGACATCTACTCCATATGGAAAGGTAAGGCCAGCTCCAGCGACTGCAGTTGTAATGGTGTTGGTGACAGCGTCGATCCTGAGTATCTGATTGTTTGTTGTATCTGCTATGAATATGTTTCCCGCATTATCAGCGCTGACTCCAAATGTAGTATTAAGATTGGCAACGGTAGTAATAATATTCGTATTTGCATCAACTCGTCTAATATTATTATTGACCGGGTCCGTAAAATACAAGTTACTAACAGGGCCATATTAATGTATACTTCAATGTAAGGATATAGTATAATACG
>CAYTLC010000010.1:0-6212 GCA_964438395.1 uncultured Candidatus Scalindua sp.
AAAGCACTTTGATTACAGCCTTATTAGCTTTCCCCCTTTCCGGCGCGACAGTAACTGCAATTTTCAACTGGTCTGCATGCTCCCCCACTACCCTATCATTACTTGCATTTGGTTGCACCTTAACAGATACAACTATTCCGTCCTCAACTTCTCTTATATTAACCATCACGAAAAAAGAGAAAACAATTTATGCTAACAAACAACTTTAGATCACTTCAAACTTTAGACACTTTTAACTTCCCACTATATTAATATTTAATTGTAAATGAATCGTACTCTCCGGTTGCCTGTTCCCAGACAGTTTCTACATTTCTGACCACTGCTCCCGGCGGGCCTTTTTTGCACCACTCTACGATCTGTTCAATTTTATCTGTCTCACCCTCAAAAACAGCTTCAACACGTCCGTCAGGACAGTTCTTCACCCAGCCGGTAAGGCTCAGCTTAGTAGACTCTTCTATCGTACTGGCCCTGAAAAAGACACCTTGAACTATTCCCTCGATAACGATATGTAATCGTGCGATTTCCATGTTAATCCAGGTTCAATTTTATTAAATCAGCAAAATTCGTGTCAAAAAAAATTACCGGAACATACACAGCAAAAATTAGAATATAGTTATTTTCCAGAAATTGTAAATATTATTATTCCACAATTTAAAATAATCTGTGTTGATGAAGTGATTCAGGAGATATGATTAAATCAGGCCCTTCAGCGCATTCATATCTGCGACTGAAGAGCCTGATTAAGTTTTTCTGTAAGTAGCTTAAGCCTTATTCTGCGTAAATGTGATCACTATCTACAGAACTTGGAAGCTTATGCAGACCCATGAAAGTAAACAGAACTATAGGGAAAGCGATCAGAAGTATTATTGAAAGCAGAATAGGTCTGAACGATTTTTTGATACTTGTCTTAGGCAGCATCAACGGCAAATGCATGTAAGTAAGATATACAAGCCAGCTGATTAAGGACCATATCTCTTTAGGGTCCCATCCCCAGTATGTGCCCCACGCTCCTTTAGCCCAGATAGAACCTGTAATCAACCCAATGGTAAGGAATGGAAATCCAATGGAAACAGCAATATAGGCGAGCTTGTCAAAACTATAGTCCTTCTTCTTCTGGACTTCTGTCCCGGCATCTGCTGCTTCTTTCGGCTTGTCAGAAACAAAGCCTTTACGTACCAGGTGAACGATCGCAGCCGAGAACGACATACTAAGCGCTGAATAAGATAAGAAATAGCATATTACATGTGTGACCAGCCATTTACTTTGCAGTGCCGGAGGGAGTGCCTTTATTGTACTATCAATACCAAGCGCAGAACATATCATCCACGCAGCCAGAACACCCTGCAATGCACCTATGATCCCCAGACGGGATTCATGCACTTTAACAATAAAGATGGTAACGAGTTCGAAGATCAGGTAAACAAGTGCAATACTCCATCCAAAGAATACAAACGATTCATATTTATCAGACATTGGAGCATGATTCGCCTCTGCCCATCTGTTTAGTACCACAATTGTATTTATTATAAAACCACTTGCGAACAAGCCAAAAGCGACCCAACGCATGGTTTTCGCTCTCCAGATCTCCCTGACTATGTAAGCAACAATAGCTGCAATATATACATAAAATGTCAAATTCAGCATAATACACCTCTCTTCTCTATTTTGTTAAACTAAAAACATCTATCATTGATCACTCCAAATTAGCAATTTAGAGACAATGAATTATTTACTCCTCTATATGTTCAGCCAACATCTCTTCTTCAGAATAAATCTCTTCTATCTTTTTACCTTTCTGGAATTTTTTTCTCAAGAAAGGCTTTACGTAAAAGATAAAGACTATACCCAGACATAAAAGAATAAACCCGGTATACACTATCAGCAAACCAGGATTTTTTGTTACTTGAAGACCAGTATATCTCTCTCCTTCAGGATCGTAGCTGGACTGGTAAAAAACAAAACCCTTATACTTCAGAGGGCTGTTGACCTCAATAGTTTTTGTCATCATAGTTTTGCCGTTTTCTACAACCCTCAGTATGCTCTTATAATCTTTAACTTCCATACCGGACTTTTCATATAAGACGGCAAAGTTGTTATCAGGATACCAATGTGGAGGTGTATGTGCGAATACCCACTCTGCATACTTTCCTCTTGGCCCTTCCATCTCTATCAAAGCAGCAGGATTTCCATGATGTTCACCAGGTCCATGGTTATGGCCCTCATGTCCACCGGTCCTCTTGACAACTGTCTTTTTCAAGCTATGTGATGGAAAGAATTTTTTGATACGTATTTTCAGTTCAGAATCAGCGATATCATAGCCCTGGCCAAGTACCCAATCATTTGTACTGATGACCTTTCCACCCTTTATGTAGGTAATCGTCTGCTTTCCACTTCTGCTCTGGACAATTCTTACTCTATTTTTAGCATCCGAGAAATCTTCAGGAACGGTACATAAAAGCTTAACGTCCTTATAGATTGTTTTATGAGCCTTATCCTGGTAATCAGGATACTTTGAAAATGACCAACGAGAGTCTACACCCTGAGGGCCGCTAATCTCAACCATTACGGCAGGATTATTTGGTTCCTGCTCGCTTAATGCCACTAACCTCTTTGAGTAATCCAGCGCGAAGTCCTTTACCTCAACCGTATAGTCAGTACCTTTAATCGAAATTTTCTGTCCTTTTTCAACCGGTACATTTTTAACTATATCTGTTCCCTCTATTCTTATTTCAAGCGTTGGTTTGGTACTGCTCTTAGCTGCTGCATTTGTCAGCCTCTCATGCGCCTCATCAGTATCAGCCCAAACGTAATCAATCTTTAGATCACGCTGTGTATCGTTATACCAGTTACGGTCTTTGGCAAGAAGCCAACCTTCTGCGGTAACTTTGTCTTTAGCTGAAAGTTGAATATAGAGAGCCGGGTTTTTAGGCTCATCAGATACATTAATAGGTTCATGTTGAACTTCCGCGTCTTGAATAAGTTCTTTAACAGTAGCTGCATAATTAGTACCCGGAATACTAATCTTCTTACCGACAGCTAATGATACCGCTTTCTGTTTATCTTTGTCTTTTACGTAAGTAATAAGCTTATATTTTGGAGGGTGCTTCTCTATTATAAAATCGTCACAGAACACCTGGAAACCGAGTGGCACCTTCTGATAGTCAGCCCTTGTGAGATAATAGTCTACAGAACTGCCTTCATAAACATTAACTCCACCTTTTACACCGGTTAGAAGATCTACTACACAACCGATCAGGATCAAGATTATACTGATATGTGTAACCAGGAAACCGATCATCAGTACCTTATTACGCCACCTCTTAACGGTACAGCAACCTAAATTTACACAAAGTAATATCAGAAGAAACGAAAACCAGTAGGAGTGAAATATATCGGTAAACTGAATTGCAGCGTAGAATTTTGCGAGGCCAGGCCCATATCGGCTCACATACTCTTCAGGTGATTTCATTTGAAGAATGACCGTTCCTAAAATACATGCAACAGCCATTATTATTATGATAATTACAGCAAGCCTGACAGAGCACAAAATCTCCCAGGTCTTACTATCACTATTTGATTTTCTTTGTTGCGGTTCTGCGGGGTTTGCCATACTGCCCTACTACCTTACTTTTTATTCAACAACATCTTCCTCTACTTATAGCAAGGCTTTTAAGCTTTGTAAGAAGTGTTTAAGATTTATAAAAATTAATTTCTATTATTTCAGTTACTTTAACTGGATTCCGGAGACAATATAAGAAACTCAACTCTCCTGTTTTGCATCTTACCAGCTTTATTTTTGTTAGACGCTATCGGCCTGTTTGGGCCATAACCAGCTATATGTATTCTACTTTCCTCTATATGTCCTTTATTTACAAGATAATGCAGAACACTTAACGCTCTTCCGGCGGATAAATGATGGTTCGATTCCCATATGTATTTTGACCTTACTATGGGATCATTATCCGTATGGCCATCAACTCTTACTATGGCTGAAGGGCGAGATGCAAGGTGTTTGGCAATCTTCTCCAGAGCAACTTCACCTTTAGTCTTTAACTTGGCCAGCCCCGAACCAAACAAAATTGTCTCAGGAAGCTGGATCATAGGCCCTTCTGCTGTATCTCTAACCGCGGCACCATCACCGATAGAACGAGCGAGTCTCTCTAAATCGGAACGAAGCCTTTCCTTCTCTTCATCATCTGACTGTGCACGGTTTTCATAAACACTGTTTATCTTGTTAGCAGCGTCTAATTCAGCTCTTAACTTATCGAGCTCTGACATCTGGTCTCGAACAGTAATGGCCTGGCGTTTATTGGCCCTTCTCAGCTCTTCCAATTCGGCACAACCCTGCACCATAAAGACTGATAAAGCCAAAATTACGAGCCCAAAACGTCCCATGTTTTTCTTCATATTCTGCTTTTCTCCACCAATTTCCAGCAAGAATTCAGTAAAGACAGACAAAATTTAAACTACGAATATAACACGTGATAAAACCCTTTGCAAGCAATTTTTGACCATTGTCAGCTCTTATATGTTTTTTCAGGATCGAAGATTTTTTCTTCGTTTATTTCGATACTATTCGTCTTATTATTGTACTTTCTGTAATAACATGACATATAACCCGCGTGGCATGCCGCAACATTCTGCTTAACCTTAATAACTAACGACTTGCCCTCGCAATCAAAGAAAACCTCCTCTACCAACTGTGTATGACCTGAAGTCTCCCCTTTAATCATTAATCTGTTTTGCGAACGGCGAAATACATGTATTTTACCCGTTTCAACAGTCTTTTCCAGGGCATCCTTATTCATAAAACATAGTGTTAAAACCCTGTTATCATCTACGTTTACTATTACAGCCGGTATCAGGCCTTTGTCATCAAATTTAACGTTGTCTATTAATTGCATCTTTACTCCCAATTTAAAGTTTAATAGGACGCAGATCTTCGCAGATGAACGCCGATAAATACTCTTATTTAATCTACTCTTTCTTTATTAGATTCTAAATTAGTAATAATCCACCCTACAAAAGCGGTTATCAAACATTTTAATCTCTTACTTATCTGCAATTTAGCAGGCTTCGCAAGTATAAGCTGTTTGTTTTCTTAGTGCTAGTTTGTTTCAGAGGATCAATTCGTACTTAGTTCCATTTCTCTGCAAATCCTTGTTACGGCCTGTTCAGGACTATCGGAGAGAAGAATTGCCGATATTACAGCAATTCCATCGGCGCCATTTTTAAGTACTTCATTTACATTGTTTTCGTTAATACCGCCCAAAGCAATAACAGGAATGTTAATATGCTCTTTTATCTTTCCTATTTCACCAACCCCCAACGGCTTTATGAAATAATCTTTATTTGCGGTATCAAAAATTGGACTAATGGAAATGTAATCGGCTCCACTGTTTTCCGCTCTCTCCGCCTCCTCAAGGCTATGTGCCGAAAATCCAATTATCTTATCCTGCCCGATCATCCTCCGAACCGTATCTATTTCCAGGGACTGCCAGCCAAGATGAACGCCATCTGCATCAACTGCAGTTGCTATATCAACCCTGTCATTAATTATCAGGTTCGCACCTTTTCTCTCAGTTATTTCACGAATCTCTCTTGCCAGGCTATACAGATCACCGGTGCTCAGGTCTTTTTCCCTCAATTGAACAGTTCCAACTCCACCGTCAATCGCCTGTTCTATTATGTCAGTAAGTTTTTTACCACAAACCTTCCTGTCAGTTATCAGAACGAAATCCAATCCCTTGATTGAATCACCCATAGTTCTCACACCTTGAATTCTGTACTAGCTCCAAGTAGCTTCTTGAATCTTCTCAGCAGAGGCCTTGCAACCTCTGAGATATACTCAGTCACTTGTTTAGGAGCCCTGCCAATAAAGTTCTTCGGCTTTAGAATATCATCTAACCTGTCTCTGATTATCGAAAAGTCCTCATCCTTTTTGACTCGTTCAATAAAATCATTATCAGCACCCTCTTCTTTGACAAGGGTAATGGTCTCCATAGAATATTTACGTATCTTCTCATGGAGGTTCTGTCTGTTTCCACCCGCTTTGACCGCTTCCATCAATATGCTCTCTGATGCTAAAAACGGCAACTCTTCATTGACGCGCTTCTCTATCACCTTCGGATAGACACTTAGATCCCTGACAACCCCGAGAACGATGTTCAGCATTGCATCCGTTGCGACAAACATTTCCGGCAGAACCAGTC
>CAYTLC010000010.1:6312-27179 GCA_964438395.1 uncultured Candidatus Scalindua sp.
GCCGATTGAGCAATACCGGACAAGACATCTGAAATCTGGCTGTCAAGCTTTCGAGTGTATACCTGGCCGGCAACAGGAAGTATTTTATCGAATCCCATTTTTTTTGATACCTGCTGATCAAGTAGCTTTACCTTTTTTTCATCCCTGTTGAACAGGGCCATGAAACTGTTTTGTGTGCCTATCGTACCTTTGGCACCTCTGAATCTTAAATTTTCTATCCTGCTCTCCAGGTCTTCTATATCAATAACAAAATCCTGCATCCAGAGACACGCTCTTTTTCCGACGGTAGTAAGCTGGGCCGGTTGATAGTGAGTGTATCCTAACGTAATCAAGCCTTTATACTCTTTAGCAAATACCGCCAACGCATCTACGATATTAACCAGTTTCTTTAACAGGATATTCATACCGCTTTTCATGAGAATCAGATCCGCATTATCCTGTACAAATGCACTAGTTGCTCCCAGATGAATTATCGGACTTGCGGCAGGACACTGATCACCAAAAGCATGAACATGTGCCATTACATCATGCTTCACCCTTAGCTCGTGCTTCCTGGCTGCATCAAAATTTATGTTATCCTGGAATTTTTTCATTTCATCAATCTGCTTCTTAGAAATTGCTTTAATTCCAAGAGTTTTTTCTGTTTCCGCCAATGCGATCCAAAGCCTTCTCCATGTACTATATTTCAATTGGTCTGAAAAATTGTGGCTCATCTCTTCACTTGCGTATCTCTCGGCAAGCGGACTTTGATACTTGTCGTATTTCTTACTCATAGACTTTTTGGTTTTTTTCTTCATCCTATACCCGATCCCGGTTAAAGTGATATTGACTTGTCAGACACTATTTAAATTGATAAGAAAAAAGGTGCCATCTTTATACAAAGATGGCACCTTAATAATATAAAACCTCTTACTGATTTTCAACGTCTACTTATTTTTTTAATCCTTCTCAGGAGCATCGCTGACAATTGCATTGGTTGTCAACAGTAACCCTGCAATACTTGCCGCATTTTGAAGTGCAGTTTTAACAACCTTTGCCGGATCGATAACGCCTGCCTTAACCAGATCAGTATACTTCTCTTTGGCAACATCAAATCCGTCATTCCCTTCCATCTCTTTTACCTTCTGAACAACTAAAATTCCGTTCAGACCTGCATTATCAGCAATTTGTCTAAGCGGAGCTTCAAGTGTTTTACGGATGATGTTTACTCCAACCTTTTCATCTTCATCAAGCCCTGCATCTACCTTTTTCAAAGCTTTCTCTGACCTTAAAAGCGCAACGCCTCCCCCGGGTAGAATTCCTTCTTGAGCAGCAGCCTTAGTAGCATGCATCGCATCTTCTAATCGAGCCTTCTTCTCCTTCATCTCTGCCTCTGTAGCAGCCCCAACACTTATCTTTGCAATTCCGCCGGCAAGTTTCGCAAGCCTTGCCTGCAATTTTTCTACATCATAATCTGAAGTAGAGTTCTCAATTTCATTTCTTATCTGCTGGACTCTGCCTTGAATCTCTTTTTTAGATCCACTGCCTTCAATAATCATCGTACAATCCTTATCGATAATCACTTTCTTAGCGCCACCCAGATCTGATAGTTTAAGAGTGTCCAATCCGACTCCAAGATCTTCAAATATTGCATCAGCACCAGTTACTGCAGCGATATCGCCAAGCATTGCCTTACGCTTATCTCCGAATTCAGGTGCTTTCACAACAGCGCATTTCAATGTTCCACGCATCTTATTAACCACGAGAGTTGTAAGCGCTTCACCTTCCAGGTCCTCAGCAATCACCAACAACGGTTTGCCGGATTGTGAAATTTTCTCCAACAGGGGCAGAAGATCCTTTAATGCAGAAATCTTTTTTTCATGAACAAGGATGTATGGATCCTCAAAAACAACCTGCATTTTCTCTGTATCTGTAATAAAATACGGTGACAGGTAGCCCTTGTCAAATTGCATACCCTCAACAAGATCCACAGTAGTTTCCAAACCCTGTCCTTCTTCAACGGCTATTACACCATCACTACCGGCTCGATCCATGGCATTTGATATCTGCTTCCCAATCTCAGGATCATTATTTGCCGCAATAGTACCTACCTGCTCGATCTCCTTCTTTCCGGAAACTCCAATACTCATCTTAACGAGCTCTGTGGTTATCGCCTCAACGGCTTTCTCAATACCTTTTTTAATTCCAACCGGATTCGCCCCGGCAACAAGACTTTTCAGCCCTTCAGTATATATTGCTTCTGATAATACCGTTGCAGTTGTTGTTCCGTCACCGGCTATGTCATTCGTCTTAGACGCGACTTCCTTTACCAGTTGCGCACCTATGTTCTCATACGCATCTTCAAACTCCAACTCATTTGCAACAGTAACACCATCTTTTGTTATTGTCGGGGAGCCAAAGCTTTTTTCAATGATCACATTTCTGCCCTTTGGACCCATGGTTACCTTGACAGCATTTGCCAACTTATTTATTCCATCTTTTATAGCCATACCCGCTTCGTGGCCACACAGTACTTTTTTACCAGCCATTCTGTTCTCCTAACTATTCAATTATTGCAAGAATATCATCTTCAGCCATTAACAGGTACTCTTCACCATCAATATCAATCTCAGTGCCCGCGTAAGATGTAAATACAACTCTGTCCCCTTTTTTAACCTGGAACTTTGCCCTTGTACCACTATCCAACAACTTTCCATCACCAAGAGCAATTATCTTTCCTTCTTTTGGCTTTTCTTTAGCTGCATCAGGTAATACGATACCTCCGGCAGATTTTTCTGCTGCATCAAATCTTTTAACTAAAATCTTTTCTCCTAATGGTTTTGTCTTCATTGTGTATTGTCCCCTTTCTAAGGATTGATTAACTTAACAATTTATTTCCAATAGTACTTTTCAAGTGATTGCTCTACGGCGTACTTGATTATCTCTTTTTTTATCGGCTTCGCTATTAAAGTGTATGCATCTGCCTCAATAGCCTCAAATTTTAAATCTTTAGAGGTATCTGCAGATACAAAAATACATGGAATCTGTATATTCTTCTCTTCCTTGATAAATTCAAACGTTTCGAAACCACTAAAGTCCGGCATGTGCACATCCATAATCAACACATGCAACAACTCATGCTTTGCGATTTCAACAGCCTCCCTGCCACAACTAGCCAGATATGTCGTATAACCTTCGGGTTCGAATATATCGTTCAGACTGGAACGACAATTATCATCATCATCGGTTATTAAAATCCTGTAATCAGCCTTATCACGTTTTAACAGTGTCATCATGATATAGTTATAGTTTTAATCAAAATAATGTATCTCGTAGTTAACAGCAAACAAAATGCCAATAATATCTATACGATTAGAACAGACAACAAATATGTAAGTGATTATATAACAGCTACTTGAGATTATATAACAAGAAATATCAGAATATCTATGCTGCCACAATGGCACACGGGGATATTTTAAAAAAAATTTGCTGCCAATTTGGCACTTATTACTTACCGGCTGAATACATTTCACCGCGCAGGTGAAGCAGTGTGAAGTTAAACTCACCCGCAAGTGTTATGGCGGCAGCGGCGGCAGCAAACTCCTTTGAAGTCCCTATTCCCATAAACTTGAGAACTTCTCTGGCTGTTGGGCAAATCGGACCTTCTCTGTTTGAAGTGGCACCTACCTCAAGGTTAGGCAGTTCTACTCCGAATATTATCTCTTCTCCCCTGATTTCAACGTATACGTTTTCTGTGCAGGAAACATTATAAGGACGCGGGTTGACTTTAGTGCCACGGTAGAGCGCAGGGATGATTTCCCCTCCCATTCCTGAGTAAACAAACCCACCCTGCTCCTGCATTACTCCCTGTCGATCAATCTCCATATACGACAGCAGTTTGTCAATGCCGGTCTTGCTCATTTTCTCGTAAGCCGATATAGGCAGTTTAACCTGTGCAGAGACATATCGTCCGCGACGGTTTCGGGGTGACGGTTTCAGGTCTCCATCAAAACCCATAGCGATCAGGCTCTGTATAAATCGAACTCCCTTAGCATTGAACTCTGCGTCCAGTCGGCCCCTGGCAAAACCTACGGCCGCCGAAGTAACACCGTGTCCCCTGGCATTCTCAAATCTAGTATAAAAACATATGTATATGAAAAACTGCCCGTGGTGTTGTCTTCTTACAAATTCAACCTCGTAAATTTCTCCGCTGAATTCAGCAAGATATTTCTCCACCATCTCCCTCCTCAATGAAGGCAATATCTCCTTTGCGGTTGCAATAGCTTTTTCTCGCTCTTCTTCGCTTTCGAAAACATATCCCAAATTACGCGCTGCTCCGGCCCACCTACCAACCTTTACTTCAGCACCGCCCAATTTATTGATACGAAAACAGCCAACACTGATCCCGATAGATCCAAATCCGGGTCCATAGGCCAATAAATTAGTGAATGTTTTCTCAACATCTCCAAAGACATTTATCTGGCCTGCAGAGGAGTAGTACTCTTCTTTGCCACCCACATAATTGTTGACCAGCGGTCGATATCTATCATCTCCGGCTCCATATGGTTCCAGTGCGGATCCGCATTGAGTACAGACAGTATCGGTATCCCTCGCTTCCAACTGCCAGATAGAATTGTCTTTCGGACAACACCATTGCATCAAATATGGTTCTTCAGGCAGCTCTATATAGTTAAACTTCTGGCCGGTTAACTCCTCTATACACTTCCTTCTGCTTAACGCTGCAATCTGAAAATGCTCAGGAGCACTTACACCATATTCTTCCAGCAGAACTGATTCCGCCTTCCAGGGCTGAACCTCTCCGGATTTAATTTTGCCTGCCAGCTCTTCAACAAGTTTTTTGTTATCATTCATAAATTCTTCAATCCCTCAATTCTTAAATTCTTAAATCCATTTTAAGGAATTAATACTTATAAAACCCTTCTCCGCTCTTTCTACCTAGAGCACCTTTCTCAACCATCTCACAGAGTGTTTTGCATGGCTTATACCTGGGGTCTTTGTACCCCTCGTACAATACGTCCAGAATTGCCTTACAGACATCAAGGCCTATTAAATCAGATAGTGCTAACGGTCCCATGGGGTGATTAAGTCCCAGAGTCACGGCTTTATCAATGTCTGCAGCAGTTGAAGTACCATCAGCATATTTATCCATAGCTTCATTCAAGAAAACAAGAAGGAGTCTATTAACAATAAAACCGGGTGCATCACCAGTGATCACAGGTGTCTTATCCAGTTCAAATGCAATCTCCTTTGCATATTCAACTGTTTCTTCAGATGTGTTTTCTGATTTTATAATTTCAACCAGTTTCATCCTCGGTACCGGATTGAAAAAATGGAGCCCTACAAGCCTGCCAGGGTTTTTAAGAACCTCAGACAACTCAGTTACAGATAGAGAAGATGTGTTGGTCGCAAAGATTGTCTCTTTAGAACACTCTTTGTCCAGCTCCTTGAAAACCTCTTTCTTCAGCTCCATATCCTCCGTTAATACCTCAATGATAAGGTCAGCATGCTCCATCTCGTACAGGTTGGTTGTCGCCTTAATCCTGCCAAGAATCTCCTTTTTCAAGTCATCCTTTGTTGATTTGGAAAGTGCCTTGTCAATCTTTATTAGTGCCTTCCTGGCAACCTCTGCATGTCTGTCAATCATAAGAACGTGATAACCTGTCTGGGCACAAATCTGGGCAATACCGCTACCCATAGTCCCCGCACCCACTATCCCTATAGTTCTCTCTTTGGCAACTTTTTTGGTCTCTTTTGTCTCGGCCTCCAGCATGTCACCCAGCTCATGGTCGGAAAAAGATTTTCTTATCTCAAAGTTTCCGTATTCATCCTCTAACAGAAGATCACAATAAGGGACCCTGGTATGTCCGGGTGACGGGATTTCTATTTTAGTTATTCCTCTGACAGTACTTTTTGCCGGCGCCAACTCCGTGACATCACCCTGGCAGAAGATACACTTCTTTACATTGTAGTACCACTGTTTATGACAACCTCCACACTCATATACCATGTGTCAGCCCCTCCTTTCAAGAATGTGCACTACGGCAGTTCCACCAACGCCACCAATGTTGTGCGTCAGGCCGACCTCAGCATTTTTAACCTGGCGTTCCCCGGCTTCGCCTCGCAACTGTGTAGTTACTTCAAACACCTGCGCAAGTCCGGTAGCCCCTATTGGATGCCCGTCCGCCTTTAAACCTCCATCAGTATTTATGGGCACGTCTCCTTTGATTGCTGTCCTCTCCTCCCTGACCCAATCTTTACTCTCACCCGGTTTGCATATCCCCAGATCTTCCATAGCCACAAGTTCGTTTATAGTAAAACAGTCATGGACTTCTATAATATCAAGATCTTTCGGGGTGACCCCTGCAAGTTCGTACGCCTGTTTACTGGCAACTTTCGCGGCCTCAAGCGAAGTATGTACTTTTCGGTGAGATAATGAGATGTGGTCTGTAGCCAGAGCAGATCCGGTTACTTTTACATCCCTATCGCTCTTACTGTTTTTTGAGATTACAACTGCAGCAGCACCATCTGAGATTGGCGAACAGTCAAACAGATTTAAAGGAGAAGCTATCACGGGTGCATTTTTTATCATTTCAAGGGTTACATCCTTATGACTGAAGTGGGCTAATGGATTTAGTCTGGAGTTGTTGTGATTTTTAAGTGCAACTAATTCCAGGTCTTCATGTGTCGTGTCGTATCTCTGCATGTGCTGTTGGGCAACCAGGGCATAATGCGCAGGGAATATCAAACCCTGCATCTGATCTGCTGTCCGGTCTCCTGCCATTCCCAGGTTTTGGGAACTTTCAGCAGAAGTGGTATTACTCATTTTCTCAACACCGACTATCAGAACATTTTCAAATCGCGATAAAGCGATTATCGCCTGATACATCGCACTGCTACCGGAAGCACACGCCGTCTCAACACGTATAATCGGCAATCTAAGTTCAGGAAGCAGACTGGATACCACAGAGTTCAAGTGCAGCTGTTTTTCAGCCGGACCACCAATAAAATTACTGACATACACGGCCCCTATCTCTTCAATCGAAATAGGACTATCGTTAATGGCATTATACATTGCCTGATAAATCAGTTCAGGCATAGTTTCTGTAAGAGCGCCAAACTTTGTCCTGCCAATCCCGGTAACATACATCTCACTCTCCTCCATTTCAGTCTGATGTAAATTATAGTTTTGCTACTTTATATATTTTATAAGTTAATCCCTCAAAGTCACCATTATTTTCAAATACTATAATTTACCCATCAAATATCTTCCGGTTTTTAGACTTGCAATTCCTTAGCTATTTGCTAATGTGGATGAAGCGAATGAAATTGTAAATCTTTAGCATTATTCTCAATTCCACTAAGTAAAATTTATTTAATAGGAGATTATTAGCCATATGGAATCTATTAAAATCAACATAACAAAAGCGGAATGGGATTTGAGAGCAAAGACTAAATTTCTCAGGGTTGATGGGCTCGTAATGGTTAATTCTTTTGAAGACGAAGTGATTGCGGAACAAGATGAAGCTCATGCAGAAAATGAGAAGATTTTAACGATTAATATTACCGTTAATGAGAGCAGTGGTGCAAAGCAGCCCCATCCAGCCCCTTTCCACTTTGTAAGAATGACTGACGGTGAAGAACCATGGACTCATGTACATGCCACCGATCGTAGCGGAACGAGCGTCAACTATCCTATCACTAAGATATCTTTTGCGTAAGCACAATCAAAACGCTTAAGGATAAAACCACAGGCTGTACTGTACGCAGAACAAGAAATTATTTTTTTATAAATTAACCGGGGAAAAATATTATGAGTGATTCTAATGAAGTACTGGTAGTTACATCCAAACTTAAAAAGTATATCCGTTCATCAGCAGGTATGAGCACTTCAGCCAACGTTGCACCAGCACTATCTGATACCATCCGTAGTCTGTGTGATCAGGCTATTGAGAATGCAAGGGCAGATAAGCGCAAAACCGTTATGGACAGAGACTTTTCTTAATGGTAAGTACCTAAATACAGATGGGAAACCTAATTTTCATTAGGTTTCCCATTTAAAATGAATCAATAGTATAAACTCCACCTTAGTTACATTTAGAAATATCTTTTGAGCAATCCTTCAAGGGTCTTCGCATGACGAGCTTCATCTTGTGAAGACTCATCAAAGAAATTCCCCGCTTCTTCCACTCCTGCCTCCTTAGCCTTGTCAGATGCATTTTTCTTACCTTTATTAGCACCTCGTTCACCTGCCAGCATTTTCTCCAGATTCTCTTTTGTAGATGCACTTATTTTGCCGTTAAGTTCCGCAAAGCGTGCTGCGTGCCATGCTTCATCCATTGCAAGTGATTTCAGAGCTTCCGCTATCTCCGGAAATCCTTCCCTTTGTGCCTGTCGAGACATTGCCAGATACAAGCCTACCTCAGCAGTCTCACCCTGAAAATTCGCATTTACCGCGTCCTCTACTACACTTCCTTTAGCACTACCAATAGTATTTTCATTAACTAAGTCTGCCATCTTTAAATTGTCTCCTAAAGTAAAGGTCTAAAATTATAGCATCGGTCATCAGTATCAAGAGACCAATCTCCAATCAATAATCATTACAGATTGAGAGAAATTAGCATATTCCGTTACGGAAGTCAATAAGTGAATAATCTATTTCAAATGCCTAACCCAGACAAGCTGGAAAATCAGAAACCCGAAGCACAAAATTCGAAATAAATCAGAATACCAAAAGAATAAATGTTCTAAACAAAAAACATATTCATTGCTGAATGTTTAAGATTTTGATCATTTGGGTTTAATATTTTGTTTCGAATTTCAGATTTCGATATTCGGATTTATATTTTACCAGAATTGGTTAAAAATATTTTTATTAAGTGCCTAAGGATATACACCATCACCTCTTTCCTCTTCAGGCCTGCAATCCCATGTAGACCATGGCGTCCAATATACGCACTTCCTTCCATCATTAAGCCAGAACACATTCCCTTTTCGCTTGCGAACACAACCCTGTTTACCAAAAGTCCTCGAATGCACCTCCTCTATATCAGCCTCTAGAATGAAATCGACCTGATGCCACTCAAATGGCGTTTTGTCCACAATCTCCCATAGTTCAATATCTGCCATAGTAAGATCTTTTGCCTCGTATTTACTCTTTTCAACCGAGAGGTTGTACTTAATGTTGTTTTCTACTTCAATCACTTCCACTTCCGGCATACCGGTCTCACCTTCTTTGGCTGTATCCTCTTTATTTAGATTATTTGGATTATTCGGACCCTTGTCCTGGTAGAGATTGAATACATCTGTATGTTGCGCATGAGCGCTTTTCAATATTAAGCCATCAACACATGCAAGAAAAACAGTGACAGCCAGAACCATTGTGACTTTTATTATACCTTTCATTAACAACTCCTTTCATTCAGTTTGAGTATGCTGCTGTTTATTTCAGATCAGAGAGAACTATCATATGCAAATAGCAGTGATTTTACCACAGTAAATCGTAAATTCCTCACACGAAGCGTAAAAGATTTAATCTTTTAGTATCTAGCCCTTCCCCAACAGATCAAAAACTTCATCTATTGACGAACATTTTACCGGATATTTTATTTCGTCTCTCTTGATTATTACGATATCAATTTCTGCCTCACTTGCAGACTGAATCTTTTCAGGGACACCCCCTGTCTTTCCACTATCTTTTGTAACCACTACATCAATTTTATATTGGTTGTATATCGCCGTATTAAGCTCTATTGTGAAAGGCCCCTGGAGGGCAAGAATATTTGACGGCTTAATCCCCATGTCTACACACTGTTCAATATGTGCCGGCATAGGCAGGATCCTGACGAATATCTCTTTTTCATCTTTTAGCTTTACAAACTTTTCAGCGGCTGAAAAACCGGTTGTCAGCAATATCCTTTTCTTGTCAGAACTACTGCACCAACTTACCGCTTCATCCATGTCCTCAACAAGGTGTACGTACCCCAGTTTGTCTGTATCGGTTTTACCAATATCACCATCTCCCGTAACCGAAGCAGATCTCTGAAATCTGATATACTTAATACTGCTCTCTTCACTTGCCTTTATTGCGTTAAGAGATGCCTGGGTTGCATATGGGTGAGTCGCGTCAATGAGGGTTTTAATATTTTTATCTCGTACAAGTTCAGACAAGCCCGTTATGTCAAGCCTTCCCTGGACACATAAATGGCCCAAGCCTATTTTTTTATATATTTCGCGCCCGTATTCAGTAGCGACTGTCGTAACAACATCTTCTCCTTTATCATTTAGTCTTTCAACTATCTCCCTGCCTTCTTCAGTACCGGACATTACCAATATCAAACTTTGTAACCTCTCTTTGTCACCATATAATTATCATAAACAAACGTAGTTGAATTCCCTATGATCAATATTGTCGTCATATCTATCGGATGTTCCAACACTTCACCAAGATTCGTAATTGTTACATTTTGTTTTTTACGCATGGCACTTTTTACAATACCAACAGGTGTATCAGAAGGCTTCCTGCTTAACATTATTTCAATCGTCTTCTCAATCTGCCATTTCCTCTCTGAACTTTTAGGATTATAGAGGACAACTACAAAATCTCCCTCTGCCGCAAGAGTTACTCTTTTCTCAATAACCTCCCAGGGAGTAAGAAGATCACTCAGGCTTATGGTAACGTGATCATGCATTAATGGAGCGCCAAGGAGTGCCGCTGCCGCATTCTCTGATGGAATACCCGGTACGATTTCAACAGGGATTTTCTGACCTGCATTTTTTGCAACCTCTAATACCAGGCCGGCCATTCCAAACACACCCGGATCTCCGCTGCTTATTACAGAAACAACTTTTCCCGCTCCTGCTTTTTCAATAGCCAGGGAAGCGCGATCAATCTCCGCACGCATACCCGAGTTAATCACCTCTTTGCCTTCAACCAGCTCTTTTATCAGATTAATATATGTCTTATAGCCAATAACGCAGTCAGAACTCTTTATAACCTCAACAGCCCTGATGCTCATGTTTTCCATGTTACCGGGACCAATCCCTACCACGAAAAGTTTTCCTGCGCTATTGCCACCGTTATTCCCGGATATTTCTGCCGCTTCAGTATTAATTTTGTCTTCCTCCCAGAGATAAGGGCTGCCGGTTCAGCAACACCCCCCACTCCAATCTTCTCTATTACAAAATCTGATTTAGAATAATTTTTCTCACAAGTAGCAATCTCAGACCTTGAGACCACCCGCAATGGAATCCCTAGTTCATCCAGTGCGCGTAGTAAACCAGTCTCGTCAGCTTTCAAGTCTACAGTGCCTGCCAGTCGCACCCTGTCAATAGACACATCCGCATCGTCAAGAGCATTACGGATTGCCTCTTTAACATCGGCACTGCCTATGCCTCGCTTACAACCTATGCCAATTATAATATCCTTTTCCGCCTCTGTTCCTGTTGTAATAACTGCATCTGTTTTAAGGATATTTGCAACATTATGAGCTAATCTGTTTGCCCCTCCCTCATGGCCTGAAAGCAAGCTTATGACAAATCGTCCCACATCATCAACCACAACAACTGCAGGGTCTGTATGCTTGTCTGCGATATACGGCGCTATTACACGTACTACAATACCAGAGGCCATGATAAATATTAATCCATCGTAAGCTGAAAATATCTCTCCTGTTTGGTCAACAAGCTTTCTTGAAAAATAAGTAGCAGTTATTTTTGATTGCTTCAATTTCTGAGGCAAGAAAACCGTTACTTTTCCGTTCAGATCTTCTTTAATACGTTCCGCTACCTTAATACCATCAGTTGTTATAGCTATTAAACCCAGGTTCATAGTATAAAATCCTTTTAAACACTGATATTCACAAAGTTTATATATTACGTTTATAATTAAGACTGTCAACAGAAAGTCATTACTATAAAGTATGATTTCTTTCCATGGGAATACGTAGTGTGTGCTTGCTACTATTCAACAATATTTCACAAAAGAAATAAGTATATTCTGGTCAATTTTTGTTGTAAAAGTGGGTACAATTTACTGAAAAGAATACATATCACCAAGTAACCCATCTCACCAACGAATCATAAGTATCACCTTGTCAACACCATACAACTTCTACCTTTTGCCAATATTACCTTGGCACAACAATTGCTCACATTACACAAAGTAAATTACTATTATTTGCAGTTAAAGAGATAATTATGATTAGGCTAAAAGCAAAACAAGATAGAACTCCAATGATTGAGGTTTCTGAGAAGAGAAAGTATCAGAGAGTTGAGAAACCGATTATTATAAGATTTCGAATCAGGCCTCAAAAAGGTCAGGCACTGACGCCTTCTGACTGGGACATGGTAGGTGTAAATGATTTGAGCGCCCGGGGTTTGTTTTTTAATTCCAGCTACAACCTGGAAATCGGAACTGTCCTGGATTTAAGGATCGGTTTCTCCACATCTACAGATCCTGTTAAGTGTAAGGGTATTGTTACCCGCGTTAAAAAGAATCCGCACACCTCTATATTTGGTATTGCAACTGCATTTACGGAGATAGAAGAGCGCGAAAAAGAGATGATAGATAGGTTTGTCAATGCCACTTTAAAATCCAACCGTACTGCTATGCAATTTCAAGCCGCATAGACAACAATTTGCATACTTTGTTGACAGCTTTGTGCCCAGCCGCTATCCGCTTTTTTCTTCCCCTGCATCATCAATGTACTCCAATCCTTCAAAAAGGTCAGGAATGGTTTTGAAGATTTGCAGTACAGCAAAAAGGATAACACCATGATGAGCGCCAACTTTGAAACCTTCAAGTTCTCTCAATTCATGCACAGTTTCACTAATTCCTGAATAAAAAAGAAGTAGAGCTACAATGATATTTATGTACGGGTTTTTGACAATACGCTTCAATGTTTTCATTTTACCACTCCTGTTAGTATGGTTTTAAAATATTTTGTTTTTAATCACTATCGGATTTAGTAAAACACTGCCTATTCCTTCAATTTCTGTCTCTCCACCCCCTCCATTTATTCTGTTTTGGCAAGCTTTAATGGGGCTATAAATTCTTTTAATTCTTCCACGGTTAGCGGCTTCGCAATTATCCTCTTATCCCTGTCCAGCAGATACATCCTTGGGGTAGACCAGACACCATACTCCTTCGCGGTCTTACAATCTTCCCACCCAGCCAACTCTGAATAGTTTATCCATCTGTATTGTTCCTTTGAAATAGCGTTCTGCCACTCGGTTCGTTCCTTATCAATAGATATGGCCAATATCTCCAGACCCTCATCTCTGTACTCATCATAAACTCCTTTTAGCACGGACAGTAATGATTCGCAATGCGGACACCAGCTTGCCCAGAACAGTACCAGGGTGTACTCCGCATTTATATTTGACAGCTTCATTTGAGTTTCGCCTGCAGGGATGACTGTTCCTTCTGCGGTATTTAAGTCAAAAAGTCCCTGCTGTGGCATCTGTATCTCCGGGGCCATATTACCTACGGCCATTTTCCTGATCACCAAATTTCCTAGAATAGTAAGTTGCTTTCAGTGTTTTCTGCTCTAATTTCTGAGGCAAAAAGACTGTTACTTCGTCGTCAAGTTTCTCTTTAATACGTTTAGCTACGCCAATTCCATCATCAGTTATAGCAATTAATGCCAGGTTCATATTGTAAATACCCCAATTCACATATCTCTTGACGTGTGTACAGGCTCACACAGAATACATTATATTACGATTATAATTAAGGGTGTCAACTAAAAGTCATTATTACAAACCATTAAATATTTTGATCAGATTATAAGGTAAAAATTGACTTATTTTGGGGACTTTCTGTTGTAAATATGGGTCATATTTCCCAAAACAGGAACAACAGAATTCTCCTTACTTTCAACATCATCTCATAAGTTCTTCTTTGACAGCAATTTACATATTTAACCCGTCTGAGTATTGTATTGGCATATCAATTGCAATAATTTACTAACGTAAAAGACAATACTAATATAACTTAGGTTGACATAACACTAATTAAAGGAAGAAAAGATGATTAAGCTAAACCCAAATCAAATAAATGACCGAATGCATAATGATGTAGATAGAAGGAAACATAAAAGAGTTGAGAAACCTATTATCATAAGGTTTCGAATCAGACCAGAGAATGGACAGGAAATGGCTTCATCTGAGTGGGACATGGTTGGTGTAAATGATCTGGGTGTCGGAGGTCTGTTTTTTAACTCCAGCAACAACATACAGTGCGGTACTGTCCTGGATCTAAAGATAGGGTTTTCAACATCTTCATCACCTGTGACATGTACCGGAATGGTAACCCGCGTAAAAAAACAACAAGACACATCTATTTTTGGTATTGCTGCTGCCTTTATGAATATTGCAGAGAGTGAAAAAGAGTTAATAAATAGATTTGTGAATCAAACTATACCCTCACACCTGGCACTAACGTGTTAAATCGCTATCGCGACAAAAACAATCCTTCGGTTCCCTACCTGTATGATCTCGTCGGGCAGGCGCTCAGGATGGCGTCACATCGATTATCATGAGACGCACATTAGCATCCTTGGGGAGGGAGACGTCACATTGAGCATCATGAGGCGTCACGCTGAGCGCCTGCCCGGCCGGATCTGACGGAAAGCCAGAGTGCTATCAGTATCGTTTAACTACCTTTAAAGTGAAAGTTAGTAGAAAAACCACTTCTTCCATCGTAATTCCACTTATGACTGCCCTCATGAAATCTATGTGTAGAGGCTTTCCCCATGTTAAGCGTTGTATCAAACTCATCTGCCCAAACCGGGAAATTCTTATTAACAATCTGTGTCGGTTTATCAGGATCTCCCTTGCCCCTTAACAATTCAACATCCAATGTCAGGTTATCAGCAACCACTGCCCTCTTACGCCACTCAGTAGACTCTATATGAATCGGTAAATATTTTACAGTGATTCTCTCTGACGGAACATCTGCAAAACCAAAGACATGATTTTGGAAGATATCTAACAACGCCTTGTTTCTGACACTGGAAGATCCGTTTCCGCTGATATAAAAAACTATCCAGTTCTCATTCGGCCTGGCAGTTAAATCTGTAATTCCAATTACCGTCTGACCATCTAATGCAAACTGTCCATAGCTCCCGGACTTAATATTGAATACACCCGCTATTTTGCACGTTCTATTGTGACTGGGTTCACTCCCAAACAGGCATGGGCACCCTGGGTTACACGTACACCCCTCGAAGTACTCACCCTTGATAGACCAGTTTGGACCTGCAGACACACTATCACATAAACTAAAGCAGAACAGAGAGAGAAATATACCTATCCATAAATATCTATTTTTAGAAAACATCTGCTTCCTCCCACAATAGAAAATAAAATATTAGAATTTTCTAAAATATACAGGTAATCAGTAAAAAATCAACCCAAACATACAAAAATCAAATCAAATAACTTCTTGACTTGTTTACGGTAATACCAATATGATAAACGTCAAATTCTACTAAAACATATATTCCATAGATTATGAAAATAGGAATTCCTAAAGAGATTTATAAGGGTGAAAAACGTGTGGCTATCGTACCAAAAATAGTCACACAACTTTTAAAAGATGGCCATGAAGTATCGATTGAATCCGGTGCAGGGGCAAATGCGTATTTCCCTGACACTGAATACGAACAGGCCGGTGCTGCTATCGTTAAAGATGTGCAGCTTCTCTACTCAGGAGCTGATGTTATCATGAAGATTCAGCCTCCTCTAATAGAAGAAATCGAGATGATGAAAAACAGTTCAACTTACATTGGGTTTCTCTCTGCAGTTTTAGATTCTAAATTTCTGGATCTTATGAATAAAAAGGCCATTACCAGCTTTGCCATGGAGTTTATCCCACGTATATCACGCTCACAAAGCATGGACGCTCTCAGCTCAATGGCAAGTATAGCAGGGTATCGCGCCGTATTGATCGCGGCACAGCACCTTGACAAATTCTTCCCTCTCATGATGACAGCTGCCGGAACCATACCACCGGCAAAACTGCTGGTAGTGGGTGCAGGCGTCGCCGGGTTACAGGCGATTGCAACTGCGCGCAGACTGGGCGCAAGAGTGGAGGCATTTGACACAAGGCCGGCTGTAAGAGAACAGGTGGAGAGCCTCGGAGCACAGTTCATAGAGATGGAACTTGTTGCAGACGCCGAAACAACCGCTGGTTATGCGAAAGAGATGACGGAGGAGTTCATGAAAAAAGAGCGTAAAATTATTGGTGAAAGAGCGGCACAAAACCATGTTGTTATAACTACTGCTCAGCTTTTTGGCAAGAGAGCTCCTATCCTGATAACAGAGGAGATAGTTAAGAGAATGCAGAAAGGCTCTGTCATAATAGATCTGGCCGCAGAGCAGGGAGGGAACTGCGAGATCACAGAACCCGGGAAAGACATCTGCAAACATGGTGTGACCATATGCGGTGTATTAAACCTTCCATCAACACTCCCTATTGATGCCAGCGCCATGTATTCTAGAAATATCACACAATTTTTTAAACATTTGTACATGGCTGACGATAGAAGTCTCGATTTTGAGGATAAGATAACAAAGAGCTCATGTGTCACATACAATGGAGAGATTGTAAACGATTACGTTAGTAAGGCAATACGGAAAGGAGCTGAAACATGATCGACCCACTTTTGGTGTCAGTATATATCTTTGTCCTTGCTGTCTTTGTCGGGTTTGAAACGATTACCAAGGTCCCCCCCCTGCTGCATACTCCACTCATGTCCGGTACTAATGCTATCTCAGGAATAACGCTTGTAGGAGCCCTGATAAGCGCCGGTGCTGGCCACTCGACTCTCAGCACAGTACTTGGGCTCTTAGCCATAATAATAGCCACTATAAACGTTGTCGGTGGGTTCATGGTTACAGACAGAATGCTGGAGATGTTTAAGAAAGGAAAGAAGAGGGACGAAGACATATGAATATTATCATAGCACTTGCGTATCTCCTCTCATCCATACTATTCATTCTCGGCTTAAAGAAGCTTAGTTCACCTAAGACTGCCCGACGGGGTAACCAGCTTGCTATGACTGCAATGCTGATAGCCATCGTAGTAACATTAACAAAGAACGAGATACTGGATTTCACTTTAATAATTGTTGGCCTCATCATAGGTAGTGCAATCGGAGCCATAATAGCCAGGAAGGTCCAGATGACAGCCGTACCTCAAATGGTAGCGCTCTTTAACGGACTTGGTGGTTGTGCCTCTGCACTTGTAGCATTAGCAGAATACAATCGACTGGCCGGAGATCTAAGGATAGACGTAATCATCTCCATGGTTATAAGCCTTTTCATTGGTGCTGTCACTTTTACCGGCAGTCTGGTCGCTTTTGGCAAGCTACAGGGAGTTGTCAAGTCAGCACCTGTAGTGTTCAAGGCCCAGCGATTACTAAACGTACTACTCTTTACCCTGTTTCTAACTATGGGCATCGTTGTCATAATCAATCCTGCGTTCAACACTGGTTTACTTGCCATCCTTGCAATAGCCTTACTACTTGGAATCTTGTTCGTCATACCAATTGGCGGAGCAGATATGCCTGTTGTAATATCAACTTTAAACTCCTGTTCCGGCCTGGCCGCTGCTGCCACAGGCTTTGTCCTATCCAACAACATACTCATAATCTGCGGTGCATTAGTTGGCGCATCAGGATTTATACTTACCCGGATTATGTGTAAGGCTATGAATCGTTCTATTGCTAATATTATTTTTGGATCAGTCGGGACTACAACAGTAAATAACAATAATAACAGACGTAAAGTTATTAATTATACCGAGGAAGACGCTTCAATAATGCTTGAGGCAGCTCAAAAAGTTATTATCGTTCCCGGATATGGGCTTGCGGTAGCACAGGCACAATTTGCCCTGCAGGAACTTGTAACAATACTCATAAGCAATGGAATTAATGTACGCTATGCAATCCACCCTGTCGCGGGGCGTATGCCTGGTCATATGAACGTTTTGCTTGCAGAGGCAAATGTATCGTATGATCTGCTTTCCGATCTGGGAGACATTAATGATGATTTTCAAAATGCCGATGTGACTTTAGTTGTCGGTGCAAATGATGTTATTAATCCATCGGCACGATCAGACAATGAGAGCCCTCTCTATGGTATGCCAATTCTTAACGCAGATCAGGCAAGGAGTGTGATTATATGCAAGAGAAGTTTAAGTCCAGGCTTCAGCGGCGTGGACAATGAGCTTTTTTATGAGAAGAAAACACTGATGATTTTTGGCGATGCCAAAGAGAGTATCAACAAGATGATCAAGTTGCTTAAGACGTAATTTTGTAGAATAATTACGTCTCGCACAATCAAGGCGAACAGTATATTGTTGGCATTATATTTGCGATTTTTATGCTTTATATTCTAAATAATCATAAAAGGCACATATATGACATATACCGTATCAAAAACCGTACTTGTTGACGATTGCTGTCTATTATTTGACTCTAATATCGTCAATTACGTCGATTTTTTAGACAAGCTCTCGCCTAGAAAACTTAGATCTGCTTACAGGAGAAAAGCATTTGCAACACATCCCGACAGAGCACACGCGCTTGGTAAGAACAGAGAAAAGCTGGATAAATGTTTTAAAGAGATGAGTACGGCATACGAAAGACTTGATTCTATCATACAGAGTGAAAAAAAATATATTATAAAAGACGAAGTTCCTAAGAAAAGAAAGCCGAAAAGTGCCAGTCGCCGCACTCCGACAAAAAAAGCAAAACCAGTAAAGAAAACAAAGCCGCCAAAACAGGCAAAGTCAACTAAACAGGCAAAGCCCAAAAAACAGACTAAATCAGCAACACAAGCCAAGTCAACAAAGCAATCAGAACCAAAAAAGCAAACAAAGACGACAAAGCAAGCAAAACCGAAAAGGCGTACAAAAACGACAAAGCAAAAAAGTTCTGCAAGCTTCTCTTTGAAGAGCAGTGTCAGAAAAGCCAGTAGTACGCAGATGACACTGAGGACGAAAACGGCTATTTCAGACCGTTATTTCTCAGGCATCGTTCCAAAACGTGAACTGCTAATCGGCCAATTTCTCTATTACTCCGGCCTCATCTCCTGGAACACCCTTACCCAGGCAATAGTCTGGCAAAGAAGACAGCGCCCAATCATTGGTAAAATTGCACAGGATTGGGGAATTCTGTCATCAGAAGATATCAGAAGAATTTTAAAAGAGAGAAGTTATAAGGATCAATTCGGTGAATACGCCCATCGCAATGGGTATATAACTAAATTCCAACATTTAGCTATAGTCGGAAAGCAGAAACAGATGCAACCCCCCATAGGTCGGTATTTTGTACAACAAGGACTCCTCGGGAATTATGATATAAAGAAGATGACTGAAAGTCTCAGAATACACAATACAAGTGCTACAAAGATTACCAGACGCTTTCCTCGCTGAAAATCATCATTAATTATTCCCCTTTCCTTCGCTCTGTTGTGAGAGAAAACCTTCGGTTTCTCATCTCCTTGCCCAAAATATTTTTTGTTGTTATTGTATTTAACTATTGTTAGATTAACATATAGTTAAGCAAGGTTATTTTGTGACTAAAATAAGGAGGGAACCATATGGGGTCAACTGTAGATACTTTTAAAACAGCACACCAGACAGTAACAAGTTTATTAGGACTGGTTGGTTCGTCAAAAGGACAGCAAAGAGCTGAAGCACTTTCCAGCTTAAAAGAGGCGGTGTTGGGTCACATTGAAGAAGAAAACCGTGTCATTCAGGAAGCAATGAACAAGCCTGATGCAGATGGCTCTTTTAAGTCTTCAGCACAAGGTTTTCTAGAAGAACTTGGCAACATTGCACAGTCAGCGCTGCTACCATTTTTCGATAAGTACTCCTCGTCTGACATCGTCGATAGCAATGAATTCATGGGTGATTTCGGTGGTATAAAAGGTGCGCTCTCAGACAGAATATCCTTTGAAGAAGAGACGTTCTATCCGGAACTCGAAAAGATGTCCTATTGAACAAGGATATTTGAACAAGCTAAATCGAACAGGCATTCTCTTTCTCAAAGTTCATCCTGTAGCTCCTTTTCACTGGCATCACCAAGATGTGTTTCACCTGAATGAAGATGGACTGAGTCATTCATTGCAGATACGTATATGCGCCCATCAGCTCCACGGTTGGTTACGGCAACGTTTCTAATTGTTCTTATAACATTCTCGACTTTATCATCCGGCACAACAAATTCTATTTCTGTTCGTTTGACTGCATCCACCCTCTGCTCATAAACTTTTCCTCTATACACCTGTTTAATTATATTTTTACTCTCTCCATATCCATGGCAATCGGTAGACGTAATCCCATGATACCCTGAGCCGGACAATATATCCTTCAACGGCAACGCCTTCTCCGGTCTGACAATAGCTTTAATAAGTTTCATAATACTTCTCCAAGTCGTTCAAAAATGATATTTATAAAAACAGCTATATCTTAGACACCTAAATATCACCATAAAAACCAGTTTCAGTAGAGTCACCTATATGCCTGTCACCGGTATGAATGTGAATTGATTGTTCTATGGGAAGTACGTATATTCTCCCATCAGCTCCATCTTCTGTTTTAGTAACACTCCTGATAGAGTCTATAACGCTTTTTACTCTATAATCAGCCACAACAAACTCCATCTCTTCCCTCTTTACTGCGTCTACTCTTTGCTCATAAACTTTTCCACGATATACCTGTTTAACTACTTTCTTACTCTCTCCATACCCGAAAGTATGTTTAGACGTAATCCCATGATATCCTAAACCGGTCAGTACATCCTTCACGTCCATGGTCTTTTCAGGCTTCAAAACAACCTTGATAAGCTTCATGT
>CAYTLC010000011.1:0-16015 GCA_964438395.1 uncultured Candidatus Scalindua sp.
TTTTCCCAAAGACGAACAGACAGGATATTACGCAGATATAAGCAGGACTATTGTGAAAGGCAAAGCTTCGAGATCGTTAAAGAAAATGTACAAGGCAGTGTCATCTGCGCAAGAGCTGGTTTTCGAGTCCGCCGGGAATGACACTAAGGGAGACGTCATACACAGGAAGGTCTTGAAGCATTTAACATCCCTGGGGTTTAAGACCGGTAAGTTCAAGGGAAAGATGCAGGGGTTTTTTCATGGAACAGGTCATGGTGTCGGGCTGGACGTTCACGAACCGCCACGAATATCCAAGACAAAGTGTACGTTAAAAACAGGTAATGTAGTAACCGTTGAGCCGGGACTCTATTATCCTGGTATTGGTGGGGTGAGGCTTGAGGACATGATACTTATTACAGATGACGGATGTACAAACCTGACAAAATCCCCAAAGGTACTTGAGGTATAGACACTAATTAAACATCAAGAAATGAAACAATTAATACTACTAATTATCATATGCGCAACATTCTCAGGACTGACCTCCTGTAAGAAGGCAGAAGAGGTAAAAGTTGAAAAGACGTCTACTTCACACACGAGAGATGATACTTTAGAAAAGGCGATGAAAAGCGCATCCAGAGATTTGAGGAGATTGTCAGGCGCTATAGAAGGTAGAGACTGGGTTGAAATAGAGATGTGGACAAAGGAATTGAAGGAAGGTATTGGTTACAGCTGTGTAGAACTATATATGGCGGAGCACCGTGGTATTTCCAGCGAATTCGTTATAAAGGGCAGTCAATTTTACGATGCCGTCAGAAAACTAACAGCATTGTGCAAGGAACACGATGTTGAGGCCATAGATTCTGAATTTAACCGATTGCTAAAGACTTGCGATGATTGCCATGATATATATAGAGAGAAGGAAGAGCTGCCGTTAATATTACAAAACTAAAATGACAAGATTCAGGGCTTGAGATAATCAATTAGGAAGTATGAAGACGTTATTGATTCTATTTCTATTTATATCGGTCGCACTAACGGGAATAACTTCCTGTAAAAAGGCAGTGGAAGTAACGGTCGATGATGAGGAAATACGAGCATACATGTCAGATGAAGAAACTTTGAAACTGGCAATGAAAAGGACCTCAAGGGATACCAGAAGGCTGGCAAAATCTTTGGAATCCAGAGATTGGATAGAGATAGAGATGTGGGCAAACGAACTGAAACAGGGCATTGGTGTCAGCTGTGTAAATTTATATATAAAAAACCATCCCGGTGTGTCAGGCGAGTTTCTTATATTAAGTGACAGGTTTTATAATGCGTCAAACAGATTAATTCTATCTTGTAAAAAACGTGATACAGAAATTGCTGACGCACAGTTTGGTAAGATGATAAAATCATGCGAAGCATGCCACGAAGGATACAAAAAGAATGGCAAGAACAGCGGTAACAATTGATACCTTCTTTAATACAAACATCCCCAATCTCACTGCACTAAAGAAGGCTATTTAAACAATCAGAGTTTATTCATCATAATCGTCTTCATCTTCATAATCTTCATCCACTTCTTCGTCTACGTCTTCAGATGTGACATCACCTTCTTCAGCACCTTCTTCGTCCGTAGCCTCCACTGCAACGGCTGGCCCCTTCATTGTCTTTAAAACACTCTTTGCACCAACAATGAAACCTGCCCCTACCAGGATGACTGCAATCAAACACACTACACCTCCAACCTTACGCACTAAGTCACCAGTCATTATTTCATCTAGTTTTTTGAATAAGTCACCCATGAGGATATCTCCTAAATTATTTTCTCAAATACTATTGATCTTGAAAATTATACAAACTTAACAGCAAAATTCAAGGAATAATTCTCCTAAATATCATTTGGTATAATATTAAGTGCGTCGTTGAATTTCAAAGCTATGCACAATCTGTTACCGCGGCTTGTTACTTCTTTTATGTCACTCCTGACAATACATCCGTTACCGCTAAGCTTGATCTGCCTCTCCTCAAATCCAGGCGTGGCAGTGATAGCGGCTATTTTAACTGGATGTGTTGTATCGATGGCAAACGTATCTACGTCATCTGTTATTACTTCGAAATAAACTCCACTAGCGCTTATATTTATAGTCTTACCATCTTGACCAGGAAGCGATATTCCTAATGCAAGATCTAACCTTGTATTATTCCTTTTATCAAAGTCTAGTTCTTCGACCGTCATACTAACCCCTAACGTACGTACATAACCATAACCCAGAATTCACCAGGAATTTAAGATTCCCCATGAAAAAGGATCACTGATTATTTTGCTTTGTGGGTGATACATAAAGCTAGATTTTACTGCTACTCGGATAATATTATCAACAAATTGATTTCATATCCATGAAATTATAATAAAACCATGAAAAATACTATTAAGCACCCTATCTTATTGCCATATAAGGTGTTAGATAGTCATCATTTTATATAAATACAGGTTTTTTTTAAAAAACCGTATTTTTACAGAGTATCAGCTTAAACAATCCTTAATTTGCCGTCTTATACCTACTCTTAAATCTATTTTACGCAACGAAAACCCACACTCATATTCCCAATATTTGGACGCATTGCCTTTCGTGCCGTAGATCGCAGAGAAAGGCCATCAGGGATAAATCGTGAACCACCTCTAATAATTTTCTCTTCACCTTTTTCAGGTCCTTTAGGATTCCTCTTGGGACTCTTTTCATAATAATTCATATCGGCCCAATCAGCACACCACTCTGCAACGCTGCCAGCCATGTCATAACATCCATAGGGACTCTTACCATCTTCATGTGAACCGACCGGTTCGGGATCTCCAAAATTATATTTTGAAGGATCCCACTCACTACCCCAGGGCCATTTTCTCTCATCTGTTCCTCTGGCTGCCTTTTCCCACTCTGCCTCTGTTGGCAATCTCTTTCCGGCCCACGCTGCATAAGCACAAGCATCATACCAGTCTATTCGTACAACAGGGAATTCCGGATGACTATAGTAATCCTTTTCCCAATTATGAGGCTGATGGTCTTTATTTATTGGTTCATCTTCCCTGCACTTACTATGATCTTTTGTTTTGTTTATATACTCCAGGAACTCATAGTACTCAGCATTTGTTACTTCGTATTTATCAATATAAAAGGGTTCAAGATAAACATTGTGACTGGGACGTTGCTCTCTTTTTATACTATTATTTCCCATCACGAAAGAACCTGCAGGTACGAAGACCATACCACGCTTTTCCTTAATCCCTGGCAATGCCTTCGTCATAACACTATCTCGCTTTTCATATTTTTTTATCAGTCTGTTTTTTTTATCTACAATACCCTGTAATATTGCAATCTTGGTTATTATCCCGTCTATATCCTCTGCATCCGGTGACAATTTACAATAATTCCTGAGATGTTTAATTGCGTCTTTATGCTTTCCGATCTTTCCGTAAAGCAAACCTATGTTATATTGGAGCCTCGGTATATTCTCATATAGCTCAACTGCCTTTTTGTATTCATCCAGCGCTTTACCAAATTCTTCACTGTCCAGAAACGTATTGCCTTCTTTAAAATGTACTACCGCTTTCTGCCGATCTTCTAACAGCTTTTGTTCGTTCACTTTTGCATCTTCAACTGTCACAAGTTTTTCTCCATCTGCCCTGCAGAATACCTCTCCCGGAACACCCTTTTGTTTGCATTTGGGACATATAGAACTCTTTTGTGTCTCTACTAATTTGTCCCCATCCTTTCCACAGAATTTAATATCATATGAATATTTTGTTCCACAGGTTGGACATTCATTATACAGTTCTGCCTTAGATGGTTCCGTCTCCGCAAATGACGTCGCCGCAACAAATAGCAAACAGAGTATCAGGTACTTATTCAGGGGTTTTAACATTAATATTTTCTCCAAAGGTAGATCTCCGCCTAGATGATATTGTCTTCTAAAGGAGGAACTAAAATCTAATTTAATCGTTTTTTTCTAAATCTTCCAGGATATCCTTTATCTTAATAATCTGTCCTAGAAGCTCTGCCTCTTTATCTCTTTCCGCATTAACAATATGTGCAGGAGCATTCTTAACGAAATTCTCATTAAAAAGTTTTTTTCGTACAATTTCAAGATGTGAGTTAGTTTTGTTCAGATGCTCTTTCTGTTTTTCCTTCTCTGCATCTTTATCTATAAGTCCCTTTAAGGGAACAAAAATCTGTATATCATTTACAACCTCGCTTGCAGATGATTCCGGTTTTTCCAGACCAACACCTATTTCTATACCATCAAGATTTGCCATCTGGACGATAAAGCCGTGATGGCTATCAAGCCTTGTCTTAATCTCATTATCATGTACTGAAATAATGGCCTTCAGTGTCGTTTTGTTCGGTATATTCATATTACTCCTGATATTCCTTACCGCTCTGACCAGGTCTTGAAGTAACGGCATTGTATCTATTACCTTTTTATCAATCTTTGCAGAATCTATTTCAGGCCATTGGCAAATCATCAGGCTTTCATTTTTCATCGAGTCAATTGCAATCGCTCTGTCTTGAGAAACCATACTTTTTAAGTGCTGCCATATCTCTTCAGTCATGAACGGAGCAAAAGGGTGCAACAGATGAAGCGTATTATTGAGCACATATACCAACGCCTTTTGCGCCACCATCCTGCTCTCCTTCTCATCCGTATTGTAAAGTCTCGGCTTGATTATCTCCAGATACCAATCGCAGAAATCATTCCAGATAAATTCATAAAGTGCTCTTATGGCCTCATTAAATTTGTACTTCTCCAGGGAATTCGTACATACGTCTGTAACTGAATTAAGCCGGCTGATTATCCAGATATCTTCAAAACAGTAGTCATCATCTGTGATTTGCACATCAGATGATCCATCTGATTCCAGGTTCATCATCGCAAACCTGGCGGCATTCCACACCTTGTTTATAAAATTCCTGCCCATTTCAAACCTGTTTTCATTGAGTTTTACGTCCTGCCCCTCGACAGTCAGCATTATTATTGATGTTCTTACTGCATCAGCCCCATACTGATCAATCATTAATAGCGGGTCAATCCCATTACCCAGAGACTTACTCATTTTTCTTCCCAAATCATCGAGGATGGTACCATGCACGTACACATTTGAAAAAGGCACTTCATTCCTGATTTCCAGACCCATCATCACCATCCTTGCCACCCAGAAATATATAATACCACGGTCAGTAACAAGCGTAGATGTTGGGTAGTAATATTTTAACTCTTCAGTCTCTTCAGGCCATCCCATTGTAGAAAATGGCCATAGTGCGGAGCTGAACCACGTATCCAGAACGTCTGTCTCTTCAATCAACGTATCGTGACCACATTTTGAACATTTATCAGGGACCTCACGTGCAATATTTATCTCATCACAACTTCCACATTGCCAGGCTGGAATCCTGTGTCCCCACCATATCTGCCTGGAGATGCACCAATCCCTCACATTTTCAAGCCAACTCAAATAGACCTTAGTCCACCGTTCAGGATGAAAAGTAACATTTCCGCTCTTTTGTGCTGTAATTGCCGCTTCTGCTAAAGGCTTCATTTTTACAAACCACTGTTCAGAAAGATAAGGTTCTATGACTGTTCTGCAGCGATAGCAATGCCCTACTGAATGGGAATGTGGTTGGATCTTTACCATATTCTTCTCTTCTTTAAGTTCCTCAACCAACGCCTCACGGCATTCATACCGGTCCATACCAATATAATTCTCTGCGTCTCCTCTTATGGTTCCATCATTATTCATAATTACTACGTGATCCAGATTATGCCTCTTGCCGATTTCGAAATCGTTTGGATCATGTGCGGGAGTAACCTTAACAGCACCCGTACCAAATTCAGGGTCTACCGCTTCATCCGCAATTATGGGTATTTCGCGTCCTACCACAGGGAGAACGAGCATCTCGCCTATCATATCCTTATATCTTTCATCCTCCGGATTTACCGCAACGGCAACGTCACCCAGCATGGTTTCCGGACGGGTTGTAGCAATAGTAACGAACAAGTGTGGTGCATCCCGGAAAGGATATCTGATGTGCCAGAGATGCCCTTCATGGTCTTCATGCTCTACTTCATCATCTGAAATGGCAGTAAGGCACCTTGGGCACCAGTTAACAATGTATTTACCTTTGTAAATGAATCCTTTTTCATACAGTTTAACAAATGCCTCTTTAACGGCTTCTGACAAACCTTCATCCATCGTGAATCGCTCTCTCTCCCAATCGCACGAAGAGCCCAGTTTTCTAAGCTGTTTCAAAATTTCTGAACCGTACTCTTTTTTCCATTTCCACACCTCTTCGATAAACTTTTCCCGTCCAAGCTCATGCCGGTTTGTTCCTTTTTTAACCAATTTCCTTTCAACTACATTCTGCGTTGCTATGCCCGCATGATCTGTCCCCGGCATCCACAGTGTGTTGTATCCCTGCATCCTTCTCCACCTTATCAGTATATCCTGCAATATATTATTGAGCGCATGCCCCATATGCAGAACACCTGTAACATTTGGAGGAGGGATTACTATAGTGTAGGGTTTTTTGGAAGGATCCGGTTTGCAATGAAAGAAATTGCCCTCTTCCCAGAAACTATACCATTTATCCTCAATTTCCTTCGGATTGTATTTTGTTGGTAAATCAGTCTCCATCTTCATCCTTTAAAAGTTTATACTCAATACTTTCAACAAGGGCCTTCCAGCTCGCTTCTATCAGGTTTCCCGACACACCGACAGTGCCCCAGGTATCTTTGTGATCGTGAGATTCGATTATTACCCTTACCTTTGCGGCAGATGCCTCTTTAGGATTAATAACACGTACCTTATAATCTATAAGATGCATATCCGCAAGAGATGGATAGAATTTCTCAAGTGCTTTCCGTAATGCACCGTCCAGGGCATTTACAGGGCCATCCCCATCACTAACTGTCAGCTCCTTTACACCATTAACCTTTATTTGGACAGTTGCACGGGTAATGGATTTTCCATCTTTTCCTCTTTCTACAATTACCCTGAAATCTTCAAGATCAAAGAACCCTTTGTGCTTTCCTATTACCTTCTTAACCAGGAGGTCGAATGAACCTTCTGCCGATTCAAAGTGGTACCCCTCGTTCTCCATATCCTGAACTTTCTTCAGGATCTTTCGCATTGTTTTCTGATCATGTGCAATTTTATATTTTTCAACCTTTTTGAGAATGTTTGAACCTCCGGATAGTTCGGATATTAAAATCCTTCTCTCGTTTCCAACCGTTTCCGGTTCTATATGTTCATAAGTACTCCTGTTCTTTTGTATCGCGTTTACGTGCAAACCTCCTTTATGTGCAAAAGCACTTGATCCAACAAAAGGCTGATTAGCCATGGGAACAAAATTTGCCACTTCGTTAACATATCTTGATATTTCCGTAAGTTTTTTTAGCTCCGAATTTCCAAGGCACTTAAATTTATTCTTCAACACCAGGTTCGGTATTACCGAGCAAAGATTCGCATTTCCACATCTCTCCCCTAGCCCGTTTATTGTCCCCTGTACATGCCTCGCACCTGAATTGATAGCAGCAATTGTATTAGCCACTGCCAGTTCACAGTCGTTGTGAGTATGTATGCCCAACGGTACTTTTACCTTACTTGCAACGCTTCCCGTGATCTTTTCCACTTCTTGTGGCAGACAGCCTCCATTAGTATCACAAAGGACAATTGTATCCACTCCTGAATTCTGTGCGGCCTTCAACACTTTTAATGAATATCTGGAATTTTTTTTGTGTCCGTCAAAGAAATGCTCTGCATCAAGAATTACTTCTCTTCCTTTTGATTTCAAATATTCGACTGATTCAGATACCATTTTCAGATTTTCGTCCAAAGATACTTTAAGAACGTCGGTTACGTGGAAGTCCCAGCCCTTGGCTACGATTGTTACGACAGGCATCTCCGTTAAAAGCAGTGCTTTTATTCCGGGATCTTCCGATGCCTTTTTATTCGCCCGCTTCGTACTGCCAAATGCCGCAACTTTTGCATTCTTTAATGAATTCTTTCTGATCTCTTTGAAAAAATTCTTATCTTTGGGATTAGATAATGGATAACCACCCTCAATATAATCTACACCGAGATCGTCAAGTTTAAGCGCTATTCCGATCTTATCCTGTAGAGAAAACGAGATGCCTTCCGTCTGGCTGCCATCTCGCAGTGTTGTGTCATATATTGTGATTTTCTCTCTTGTTTTCATGACATCTACGTTTATGATTAATTAGATATTTTTGTATTTGAATTTATGTGAAATAAGGGTAAAATTGTTGTAATTATGCAAAATTTTAATATTACAGTGCTAAATTGTCTTGTCAAGGACAAACAATTTATCGCATTTTATCAATAATGTAGAAAGAATACTGGGGGCAACAATGAAGGATGATCATGGTAAGAATTCAGGTTCTCACGGTATGCCGGATGGCATGCTGGAGGGTACCATAAAGGAAGTTTACTCACAAATAAAAGGACACGGAGACGGCAAGGTTTCCAGTCAATATATGAAAAACATGAAGAACCAGCTTCGTCTCGTATTCTGGGAAACGACTGCTGGCTGCAACCTGGAGTGTATCCATTGTAGAAGACTAGACGTAAGTACCCAGCTGATGAATGATGATTTGACAACAGAAGAATCCTTCGAACTCGTCGATGCAATTGCCGAAGCTGGCAATCCTATTCTCGTCTTAAGCGGTGGAGAACCGCTTTTTCGTCCGGACATTTTCGACATAGCGAGATATGCAGTAGACAAAGGTTTAACAGTAGCACTGGCTACCAATGGTACATTAGTGGATGAGGAGATGGCTAAAAAGATAGTAGCTTCAGGGGTATCCAGGGTTTCCATAAGCCTTGACGGTGCAGATGCAGAGACTCACGACAAATTCCGCAAACTGAAAGGATCGTTCGATCAGGCAGTCAGAGGATTCAATCATTTGAAGGACCAGGGCATGGGCATGCAGATTAACTGCACTATTGCAAAACATAATCAAGATCAGCTTCGCGACTTGTACGACCTTGCAGTTAACATGGGTGCCGAGGCAATTCATATATTTATGCTAGTCCCGGTAGGTTGCGGTGTTGAAATTGCTGACGACCAGATGCTGCCGGCTGACAAGTATGAGGAGCTCCTTAATCTTTTCTATGACTTATCCAAAGAAGCAGTGATCCAGACAAAGGCAACCTGTTCACCTCACTATTTCAGGATAATGCGCGAGCGGGCAAAAGAGGAAGGCGTCAAAATCACACCAAAAACTCACGGAATGGCCGCAATGACAAAAGGCTGTCTTGCCGGAACAGGAGTCTGTTTTGTCTCTCACAAGGGAGAGGTTTTCCCTTGTGGATATCTACCTGTTGAAGCCGGACACATCAAGAAACAGAAGTTTGTAGATATCTGGAAGAATTCTCCTGTCTTCGAAAAACTAAGACAACCTGATTTGCTTGGAGGTAAATGCGGTGAATGCGAATACAAAAAAGTCTGCGAAGGCTGCAGAGCGCGTGCGTTCTACGAAACAGGAGACTATATGGCAGAAGAACCATACTGTATTTACACACCTAAGATGTCTAAAAAAGAGTAGCTAAGTAACGGGTAACTTACAGGAGCTAAGTACTTTAAAAATCCTTACAATACTACTTTTGCTAATTGCATATTTAGATAATGGAATCAATTGAAAAAGAGCAGGTTACAAGAAAAGCAAATCATATAAGGAGGCTCTATGATTGGACTATACAGTGGGCAGAAAAACCTCACAGTACATGGGCGCTCTTTGTACTTGCATTTTGTGAATCGTCTTTTTTTCCTATACCGCCTGACGTCCTTTTGATAGCTTTGGCAGTCTCTAAACCTGCCAAAGCTTTTAAATACGCATTGGTCTGCTCTATCGGGTCGATAATAGGTGGATGTTTTGGATATTTTATTGGTTATCAGCTTTTTGAGTATGTAGGCAGCCCAATCATCAACTTTTACAACATTACCGATTTATTTAATGCGGTGAGTACACAATATCAAAATAACGCATTTTCGGCAATTGCAGTGGCTGGATTTACTCCCATACCCTACAAAGTATTTACCATTGCAGCCGGGGTTTGTAAAATAAACATATTTACCCTGATTTTTGCGTCAGCTTTAAGCAGAAGTGCAAGATTCTTTCTGGTTGCAGGATTGTTTTATGTTTTCGGCCCAAAGATCAAAACGTTTATAGAGAAATATTTTAACATCCTTTCCATCGTATTTGTTATATTATTAATCAGTGGTTTTGTTGCCATAAAATACCTCAAATAGTTAACCACTTTCCCTGTGGTAAGCTGAGTTTTCACACAAGGAGAATTAACATGCGTAAATACCTCTTATTACTTTCTTTATTCACTCTATGCACACTTCTTCCTTCGATAAATTATGCGGAAGATTACATGTATGGTGATCTGCCGGGTGAAGGACAAAATGTACGTGAACCTGCCGTAGCGGGCCGTTTTTATCCGGACTCCGAAGCTGATCTTTCAAAAAAAATAAACAATTACCTGGACAAAGCATTGATAGAAGGATTACCGGGTAAACCCGTTGCCATAATATCACCACATGCCGGATATCAGTACTCGGGTGCGGTTGCAGCTTACGGTTACAAAGCCATAAAGGATCACGGATATAAGAGAGTGATAGTACTTGCACCCAGCCACTATTCCAGATACAGAGGAGCATCAATACTTGATGTCGAGGCCTATAAGACACCGTTGGGACTGGTAAGACTGAATCAGGGGATTTGTAACAACCTCATAAACAATCCTCCTTTTATTGGCACATTCAAGAACGCACATAAAAGAGAACACTCCCTGGAGACGCAATTACCTTTTCTGCAAACGGTTCTTGGAGACGACTTTGAACTCATTCCCCTACTCATCAGCAGGCTTAACAACGAAGAGTTTGATTTTATTGCTGACAAGTTGAGACCATTAATAGATGAAAATACGCTGATAGTGGCAAGTTCTGATTTCACTCACTATGGTTACGGATATGATTATGTTCCTTTTAGAAAGGATGTAGAGGCTAATTTAAGAAAGCTTGACTATGGGGCAATCGAACGTATCCTCGCCCTGGATTTTAACGGATTCTTCCAATACAAAAGAGCAACCGGAATAACAGCCTGCGGTTTTATGCCTATTGCGTTATTGATGAAGCTTTTACCTTCTGACGCTCAGGGGAAAATTTTACAGTACGACACATCAGGCAGTATACTGGGCAATTTCGATAGTTCCGTGAGCTACGCTTCAATAGTATTTACGGGAGACAATGAACCACCAGATGTTATAGGTGACAGCGATGGATTAACCAGTGATGAAAAGTTGACACTACTTCAAACTGCCAGGAAGACACTGGAATGTTGCGTAAAGGATGGAAAGAGACCTGACTTGAACTCCGGTGAATATGCATTAAGTCAAACGCTGAAGAAAAAAAGAGGTGTATTTGTAACACTTAATAAAAACGGCAATCTTCGGGGTTGCATTGGCCACATACAACCCAGAGAGCAACTCTTTAATGCTGTAATAGACAATACCATTAATTCCTCAATGAACGATGGGCGCTTCAGGCCAGTTACTGAAGATGAACTGTCAGATATAGAGATTGATATCTCGGTACTTAGTCCTATAAAAAAAATAAGCAGTGCTGAAAAATTCATAATCGGAAAGCACGGAATTATCATACACCTGGAAGGCATGAGAGCAGTGTTCCTTCCACAAGTAGCAACTGAGCAGGGTTGGGACAGAGAAGAGACCCTTGCACACTTGTGCAACAAGGCCGGTTTGCCATCATACGCATGGAAGGATGATGAGATGGAGTTTTTTGTTTTTACTGCGGAAGTATTCCATGAAGACAAAAGCTTAGCCATGAAATAACTCAGAAAATCTATTCTCCAATAATGGATGAAAAAGATAAAAAAACTCTACTCTCTATTGCAAGAGAAAGTATAAAATCCGCAATAACAGACACTCCCAGTGAACAATCTCAGATTGAAATAATCAGTCCGGATCTTAATGAAAAAAGCGGTGCCTTTGTTACATTAAGAACACACGGAAAATTACGAGGATGTATAGGACGAATGGTTTCTGATATCCCTCTGTACAAACTTGTTTCTGAGATGGCCGTGTCCGCAGCAAAAGAAGATCCGAGGTTTAGTCAAATTAAACCTTCCGACCTGGAAGAACTGGAAATAGATATCTCTGTACTGTCACCTTTACAAAAAATTGATGATCCTCTTGATTTCGAACTTGGCAGACATGGTATTTATATTAAAAAAGGTTCTTCAAACGGATGCTTTTTGCCTCAGGTTGCGACTGAAACAGGATGGACAAAAGATGAATTTCTATCAAAATGCTGTAGTATGAAGGCAGGCTTGTCACCGGATGCATGGAAAAAGAGGGGTATAGACGTTTACATCTTCACATCAGAAATCATAGCTGATTAGGCCAATAAATACGGTTAATACTCCAACTATCTTGAGAAATATTTAACACTCCTCATGGAGATATCTCTCCAGCTCCTGAATCTTGAACTTCTGATCTACTATATGCTGTTTGACAACATCTCCCACGGTCACTATTCCGACCAGCTTTTTCTTTTCCATAACAGGCAGATGCCGGACACATTTATCAATCATCAGCGCCATGCAATCCTCAACCGAAGTACCTGGATCAACGAAGAGTACTTTTTTAGTCATCAGGTCACTGACAGGTGTAGTCTTGGAAGACTTTCCTTTGAGAATCACCTTACGAGCGTAATCACGCTCCGTAAAGATACCAACAACCTTCCCCTTATCAATAACCAACAAACTCCCAAAATTTCTTTCAGACATTAATTGCAATGCTTTATATGCGGTTTCGCCTGGGGCAATAGACCATACTTTGTCCCCCTTGGTTTTCAGAATTTGACGGACGAAATTCATTGACACACACTCCTTTCTTTAAATAACATTCTGGCAATTTTTATCCTACCGTAATGAATAACTAAAAAATCACAGTACCTGTCCCGCATGTTCAAAAATTATGTTAACAAATTAGTTATGCGAGTCAATGATAAATTTCAGTAAATATAAAACGAGGTGCATCATCTGTAACATTCCGTATAAAAGCAGTGTCACCCACCCGGCGTACAGGCAGTCACTGCACTCCAGATAAACTTTTGTGATCTCATACTAGCTTTCAATCCGCAATCCATAATGTAAGTGCCCATATTCAACCCCATCAAATTCTACTATCCGCGGCATACAGCCCCATTTCTCAAAACCATATTTTTCCAGAAGCCTGATGCTGTCGACAACTACACCGAATAGAGTTTTAATCTGAAGTGAAGGACACATATCGATAGCGTATTGCAGAAGGCTCGAAGCGATTCCTTTGTGATGATGCTCAAAATGGACAAAGTAGCTTACCTCGGCCGTATATCGCAGGGCCATTCGACCGGGACGATAAGCACTGATAGTCAAGTATCCAATGACCGATTTTGCTTCCTCAGCAACCAGTATCGGGTGCTTATCATGGGTATGGCCGTTAAACCAACTCTTTCGATCATCGAGAGAAAATGGCGTTATATCCGCAGTTTTCGCGCCGGCAGCTATTGCCTGATTATATATCTCAACAACCGCGTCAAGATCTTCAGTTTTTGCGATTCGTATATTCATTCCTTTGGCAAGAGATGGTAAGTATTGTGTCGGCTACTGAGATATTTTTCTGAATAATATCAGGTATTGCTCGTAAAGAGTAGTTGGTTCAACTACTAACTCAAAACCCGCTTCTGTCATTTCTATGATGACCTGTTGAGCGGAAACGGTGTGGCGTGGCTGGCCTTGAACAGGAGCCATGTCTGCAATTGCAACTACAGTTTTATCCTGAATAAATGGATAAATTTTTTCACGAAAATATGTTACCGGATCATCAAAATGAAAGTAGGTATAGCCGACAAAGAGCAGGTCAATTCCATCGTTTAGTTTATCAAGTCCAGGATCATCCTCTGTTATCTGATGAATGGATACATTGTCCAGAGAATCTCTCTTTTTCCGCTCTACCATCCACGAAGTCAGTGATGATTCTGGGTCAAGAGCGATGATCTTCCCTTCAGGCAATTGCACAGAAAAAAGGTCAGCAAAATAACCTGTACCTGCTCCAAGGTCTACTACGGTCATGTCTGGTCTAATGATCAGACTGCTGACAATATCAGGCCTTTGCCAACTATCTCTAGTTGTATCCATGACCGCAGCACAAAATCCCGCATCACCATAGGAAGGAATGCAACCCTTGTATCGTCCTGTATTAGCATTTGATTCCATTTTATTCTCTTATAAAGTCCCTAAATAACCACCCTGCTCCATTTGTTAAAATACCTCTCTATTATGAAATAATATAGAATTACACCTAAGACAGCACCAAGTACATTTGCAAGCATATCTAAAATATCGAACTGTCTGTTAGGTATAAAATACTGAATAAATTCTATAATAAATGAATAGCTGCAACATATTACTAAACATGTTAAATAATTAAATCTTACATGTACTTTTTTTACAATCATAACTAAAAATAGATAGGCAGTAAAATGTGCTGCTTTGTCCCATATACTTTCAGAAATTTTGTGTTCTATTGGTGTGAGAGAAAAATATGTGATAATAAAAACATAAAGGACATAGAACCAAATTATCAACTTTCTCATACGCGTGATCTTATTCAAAATCCATGTTCTTCAGGAATTCTACTCCGTCCATTAAATCTTTTTCAGTTTCTCTTGGATGAATCTCCAGTATTTTTACGGTATCTTTCTTCATATATTTCTTTAACAGTTCGAAATCTACTTCACCTATCCCAGGCACATGATGATCTGAATACCCTCTTACGTCATGAAGGTGAAAACCGACTAGGAAATTACCACAAACGCTTAGCAAATCCTTAACAGTTACAAAACCCAGATTCTCCTGCACTTGCGCGTGCCCGGCATCATGCCAGTACCCGATATGCCCGCCTCCGAATTTCTCAAATATTACGCCCATTTCATCAAAGTTCGGACACTCCTCGAAGAAGTATCTATTTTCTATACCGATATTAATATTATACTTCTCTGCTGTATTCTGTATCTCGTCCATACTCAGCAGCATCATATCAAGAGTTTTACCCTTCTTCTGTTCCCTCAACATCCTGATCTCATCACGTTTACTAATATATTCGTCAGACCCTGATAAACCGGCGTCAAGTAAGCTGAAAAGCTCCAGGCTCAGAGTATCCATATGTACCCTGCCCAGATGCAAAACAACAGCCCTGGCGCCAAGATCTGCAGCAATTTGAATGGTCTTAGTAGCATACTTCACAGCCAGAGATCTCTCATCTGCATCTTCTGCAGAGAAATGGTATATGTCTGCACCGCCTGTTTCGTGGATATCAGGAATCGGGAAAAAGTTGTGTATACTGGCTATCTTTACATCCTTTGTCTCTTTCAGGAATTGTTTAATACCGTTGAATGTATCTTGAGAGATTCGGTATTCCAGTTCTATTTCCCTGAATCCAAGCCCGGCAAGACTCTCCATGAGCACTTGTCCGTCTTTAAATTCTCCGGATTTCCATACGGTTGAGATTCCCAACATGAGATTTATTTCTCCTTTATATTAATTCAAACAGGGTCAACATGATAATAATACATCTTAAGAAAATGCTATAGCACTTAACAAAGAAAGTATACATTGCTTGTTGCCGGTAAGATCTTTACAGCAACACTATTGTATATGAGCAACTGTTACAAGTATATTCAGATGATATCAGATAACTCTGGGAATCAGAAGTTCTGTTATTTATGAATTGAAAAAAGATGTGATTTGTAGAAACTGTATATCTACGTGTTCAATGTACTTAAGAATAGTTCATTGAGTCAGCCCATTTAGACTTAACCTCTTCGACTATTTCCTTCGTAATCTCACTACGGCCTTTTGTTCTGGCATAGTTTTCAACTTCACCAACAACCATTGGCCTTACAAAAGC
>CAYTLC010000011.1:16115-26633 GCA_964438395.1 uncultured Candidatus Scalindua sp.
ATAGCATGTATACCGGTACGACCCAAAACCAGAAGAGATGGTTCAACCTTTTCTATATACTTTAAGATCTGATCATAAGGCTTACCTTCAAGAAGTGTGGTTTTTAATTTTATACCCGACTCCATTACCTTCTTTAAAGCACTCTCAAGGTGTCCCTGATAAATCTTTTCAAGTCCCTTGTCTATAACATCTTCATGCAGTTTTTCCTGCTCGTCAGATTTGAAAACTTCACCCATTTCACCGGAAAGAATCTTGGCGATTCCATTAAAGGCGACATGGTGATAATGCGGATCGTAGACAGAAACCGCTTCTAACTCCAGATTATATTTCACGGCTAAATCAGATGCCATTTCGACTGCCCTGAAAGACTGCTCGCTTCCATCAACTGTTACGATCACCCTGCCTTCGAGCGGCTTTTCATTTTTTACTATTAACACATCTGTATTAATCCGTCTGACAACTCTTTCACAAACACTGCCTATTGCATCCTCTTGTACCTCTCCAAGGCCCCTGACACCAATAATCACCAGATCATAATCATTACTGTTGATATCCTTTACCAACTGGATATAGTTCTTGCCTTCCTGGATGTTTCTCGCAAAAGGAATGTTTTGTTCTTTGCTCTTTTTTTCGAGACTATCTAAATATGAATCAGAAATCATGCGAAGTCCACGACCAATAAGAGAATTATGATATTCTCTCTGCTTCTTGAGTTCGCTCTCTTCTTTGTATTTTTCAGGTAGTCCAACTTCCATCTCTTTGAACCGTTTATGGTGTAGACTGGCAGCGTAAACGTGCCCTCCTATCAGTTCAGAATTGGATTTCTTTGCGATGGATACCGCTAGTTCTTCGCAATAATTGGAATATTTTGAATTATCCAGAGGAATGAATATTTTCTTATACAACTTCAACTCCCAGCATTAATGGTTACTTTTTTTCTGAAGGCTCTTCTTTAGCCAACTTCTTCCACTCCCTCTTTGCACCGAAAGCAAAGAAGGCACACAAGAGGACTAAAACGCTCCATATAACCGCCTGCGGGGTTTCCTTTCCTTTTTCTCCTACTACACTTGCAGCATCAGCCTCTTCCTTGCCTGAAGCGTCCCCACCTTCTTTTGATTTTGCTATAGTCAGGCTTCTCAGATAACCTACAATGCCCTTTATCATATCTTCGTCAAGAGTTTGTCCCCACGGAGGGCATAGCTTTGATTTTTCCATTGCTGCGGAACCGTTTGTAACAAAGTTCACTAGATAGTCATCGGTCAGTGCAGCCATATATTCTATATTCGTTAAATCTGTCGGACTCGGCTTAAGATCAATCGTGAAGTAGATACCCTTTCCGTTCGCTGACGTACCGTGGCATGGGCTACAATAATAGAGAAATGCTCCTTTCGGAGAAGTCAGGTAGTCCTTTGTTTTCTCAATCAGTTCATATTTCTTTTCAGGCTCTGCAGTACCTTCCGTAGACTGCTCTGCTGTACCTTCAGAACCATTTACATAACTGATAGATGTTCCTGCAACAACAAAGAAACAAATAAGTACGATTATATAATTTTTTATTAAAGTCTTCATGTCTTTCTATTTATTTTCCGTCTTTACAAGACATCAGATAATGTGTCAAGGCGGTAGCCTCTTCGTCAGTAAGGTTATAATTTGGCTCAACTGCGTCCGGAACTTCATGGTGAGGGTCTTTCAAGTGGAAGAAGATAAAACCATTCTCCATTCTGTCACCAACTCTTTTCAGATTAGGACCAACGATACCGCCCTCACTTATTGTATGGCATGTTTTACAACCCTTTGCATCATATAGTTCTTTACCCTTGTTAATCTCATCATCTGTAGGCTCTACATTGGCAAAAGCATCTAAACCTATTTCATCGCTTACAAAATACTCTTCCACAAAGTCTGCCCCTGTCTGGGCCTCCTCTGAAGTGAGGTTAAATTTCGGCATCTGCTTAAGTAACGGACGAATTATATCAGGCGTCTCTATAAAGCCTTTTATCCATTCGCCTTTAAGCTTACTGCCTTCATGTGTTAGTTCCGGAGCAAAAGAACCCCCACGTCCCTGTATATTATGACATGTCATACATCTGACATCATTCAATAATTTTTCAAACTCATTTTTTGTTTCACTCTCACTCTTTTGCTTCTTGACAGGCAGTAACTCAGAAACACCTTCAATCTCATGACACACGAAACAACGGTTGAATTCAATAATCTTTTTTCCTTTTTCAGCCAATGTACCTTCATGAACAATCAATGCCACTTCCGCTTCTGCAGCCTCTGCCGCCTCATCAGCTACGGCCTCTTCCACAACAGCCGTTTCTTCTTCTCCATCTTCCTCATCCTCATCGTCTTCATCAGGCTTAAAATCCCAATCCTGCATTAAATACTCTACAAGCTTCCTAATCTCTTCATCCCCAAATCTATACCTTGACATCTGCGTTTCATGAAAATAGCCTCTTGGTTCTTTAATCCATTGGTACAACCAGTCCCGATTAATCTTCTCTGCTACAGCGCCAAGATCCGGCCCAACACCAACTGCTCCACCTTTTCCTTTTACCGGATGACAAATATTACATCTTGCACGCCCCCAAACCGCTTTTCCACCTGAGGCCAATGTATCCATCTTATCATATTCATCGTCGGTCATGTCGTCTTCTGCTTTCAGCAAACCCGCGTCCCACGTCTGTTTAGGAAAACTGCTGTCAGCAATACTTTCCAGATATGCTATGACGGCATCAATATCCTCAGAGCTAAGCATAAGCCTGGGCATTCTTGCATTTGGTACCATAGCACTTGGATTATCTATCCACTTCTTAATCCACTCTTTGTTGGCCTTGTGCACAACGTTCTTAAGAGTTGGTCCGTTTTTTGATCTCGTGTACGGATCTTCAGAATCGAATGGTAATTGCTTATAATCCTTATCTCCTCTATAAATAGATTCTATTTCAAGAAAGAGCGGATCAGGCTCAAGAGATTGTGCGTGTATTGTGCTCTCACAAGTTAGAAAATATCCAAAGATTACGCACACTATTATATAAATTGAAAGATGATTTAATTTTTTCGTATTAATCATTTTATTTTATCGTTTTAATTTTATACTAAACAACCATTACATCATTTAGAAGGAATCTCTGTTGGAAATCTTCTTATTCTTGCTATAACCCAGAACTGAATACAAACAGCCATGAAAACAGCTACCAGCGCATAAAGGTAAACAGTTTTAGGTGTCGTCATTTCCAGAGTCAAGTAGTACCAGGATGAAATTGCTTTCTGGCCTTTAATCTCTGAATTTGACCCATCCCACACTGCTAATGCATAAGGTATTAGTTTACCCTTCTCAAATTGAACATCTAATTTCTTGTCAGCAGTAAAAATAGGCCTTGTAATCATAACCTGCCATTTACCATTCTTCCAGTGCCCTTTACCTAGAGAGTTCTGGCTATTGTCAGGCTGTACCGAAAGTCTCCTGAATCCCTTTGCATTCATCTCTTTTATCTTGTAAAAGCCTTTAAACTCCTCTTTGGCGACTTCCTCTACAACCGCTTCTTCCTGCTCTGTTTCGGCTGCAGCTTCCTCATCTGCCTCTTCCTCTTCAAGATCCTCACCACCGTCTGTTTCTGTCTCAATATCATCAGCACCTTGAGCCGTCAGAATGGATTCATCAAAAGCTTTCCAATGCAAAAGTTCAACGCCATTACTGGAATCTCCCATAGCAAAGTATGGCTTTTTCTGTGCTTCAGGGATCTTTGTTGGGAATTGAATGGCAACAGCATCACTGTATGTCTCAGCCTGCTCGTTCGTCCTATCATCCCACTCTACCAAAAATGCTATATTCTCTTTGTTATAAAACGACTTAATCCTGACAGAATTTGCAGACGGAGTCCAGAACCTGGGACTTGCAACTATCTGGCCGGCCAATGGCAATTCAACAGCTTCTATTGTACCCCAGGCGACATCTTCAGGCCCTTCAGGCAAATTCCCATCTACCAGTCTAGATTTTAATACAACATCTGTTTTCATATCATGCGAAATTGACTTCACATAATGTGAGAGATGCCATCTGTCTTCATCTGTAAGATAATCAGCGTAGGAACCCATCGGAGTCTCATTCAGACCCGTAGTGACAGTTCTGTAAATATCCTCTTCTGCGTTACCACCCTTAAACATCCAGCTATGCGTAAGATCTCTTGCTTTAAATGGAAGATCCCATTGTTTCTTTAGAGTAGTTGTAAGTGCGCCATCTCCCCTGCCGTCTTCACCATGACACAGGATACACTTAGCCTCTTTGAATAATTTCTTACCTCGTTTTATAGAATCAGGACTGGAAGCGCTTCCACCTCCTATTGATACTGCTGTTCGTTCTGCATTTCCCTTAAATTCCGAGTTAAAAGTTTTGATATAATAGATAACCTGCCATCTCTCTTCCGGAGTAAGTGTATTCCAGAAGGGCATAGCCGAACCCTCAACACCACTGGATATTATCCTGAACAGGTCCTCGTCTGTAGGAAGAACCCCTTGACCTGTAGAACGAATTTTGTATTCATTCCTCGTAAAGTTTCTCGGCTTCGGATCCAGACGCGGAGCATCAGATCCGTTTCCGTCCCCTTTAATACCGTGACAATAATAGCATTTTATCTCGTAAATTTTCTTTCCAGCAGCTATCGCATCAGATGACTCCGGTATCTTACCGCTAACCTCCTTTTTATATACTCTAAACAACTGCGAGGTCTGAGCAGATCCTTTACTCATGCACATAATTGCAAATACTCCCGCAATCATGCAGATAAAGGCACTTCTGAAAATTAAATTATTATTTATTTTGTACATATATATAATCCAAGTAATTTTAGTGTTCCATCTCTTCTCTTTGACGTGCCTGAACTCCGGCAGTCACATATTCACCCATTATTATTTTCCAGATTTGTGTATCAGTTAAAACATCTTTCCAGGCAGGCATTGCAGAATCCCATGGAGTAGATGTAGCCGGAAGTCCAGGTCCACCTTCTTTAATTCTCCAGAAAGCAAAATTCTCAACAACAGTAGCTATAGTACCCGGATCAGTAAAGTTAATAGGCCTTAAACGAAAAGCGTTAGCAAATGGCCCGTTTCCGTCTGCTTTGGACCCATGACAAGGGCGGCAGTTCTGCTGATACAGATGCTTACCCTCTTCTATACATCTTCTCTTTGTTGCTTCGTCAGCATCGGCAAAAGGATTCACCAACTTCTCAAACTCCTGCAACAATGTAGGATGCTGAATCCTCAACTCTACGGGAGAAGCCGTTCCAGGTACTGTCCCCGAATATACAAACCAACCGACCAATATGGGAATAGAAATAACTAGTATCTTCTGAAATAGCAATTTAAGCTTATCTTTACCTGCAGGCAAGATGAAACTCAGGAAATTTGCCCACTTTAAATCGCTAGTCGATACATAAATAAGACATGCGGATATTGCCAGTACCATGTACCATAGCAATAGTGTACTTGGCGTAGGCATCGTGTGATCTTTTGCCAGCAAGATCATGAAAACGTAGGGCGCAATCACCTTGATAATGACAAAAACAATTAGTACCGCTACTATCATCATCATCATTGAATATGAATTTTTATTCTTTGCCATTTTTCTCTTTGCCATCAAGCTACCTTTTATACTAGTTACTAGCCTATTTCTTAGATTCTTTGATTAATTTTATTTCTGACTTAAAAGAAACAGTATAACACCATAAAATTCTTTAGTTGTCAGCATATCCTGGAAATTACCTGGCATAATGGAGACATCCTGTTTCTGCATCTGAGCTATCTCATCAGGGTAGAAAACGTACTCTTCCATCACCCCGTCTTCATCAACCATTAATACAATCTCTTCTTCATCCTGACTTACAAGGAGTCCGTTATAGGCCATTCCGTCAGTCGTCATCAGATACATCGTTTCAAAGCCCTTTACAATTATTTCGCTCGGCTTGAGTACTGATTCTATAAGATATTGAGGAGTCTGCACCGCACCGATGCCTGTAAGATCAGGTCCTACCTTAGAACCCTTTCCGTTTAAGACATGGCACTTTGAACAAGTAACGCCTCTTGATTCATCAAAAAAGACCAACTCTCCCTCTTTTATGTCCACGTCTATTGGAGGCACCCATGGAGCCACTGCTTCTCCAGATGCTTCAGGAATTCTCTCACTAAATTTTGCAACCGCATCTAAGTCAGATTCACCACCCAACGTCTGCAAGTATGATATAACTGCAAGAATCTGCTCACGACTTAACATGATGGGCGCATCATAAACCTTCGGCATGATATTGTCATATCCCTCAACTACAAAATCTGCAGGATTTACTATTGACTCTACCAGATATTCCAGACCGGAAGCCAAACCTGCTGCCTTCGCTCTTTCTGCTGCTCTTGACGCAAGACCCTCCTGGTTAGGCCCTCTCGTTGCACTTCCGGAAGTACCTATACTGTGACATGTGTGACACTGACCATCGCCCCAGTATATCTTCTCACCTGCCTCAGGACTCACTCCGGTAGCACCACCGCCACCACCGCCGCCAGAAAGACCAGTTACGTAGACACACACGAAAGCAAAAAAACCAATGATAGACAGCGAAAACGCCACTGCTTTTAAAAAACTTTTCATTACCTAATATTTCCTCAACTATATATAGCCGCTAATTTGTTTCAGACTTCCCTGCTACTATAATACTTTACGCATGCTTCTTTTTCTTATCACCGAGAGTTGCAAGCCAGAAGACAATGGCCACCATAGCAAGAAAGAGAAAGACAATTAAAGAAACTACCCAACCCATATATGCAATACTGGGAGTAAACGCACCCGGAGACTTATCCTGCATAAACCCGTAGATATGCCAGTTCATCCTCAAGCCAGAACGTATAAAGCCCATCAACCCCATTAAAGTCACAATCGCCACACAGAGAAGCAGTAGTGCATATTGTGCTCTATTCGGTATTTTACCCCATTGTATACCTCCAACCTCTTTCGCATTCTTAAAGAGAAAGACATCGATAACAGTGTTAACAATCAGAGTGGAAATCACTATTGAAACCTGAGTTACTGACAGGAATCTCAAAATCATGTTAGCCTTTTCCATAAGCACAAATCCGTAGTACCAGAAATATATAACAGATATAGAGATTGTCACAATAAACAGCAGTGTCTGCGCAAGTTTACCTCTATTTGAAAACGTGAGAAACAGCGCTGCGATAATCGCTGCAATCTGTATCTTGATACACGTAAGGAGCGGATTTATATACGGCCTTATTGCCTCGTTCAGTTCCTGCCCCTTGAGCCCCGTAGAATACCATAGCAGATACATTACCGTAAGACCTACTGTAATAATCATAGTAATCCTTGCAGCATTACCATGGCTCTTAAATGGCATAGTTTCGCCCTTATTAGCCCTTTTATATAATAGAAAACTGAAGAATGTAGCCAGGATCAGGAGGTTTACGACCGCGTTCTTTGCAGCCATAACTCCGAAGAATTTTGAAAATGGATGATATTGTTCACCGATAAGGGCTCTCTCTTCTCCACTTAGTGGAAGATTATGAGGTGTGAGCCAAACGGCAAAGCAGAAGAAAATAACGATATTTATGTATTTAATATATGGAGTATACCGTTCTGAGCCTTTTATCCTTCCCAGACCATTCCATAAATAATAGTTTCCACCGACAAACAGCATTCCAATAAGGATTGCCTGTATTATAAACGTCCAGGAGAATGCTCCACCCATCATGATATTACCCATGACCGGGCTTGCACTGTAGATTTCCCTTCCAAGATAGTATCCGGCAAATGGGAGAGGAATGAAGGCAGCCAGGCCAATAAAATTCCCGATGTAACCCATCCAATCATAATGAGCTTTATCTTCTTCGGTCTTTGCACCCATGAATTTAACAGCTGCGTAAGCACCAACCACAAAACCACCGAATGCAACGTTGGCGATAATACGATGAATATTTACCGGCATCCAGAGAAAGTTGAAGAAAGCCGCTGAGCGATCTAACACTGCACCTGTTTTCATATCAATACCTGAAGGTGCCATCATAAAGGTAGCCCAGGAATTAGCCATCATCATCAAGGCAGTTCCAAAGACATTCAACATTACGCCCAGAAACACATGAAGCCATTTACCCGGACCTGTCTTCAACAAGTCCCATGAATAGTAGTATGCATAGAGGAAAAACACCTCACCAAAGAAACAGAGTGCATATACAAACATGTAGGGGTGAAAAACACCTGTCATATAGCGCATAAAGCCAGGATACAAGCCATATAGAGCGAAAGACAGAAGCCCACCCAGTGCAGCAGTTGTAGCAAATGCTGTGGACAATAGCTTTGTAAATTCACGTGCCAGATTATCGAACTTTATTTCATTAGTTCTTGCACCAATCGCTTCAATGATAACTACAAAGAGAGGCACCGCCAACACAAAGGCAGCAAACATGAGGTGTAACTGAGAAATGATCCATACAATAAGCCTGCCATCAATCCCAAAGAAATTTCTATACTCATCCTCTACATATGGGACCGATTCTTCTTCTGCTGCTTCCTCCGCAGCACCTTCTGCATCTCCGGCAACTTCTGTTGCCACTACTTCCTCTGCATGCTCCTCAGCCATTCCAGTGTTAACTGCCAGGGCAACGAGAAAGAGCGCGAGAAAGAGAGTTAAAGTAATTTTCAGATTCAATTTATTTGAGTTCATACTTTGTTAATCAATTATATTAAACAAGCTTGATAGTATTGAGCCAGACACACATACCCTGAAGCATCAGGCAACCAGCTTAATGTTTTTTTCTTTTTCTTTTCTTCTTTGCTTTCTTTTCCAATCCAAAGTCAGCCTTAGCTTCCCCACCGGCAGCTACAGTAACTTCCTGTGTAGCCTTACCAAGTGATTCCTGCCACGCCTGAACTGTATAAGTACCGGCAGGCACTCCTTCAAGCTTATAGTTTCCACTTGCGTCTGTTAATACGTAATATGGATTCGCCTGCACAATCAACCATGAAGTCATCCACTTATGTACATCGCATGTTACCTTAACGGTCTCTGGAAATTCAAATGTTTTGGAGATATCACCGTGAGCCGCTACACCTTCGTTAAATGCAGTATTTTTCATTGACCATGAATGAAGGTTGTGCATAACGTCATCGCTATTAAGCAGTTTAATAGAACTTCCCTGAGGAATCATAGCAACATGAGGAACAAAGACACACCCTTTCTGATCGATTGCAGGGGTTCCGCCTTCAAACTTTTTTCCTTTTGAGATGTTAGTAATAGAGACCACTGCATTCTGTATAGAATCACCTGAAAGCATTAACGCCTCTGATGGAAGATCGTCATGTCCGCATGTAGCCTGATCTTTATCTACTTTTAATGCTTTTGCTGCTGGTGCATCACCAACAAGCTTTACCGTACCTGCTATTGTTCCGCCGTTAGATACGTCGCCGCCTTCGTATGCGTACAAATTGCCAACTGACAAAACCAGCGAAAGCATCGCTATTGCCAGGAAACAAACATAACTATTCATAAGCTTACTCATATTTAAAACCTCCCAGAAATATAATTAATATATTTTATGTACTTAAGTTATCAACAAAATACGTCAAAATCCAAATAAGATTTCCTCTGGATTCAGCTTTTTTACTGCCAATTTCTTAATCAGCCCACGGCTGAAATATCAAAGTTACAACTTATATCAGAAAAACTTTAACATTTCAAATACAAATTCCTTCAATTTTAAAAAAAAATTTATGATACCAACTCACCTATCAATCTATCAAAGGATCTCCCGATTCAGCCGCCTTTTGCATGAGCATCTCCTCAGGAAGGTTCATCAGTAAATCCTTTAAAGCAACAGCCTGTTCCTCCGGCGTTCCGGGGAAGATCTCCTGAAATTCGCCTTCTCTGAAAAATTTAGGCATCTTTGTGCCAGGCTGTTTTAGCTGAGGATCAAGTAGCCAATCCACTATCCAGTCAGGCTTTAATCTGTTCCGAGACACAGACAAATCAGGAGCCCAATCTGACGGATCGCCTTCCGGATTGATATCACCTCTAACATGACATGATGCACAATTTACGTCTTTATGCTCGAATAAGTGCTGGGCCATAGTAAGATAACCGGGGCTCTCTTCCTCTTTACCCTCTATATATGAACCTTTAGTCTCAACTATAAACTCATAAGGATACTCTTCCTTCTCTAAAGCAGCAAAGTATCTGGACAATACTGTAGCTTCGTTTTCTGTCATTTTGAAAACAGGCATACGAACGTCAAGCCACGGCCTCAAAGTTATAGGATCTTTGAGGAAATCAAACAACCACGCACTCTGTACTTTCTTACCCTCTTCATAAAGTACAGGAGGAGTGAAGACCGTTGCCTCTTCCGGAAAGCTCCCTTCTACCTCAACATGATAATCTATGATGAATGAACTGATATCTCCTCCCTGAGACGCCACCCTTCTCTCTATCTCTTCATTCGCTACCTGCACCGTATCACCGG
>CAYTLC010000012.1:0-26382 GCA_964438395.1 uncultured Candidatus Scalindua sp.
ATTTTTCCATTTTTTAATTTAAAATCTTTCTCACCCTCAAAGTTTTCTTCTTTTATTAAATCCTCACCTGAAAATGCTTTGACGATAATCACTTTATCATCCATTGTACTTACAACAATCTTGTCAATAGATTCATGCTTAATATCTTTGGCTGTTGGCCAAACAACGGTTGACAAATAAAATGGTGGAAGATCAGAACCACCCTCTCCAAGATTTTTGTATATGCCCTCTAATTCAGTTATTTGCTTCATGTTACTGAAACTGATATTGTTCGCTGGACCTGTCGACATACAACTGACCAAGAGTGAAAGTAATAAACATAGATAAATAGTATGCTTCATATTATTTTAAGTTGTCTAACGGCATAGATGACATGCGAGTGAATAACTCGTAAGTAAAGAAAGCAAAAAGGTAAACAGCCAGTGTAATTTCGAGTCAATGTCTATACTTCCTTATAAGGAGCAACTGCCGTTTGAAATATTGTTATTGCAGCTACCCTTATGCTTTCAGTAATTATTACACTTCTTATGAAGTTGTCAACGTGGCAAGAACAGGTACTTAGCAGGTATGAAATATACATGGCAGAGGGTTGGGGGATTGAGGAATTTTTAAATCTTAACGTTCCCCGGACAGAAGACGCCGAGGACAAGGAGAGCGCTCCCCGGACTGGGAAACGCCGAGGACAGGGAGGACAGGGAGGAAAAGAGAATATATAATAAATCCAAATGCAAAAGCTCAAATGTCAAATCAATGCTTAAAGATCAAATGAGTAAATGAAAGGCAAAAGATTGTTCACCACGAAGAGAAGTAAAAAGACAAGAAATAGAAATTACTCTCGCAAAGGCGCAGAGAGCGCAAAGAAAAACTATCGTATAGGTTAAAAGACAAAAGACTAACTCACACAAAGGCGCTAAGACACAGAGAAAAGGAGAATATTGAACAAGGAATTTTGAATGTTAAGTGAAAAGAGAAAAAAATGATACATCTTAGGAAAGCAGGAAGAACTGGAAATTTTTGTGATAGTTCGCTATTTAGGAGAAATGCCAACCCTGGCATTTCTCCTAAATGGTAAGGTATTCAGCCATTTTGGCAATGTTGCCATTTTGGCTGAATAGGTAGATAAAGTTGTTTGTGGCGCACCTAACCTGCTTATACAAATGGCCTTAAGGTTGGATTCAGTCTGCCTGGCTGCTAGATAGATCGCTATTTACCGGATTTGGCAACCTTGCCAATTTCGGTAAATGGTCGGGTATTCAGTAAATTTGCCAATGCTGGCATTTTTACTAAATGGTTAGATATTTGGGGATTTTGCCAACTATAGCATTTTCCCCAAATGCTTACAAAGCATCTCTCTGTCTTCTATTTACAGCGCCTACGTGTTTGTTTTATAACACGCCACCGCATTCGTCTTTTAACGCGAAACGTGCCGAACGCTATTGATGAAGATCCCCGATTACTTGAAAGATAGGCATGATATTTTTAACAGTCGCTGTCCCTATTTTTTCTACCGACAATTGTCAATAGATCAGGTTTGACCCCAAGTCCTCTGAATGCTGTTGTTAATAAACCTTCAAATCATATCCAAAAAATTTTAATCCACAATTTGAGTTTGTATTAATGACGGGATATTTATTAGGAAAGTACAAGCTTACTAACTCTTGAATTGCAGATTTTCCAAAACGAAATAGTTTAGAATTGCATTCCTCCATACGATACTCTATCTGGGCTGTTGAATTATGAAGAAGATTATTAAAGGAATTAATAATTATTTCAAGGTCATTGTTCTTAGGATTCAAGAACATTACTTGATTAAGCCTTAAACTATTCATTGAATGAATGGACTCACATATTTTACTCAATTTATTCCTGTCTAGTAATTTGATATTATTTGGTGAAAGGTGATTTTGAATAGTTTTAATCCTGTCCTTTCGAAATTTCATAGATTCCCATTTTGATCTAGACACCCAATTTGAAAATTCTTTGTGATATTTTTTCAATTCTAAGATACGTTTTTGATTGCTTAGCTTCCGATGACTTCTAGCTTCAAATTTTTTTGATGGCACCTTACTATGCTCGTGATATAGATAATTGAGAAAGCTGTCAATCTCATGATTAACGGGCAATTTCGGCCATATTCTATTTACGTTGCTGAGATAAATTTGCTTGAAGTTTTCATATGACACAAGACTAGAAGGATAGTGTTTAAAAATTGAAAGTTTTCTTCTATGCGACGGTAAATTCCAGCGTTTCTTAAAACCTGTCCAACCAGGTTCTTCACTTTCAGACACTGATTTCGGATTTGGTTTTGAAGGCGACCAATTATCATTTATTGTTTTGCTTTGATCCCACCAATTATTTAAAAGAGATATTAAATTTTTATCTGCTTTTACAATGGTTCCGATTTCAAATCTTGAGGTAAAGGCTGTATCTGTTAAATTAGCTGACGTAATTAGGGCGTTATTATCAATGACATAAATTTTTCCATGCAATCCCTCCAAAGTTCTTGCTTCACCTTTTTGTTTAAATGCTAGAAATGAATGTTTATCAATATAATGCTTATTCGTTATGTCGGTTAGTAGCCGGAAATCAATATTGAGGTTGGTCACCCATTTATCTCCAATTATTTTACAAATAGATGGATAGCCACCGATAAAAGGCGTATAAATCCAAAATCTTTGTTCTACTGAATTGCATAGTTTATTAAATTCTTCTATAAGTTCGTTACCATATATATATTTTGCCATTTTTCGTTCCTTTGCCATTTAATTTTTAATAGCACTTATCAATTTATTCTTTGTATGGGTATAGGCTTAAGCGACTGGTTATGTATTTTTGTTGACTTTACTTTCCCAGAATGTGTTAGGGGTCGAACCAAGACAAGATACTGCTATTATTAAAGATAACTTGTTTATACGCCTGTTTTCTTGCCTTAGAAGCCTCTTTTCAATCTAAAATAGTATAGTCTAAGAATTACGTGATTTCAAACTCTCCTGCTTAGAGTACCCTTTTTGTTAACAAAAAGGGTACTCTAAGACCATTATTAACCGCCAATATTGACTTAAAGGAAAAGAAATCAATATGTTATCCTGGTCCGACCCCAGATATGTGTCACTAAGGGAGAGTTGATCCCGTTCGCGTTCATATTATTTCATAAATATGTTGTTCATAAGCTATGAGCAAATAGACCTTTTTAGCCCTGTATGAAAACTCTTTTATTACTTGAATTACTTTTTGTATTTTTTCATCATAGATATCTTTGAATTCTTCACATGGGGGAAGGTATGCTATTGAAATCAACAAGATACAATCTCCGTAATCTTTTTGTGTTTTTTTCTCACACGTTTTCCTTATAAAAGGAATTAACTGCTCAACCTCCTCACCTGGTGAGCCCACATGACAGTTTGCATAACCGATATCTACAACTTGCCTTGCTTCTTCAGCATTTGAAGTACCATCACAAGGTGTTGTTATTTCTATTTTTTCAACGACAACGCCATCTTTGTTTTTTACCTCTGCATCATATGGTTGACTGCCAACGATTAAGTTAACAACAAAATCATCGTTATATTGCAAATCGCAAAAAATACTTAATGGTACCAATTCATCAATTAATTCTTTGTATAACCCTTTTTTTAAAAATCCTTTATGTCTCTCTTCTCGAATTTTATTTTTATCTTTTATAAATTCAGTCACAAATCTTCGCAACTCTTTCGGGGATCGAGCTTCTTCGATCATTTCTTTAGTAATCATATTTTCTTAATCTAACGCCTAAATCAGGTGAGCCGTAGGCGTCACCTGGATTTATTTGTTAATGGGTTCCGGTAGCCAGTGCCATTGTCTATCTTTCCCCTGAGTTGCTACAAAACGATGCAATGTCTCGCACGTCCAAGGTGACCATTTGATTGGTTTAAATGTCAATACAATCGCTATATCCGCATTCTCAAATGTATTATGTTCCATGCCAGTGAAGGGTAGAAGCTCTGAATACCGCTCCCCAGGGGCAATAACATTTGCCACATGTTTCGGGTTAGAGAACCTGTTTGTATAATCACCAAGACCTATTACAGTTGTGCCATCTGGGAGTTTGAGGTATTTCATAGAGCAAGAAAATTTGACATCATGTATTGCCAAGTAGCCCTGATTGTGAACAACAAAGGGAGTGAATGCAGGATTTTTTGGATCAAGAGAAACAGCAGGATCAACAAATACACGAGGGTTGAATACAACCCAGGTAGAAAGGACTACTCCCCATATCGCCAGAGCATTTACAAAGATCAAAAATAATATTTTGATTGGTGAACCTCTCGATTGAAATGCATTATCCTTATGGGACCCTGGGTTTTTCTGATCTGAAATGTGCTTGACATTCGAATTCTTCTTTTTGATATATTTATTTTTTTTCGACATTTTATTGTCTATTTAGCATATTTGCAGAACGTTTCGCATAAGCAACCACCACCTGTGTGTAATGTTTGCAAGAGAGGCTTAAAGTGGTAGCCTCAATAAATATTAAATCGTACATGTATTGGTGGTTGGCTTCATGCGATTGTTAGGCTTTTAATCATTTAAATCATGGCAGGCTTTTAGCGGTGTAGAAGTAACCTCCTGCATCCCAAAACTCTAGTTCGTTGTTTGGATTGATGAGGAAATAATCGCCAAAATCATTACCTTTTTTGTCACCGATTCTTCGCCCTCTATTATCACTACGCTCGGTCTTCTCTTTGACTCCTGAACTCCCGTCTGAGTAGGTGCTTTCTAGAAAAAGTTTTTCATTAGTGTAAAACAGCGTTAATTTCGCCCCGATACCAGGTCGATCATCAAGCCATGAGCCAATAATTTTTCTTCCAGACATTGGTTTAGGCTTTTTCGCCAAGGCCCTTTCATCTTCTATAGACAAGCCAATAATCCTTACATCAAGATTTGGTATAAAATCAGTTCTTGCCCAATATCCATTGTTTTTGTTTTCTCCCATGAGGAAATACCCAATGAATGTCCTTTGATAAAACCTTGTATCGTTCTGCTTAAGAGTTAGAGCGATTTTTTTCAATACATCTCTGCTGACTTTCCTATTTAGACTAACTACGACGCTTCGCTTTATATCAAGCTTTTTAACATCTTCTATGATGTTGTACTCTATGTCATCAGGGATGTTCGTTTCAGAAGATGCCACCACTTCATAACCAAAGAGCAAAAAAGAAATTACTAAAATAGCAATCGGCCTGTACACTATTATCTCCTTCATTTAAACGATATAAGAAATAACATTAATTCTGCTCCTTCAGTATTCATCAAACATTCTCTTTATATATTTATCTTCAGTAGCCTAACGATTATTCTTCACTTGCGAGGAGCAGCGCAGCAGCGACGAGTCAAAGTGTAAGTCTGGTTAGCCATTCTATTAAAGATCACCAAAATCAAGCTGAACCGTGATCTTGATTGCTTCTTCATGAATTGCTACCCTCAGACGATCTGCTTCACTTTTAATAGCCTCCAATCTTGGTAGAATTTCTTCTGCTGTTGAATGGTCGAGCTCTTCTTCATAGTAGTACAGACAGTGAGTTATCCCTCGGTGACTTAGGAAATTTCTTTCGTCTTTGAATTTATTTAATTCTTTTACAAGCATTTTATTGTCTGTTAATTTATCGAAGGTTTGAATTAGCCTTTCCAATGACGTATTAGCGTAATCGTCACCTCTCATATTGAACGGCATTTTTCCTTTTATACATTTTGTTGCCAATTCAAGTGCTTCAGTTATATAAAGTTTAAGTTTCTGTTCGACCAACTGGCACCCAGACAATGCATGAGCAATTTGTAAATAGAATTCGTCTTCTTTTTTCATTTTCATATGGCTAACATAGATTAGACCGCCTAAATGCGGCATTATAGTGCCACTATCAGGTAGATTATAGTTGTAAACATATATCCCTTAAGTTATTATGTCAACAGAAATACACTATTCTAAATTCACAATTTGAAGGTTTATATACTTTAAATGCACCATACCTTATGGGTACTTACCGGGCCGACGGCCTGCGATAAAACAGAGATCGGGTTTACTGTTGCACAGAAAATAGAGGGCGAGATCATTTCCGCCGACTCAATGCTTTTTTACCGGGGGATGGATATCGGGACGGCAAAACCATCGCTCGAAATGAGGGAGCTTGTTCCGCACCATTTTATTGATATTATTGATCCGTGGGAGAGTTATAGTGTCGGCAGGTATGTTGATGATGTTGAATCATTAATAGGCGACGCCGACAGTAAAGAACGAATGTTTCTGATTGTCGGTGGAAGCCCTCTCTATATAAAAGGCCTTGTTGATGGTATTTTCAACGGCCCTGCAGCGGATTGGGATATACGCAGAGAGCTGGAGGATCTTGCAGATGAAAAGGGCAATCAACACGTTCACGATATTCTGCAAAAGATAGATCCTGTTAAAGCGGTTGAATTGCACCCAAACAATCTGCGACGCATCATACGCGCTATAGAGGTTTATAGAATAACAGGCAAGCCTGTTTCGGTATTACAGGAAGAGTATAAACTGGCAAGAAAGAGTTTTCAGTTTAAGATCATCTGTATAGCTAGAGAGAGGGAAGATATTTACCGGAGGATTAATGAGCGGGTTGAAACAATGTTTGATAAAGGACTTGTTGACGAGGTCCGGTCTTTGCTGGATAATCCCAGGGGTTTGAGCAAACAGGCAAAGCAGGCGCTGGGCTATAAGGAGGTTATTCAATATCTTGATGGCGGTCTTGCATTGGATGATGCGAAGGAGATGGTAAAGCAGAGCACGCGCAGATTTGCCAAAAGGCAGATGACGTGGTTTAGAAGCTTTCCTGACATTCAATGGCTTGAGGCAGATGAACATGAAGGGCCGGGGCCAATTTCTGATGAAATTATTACTTTACTACGCGACTCAACTCAAACCTGAAGGTATGAGTTACATTATGATACATCGGCTTCGAACCAACAGGTTGGTGTGTAACTCAAGGCTTTAGCCTTGATGATGCGTATTTAAGCAGTGACACGGTAACTGCACTCCAAAAATATAGTGTAAAATGAACTTTAGAGATATTTACAAAAAAGGATCCAGTTCTATCGGGCTGTCAGGTGACAAAAGCACCTGGGGGTTGGAGATTGGAGATGGCGGGATAAAAGCGGTGAAGGCAAGCTTCCGTGATGGGAAATTGTCTGTAGAAGCAATTGACAGGGTTGACTATTCATCACAGGGTGGTGAGGTTACTCTTAAAAAACAGAAACTTATCGAAGAAGCGGTAGACACTTTTAAAAAACGCAATTTAATAAACAAGTCAGACAAAATAATTGTTTCTCTCTCCGGTAAAATGATTCTCTCAAGGTTTTTTACACTTCCACCAATTAAAAAGAGCCGTATTGGCGACGCATTAAAGTTTGAATTGCGCAAGCAAGTCCCTTTTGAACCTGATGAAATCGCGTGGGATTATCAACAGTTTGAAGATGTCGGGGCGGCAAACAGAGGTGTTAAGATAGGGTTGTTCGCTACAAAGAAGGAAAATATATATGACCTTTTGCCGGGCCTGGCGCCAATAAGGGTTAACCTGGATGCCATTCAAATTACACCTATTGCAATTTATAATCTTGTCCACCTAAGCTCGGATTCAAACGAAGATGCTATTGTTATCAACGTTGAGCAGGGGAATACGGATTTTATCGTGGTAGGGAGAACAAAATACTGGAATAGAAGTATTCCTATTTCAGAAGTAAATATGACTCTTATACGGGAAATACAGAGATCAATGGGGTATTATGTCTCTGTTTCTAAAGGTACTAAGCCGGAAATTTTATACTTAATGGGTGATGTTTTTGAGGATGACAGCAAGATTAAATTTGTTGATGAAAACCTGGAAAGCAAAGTTCAGTTTCTGAACCTGTTAGATGATATCAGGATGGTAAAGGATTTCGACCATCCCGCATTAACAAAAAAGAATATTTACGGATTTGAAACAGCATTAGGGCTTGCTCTGCATGGCCTGGGTCTGGGCGAAATCAAGATAAATCTGCTTCCGGATGATTACGTTAAAGAGAGGCAGGTTTCAAAGCGGAGAGTATTTGCTTATGCTATTGCAGTTGGAATTATTTTGAGTTTTTTTACACAGTATATTAAGGATTATTTATTATGTAAACCCCTTTCGAATAGTATAGATACCGTTGCCAGGACGCTAAACGAATCGAATCGATTGGAAAGGGCCTATAAAAGTATAGAGAAAAAAGTTGAAGCAGAGAAAGAAAATTTACACTTGTGGGAATCGATGGGCCATCAGGGACATTTCTGGATAGAAGCAATTAATAAAATTACCAATTCCATTCCGGAAAATGTCTACTTGTTAAGTATAGAATCTCTATGGGGTATTCCTGAAGCGGATAAAAAGGAGAGGAGAAGCAGTAAAGATTTTTTTGGGGAAAAAGAAGCAACCGCCTCTAAAAGTATTGATACGTCAAAGGAAGTGTTGATTATCCGGATAAAGGGCGAGAGTTATGCTCCTGAGGTATCTTATATAGAGGAAAAAGTTAAAACCCCCATAGCAAATTTAACCCTGTCTGATCAAAACATACCTGCTTTTAGCGATGTACGATTAGTGCAGGGCTCGGTACATCATGTCGCGGTTCCGGACAAAAAAGATATGGTTGGTGATATAAAGAGTGCACCGATAAGCTTTGAATTGCAATGTATAGTAGATAATTTAAATTAACACCTTTTCCTGTCTTTCTTATTTAATGGAATGGATAGCTAAATGGATATTACAGACATTAAAAAAAACAAGTTCTGGATCTCTATAGGGGGAGGAGTCATTTTTGTAATTGTTTTTTATTTCTGTATTGTAAGCCCATTCCAGTCAAGAAACAGTGAAAAAATGAAGAATATGGAGAGGTTACTGACGAGATTAGAAAGATACGAGCGAAAGGGACATAAAGTTCGCAATGAAAAATGGATAAAGGCAGAAGAGGAAAAACTGGAAGCGATCAAGAAAGTTCAACAGGAATATGCGCTCTATTATCATGAACGGGATGAGCATCTCGAAAAATTTTTTGAAGTGGTTAATGGGGAAGAGATTAGGGATGAGGCGTTATGGGAGAATCGGTATATTCAGGGAATGAATGCTCTTCTGGACAAGATAAAAAATCGCGATATCCCCTCAGGCAAGAATGCACTTTCATTTAAACAATGGAATGCGGGAATTCCTACCTGGGAAGAGATTGTTCCGGAGCAGAAAAGATTTTGGATTACTGAAGAGTTAGTAAAGATAATATTGAATGGCAAATTAAAAATTGATTATCTTGAAGGTATTAGTTTTGAAAGGGAGGGAGCGGTTTCTACGAGTGTTTCCTCTGAATTGTATGATATTATTCCGTTTACTATAAAGGTAAGTATGAATGTTGAAAGCCTGCTTTTATTAATGAATGAGCTCTTAAAATCGGAATTGCCTTTTGAGATAAATACTGTCAATATTGGTGGAGAACTAAATAGATTCCGGATGATGAAAGGGGCTGGGGAATCATCACGATTTGGCCAGTCCGCACAGAAAAGAAAGTTTCGGGCTCCCTCCATAGTGGATGTTGTAATTGATGCATATGTTCTGGATTTTAAGATATAATCTTGAGTCGCTACAGCGAATGAGGAATAATGAAACAGGGCTAAAAACAGTGTTTAAGATGGGTAATTAATAATGCAGACGGTACAAAAAGAAAAAATATATGGCTATGCGTTTAAGGCAGTTTTATCTTTGATTTTGCTTTTTTGTTTATATAATGTCGTTTGTATCTTCTTCCTTTCCCCGTATAGAAGCGGGAAGATGCGGTCGAGAGTGTTCAGTGCGGTTAATGCTGTAGAGTCTATTATCAAACACGCAGGCCCAAAGGAGACAGAAAATATAATATACAAATCAAGCTTAGCAAATAAAACCAGTGATTCTCCCTGGGCAAATCAAATTGAACGATCAACTCTCTTCGCCGCTCCAACAAAGATAAAAGAGGTAAAGGTGGAAGAAGTGATAGTCCAATTTGAAGAAGTTGATGAGACAGGTAGTTCAGAAATTATTTTTAAAGGTATTGCTGACGGCATTGCCTATATAAGCATAAAAAAAGAGGTAGATGGGCAATGGCAAGAACACGGGTTTCCAACAAGGGTTGGAGAGAAAATTGGTGACAAAAAGATTGTAGGTGGACAGATACTCGATTTTAGGACAAATTACGTACTGCAGGATATTGTCTATAATGCACAAAGGCCGGTAACATTAAATAAGCAGATTGTTAATCTGAACGAAGCAGGGGAGTTTGTTGGTACCGGGATAGTGCCCGGCGAGACGTATATGAAATCTACTTCTAAGATTAAGCTTATAGATGCGAATGGCAATATTAATGAATTATGGCTGAATGAATATGAAAAAATGTTCATAGTAGAGGATGAAAAATCGTACGAACAGGCAGAAGATATTGCAAGACCTGCGGTATCAAAGGAAGAAGTCGAGACAAAAGGCTTTACAAAACAGCAGCAGGAAGTTTTAAATAAAGCAAAAAAACCGTTTGAAAAGAATATAGAAACTTTAAGATCGGTTTTAGAAGAAGCGGAAAGCGGATACTGAACAAATTTAGTTTACATAAAAATATGAAAACCATTCAAGGAAAAATCTCCGTAACTGTAATAGCTTGTTTGCTCCTCGTGACAAGTGCCTGCCAGACTACATCAAATCAATCACGCAGTGTAGAAAGTGACAAAGATTTGGTGTTACCACACTCTTACCAGGACGATGAAAGCAGAAAAACAACAAGGAAGACGAATGCATACTCTTCCGATGTGCTAAAAAAGAGAGACATCAGGCGAAGCGGAGAGAGGATGATACCCAAAAAACAGGTAGAAGTTATTCCTGTGGCAATTTCGGATAAGATGCGGAAGCAACTGATTCGAGATGCAAAGAGAGCGACTAAAGAGGGAAGATATGAGGACGCTCTCAAGATAAGCAATGCTATTTTGCGGGAAAGACCCGATGATGGAGCTGCCCTCGCCTTAAAGGAAAACGCGAAGGCGCTTCAGGAGGATATGAGGCATGAAACGATAATAGCAAAAATAGAACGTGTAGATGCACGGGAACGCAATAAATATTTTGAAAATCTAAAAGAAAAATCAATACCTTATAATGATCTGATGCAGTTTACTACAGAGGATGAGTGGAAAGATATCAAGGGGAGAGCTCGGAAAGAAGATCCGGAAAAAAAGCTGGAAGAAAATCGCAAGCATACTGAAAGGCTGAAACAATCGCCTTCTCCGCTACAGAAATCGATTTCTCAGGAAATGCAGTCAAAACTGAATGAGAGATTGTCAATTGAGTTTGTCAATACTCCACTTCGTGACGTAATCTCATTTCTACAGGAAAAATCAAAAATGAATTTCTTTTTGGACAAAGCAGCTCCGGATACAAACGTAAACATAAAACTTAATGATGTTCCTCTTTCTGTGATATTGGAATATATATTACCAGAGAATTTAAGCTATGTAGTGAAGGACAATATAGTGCATGTTACCTTAGAGCCTTTAGAGCTGAGGGTCTATGATGTCCGCGATTTACTCATAAATCTGGAGGACAGAGCGCCAGACTTGATGACACAGACTGGCCAGACTACTGAACCTGATGAGCAAAGAACATCTACAGAAGGAGATACATTTGACAGGGTAAAGGAGATTATTAATTTGATAACCAGTACCATAGAACCTGCATCATGGTCTATAAGTGGAGGCAAGGGCATGATAGCGGCACGAGAAGGGATGCTGGGCGATATCGTAGTTACTCATAAACTAAGTGTACACAAAGGTGTAGAAGGGCTCCTTGCCGCCTTGAGGTCTTCTGCAGATCTTCAGATTGCTATTGAGGCCCGATTTATTGCCGTATCAGATAATTTCCTGGAGGCCTACGGGCACAACATAGATTCTGCGGACTTTAGAGGGCAAGACGACGCCGAAAGAGGAGGTATCTTTTCCGATGGTTCCAATAAGTTTATAGACACCGGCTCCACTACTGGTTTGGGTGCAGCGACAGGCACAACATCAGGCTTAAACCTTACTTATCAGATATTTGGTGGTTCATTCATTGAAGGATTTTTGAAGGCAGTGCAGGAGAGTGACGAAGCAGAGACAGTAACTGCGCCCAAGATAACCCTGTCCAATACACAACGAGGTACTATTAAGGTGGTTACAACGGTAAATTATGTAGAGAGTTTTACAATTGTGAGCCAGACGCCACAGCCTGTGATGAAAGAAATAGACAGTGGCACCACATTTAGCGTAAGACCGATTGTCAGCGCTGACAGGAAATATGTTTCCCTGGAAGTACATCCGGTCATTACTACTGTAACATTTCCTGACGGAAATAACGTTACGTTTAATACTGTTGGGCAGGCCGAAAGTGGTACTACTGCAGCAGTGGCTGCCAATACAATACAACGGCCGCAAACCGTCAAGCAGGAATTATCAGTTACGGTTTCTGTTCCAGACAAAGGCATCCTTATGATTGGTGGTTTAGGCACAAGCTCAGAAACCAAAACGTCAAAAGGCGTTCCAATTCTTTCCAAGATTCCAATAATTAAAAGACTGTTTTCCAGTGATGTGCTTGACCGGGATATTACCAAGGCAGGTAATCTGATTATACTCATAAAACCTACCATCCTGATCAGGGAAGAGGAAGAGGCCCGTGCCTTTACAAAGGGAAAGAGAGATGCAGAAGTTCGATTTCCAACGTATGGGCCGTAATATCAGTTTTTCATTTTCTAAAAACATCTGAAATATGAACATAAACTTTGGAGGTGAAGATGCTTAAGAAATACGGATTAAACACGATCCTGCTGGGAGTAGTTATTGTATTGCTTGTGCTTGTACTTATTAAAACCTCTCCTGACTACGTAGTTGCTCAAGGCGATGGCGGCGCGGGTGCAAAACACGTATTTGCGGTGGTAGGTAACCGGGCAAACAACAGAGAGCCTTTTTATCTGGTTGATACCCGGCAGGAGGTAATCATGGTATATGAATACGGGGTACAGGGTGATGGTTTGGGACTGGCTTCTGCAAGGAGTTATAAGTATGACAAACAACTGGATCAATATGGCAGAAGTAACTTTGGCCCGAAGGTTGAAAAGGTTAAAAAAGAATTAGCGAAGATGAAAAGGTAGGACATGCATTTTTCAAATAGCAGCGACGTTACAGATAGCACATGTCTTTTTCCGTTTGTACCGCTATTACCTGTTGCTGCGACAAATTAACGGCTTGATCTATAGGATATATAATGTATACTATTCCGTTCTGCTAAGGTACAGTTGCAGATGCCTATAGCAGGAGCCTTTCTTTGTGGCGGTGTAGCTCAGCTGGTTAGAGCGGCGGAATCATAATCCGTAGGTCCGGGGTTCGAGTCCCTGCGCCGCTACCATATCTTTTAGATTATAAGTAATAATCAACACGAGCAGGTTTTTAATTTATAATTTTTTATTGACAAAAATATATCTTAATAATAGTATTTCGCAATGCCGCAGAAATTCCTCGTAGATATAGATACAATTGATTTAAATGAGATAGCTGCTGATATTGATCGTATCAGGCAGATAGTACCACATCGTTACGAGATAGAGCAGTTAAGCGGTATACTCAAGTTTGAACCTGAGAACAAATTAATTATCGGATATAAGGATGTAAAAGAAGACGAATTCTGGGTGCGTGGGCACATTCCCGGCAACCCTCTTATGCCTGGTGTATTAATGGTGGAAGCTGCCGCGCAATTGTGCACCTATTATTTTAAGAGTTCAATTGAAACAGAAAAGTTTTTTGGTTTTGGTGGTATAGACAAGGTTAAATTTCGAGGGAAAGTGCTTCCGGGCGATAAATTGATCATTGTCGCAAAGAATTCAGAACTAAGAAACAGAAGAGCAATTTTTGACGTACAGGGGATAGTAAATGGCAAACTTGTATTTGAAGGTATAATAATTGGAATGGCAATGTAGCAGGGGTTGTTAACGTTATATATTTTGGGTCTTTTTCCTTTTTAGAAGGGGGGTTTTATGAATAAGCAAGAATTAGTTGAGGCAGTAGCAAAAGAGTTAGGGACATCAAAAGCCGGGGGCGAGAGAGCTGTAAGCGCCGTATTATGTGGTATTGCCAAAGGTGTAAAGAAAGATAAAAATGTTCAGCTGATAGGGTTTGGTACTTTTTCGGTAAAGAAAAGAAAAGCCAGAACGGCAAGAAACCCTCAAACAGGAGAACCAATTAAGGTCAAGGCCAGCAGGACAGTAGGCTTTAAGGTAGGTAAAAAATTCAAAGACATGGTGTAAGTATATATTTTGTCTTGAGCCTTCTGTGTAAGTTAGACGTATATTACGTAGCAACCTCACGATAGTTAGCGTTTCTAAGTTGTGATTAGTTTTCAATTTTTACAAGCTAAATTGGAAGGCACTTGCTTTTTGAAGTGAGTGCCTTTCAATTCTAGCCTTTTCTGCTTTGTTATTCCTTCTTGGTGTCCTGCCTCTATAATTACTTATCAAACGGGCATACTGCCCATCGGTATTTAACGTTCATGTCAAATTACAGAAATATAAGATTAATTAGTTTAAAAAAACCGGCAATAGTCATTGTTTTAATATAGGCGAATGTAAATGGGAAAATTGTTTGGAACAGACGGAATAAGAGGAGCTGCTAATGCTTACCCGATGACTCCTGAAGTGGTATTGAATGTTGGCAAAGCCGTCGCCCATGTTTTTAAAGAGAAATGTGGAAAGGAAAAGCCTAAATTTGTCATAGGAAAAGATACCAGGCTCAGTGGCTATATGCTGGAAAACGCGTTATCTTCAGGTATCGCCTCGGTAGGTGCCGATGTTTTACTTGTCGGTCCTATGCCAACGCCTGCTATTGCACATCTAACTAAATCGTTGAATGCAGATGCCGGAATTGTACTTAGCGCTTCACATAATCCTGCCGAAGACAATGGGATAAAGATTTTTAGTGAAGATGGATATAAGCTACCGGATATTGTTGAGGATGAGATTGAAAAATACGTTTTATCTGAAGAAGTAAAGACTGAACATGTTAAGGGAGATTTGATTGGAAAAGCGTACAGGGTTGAAGATGCGAAAGGAAGATATATAGAATTTGTAAAAGCTTCTGTAAAAAGTATGAGCCTTAAAGGGTTAAAAATTGTGCTGGATTGCGCAAATGGAGCGGCATACAATACAGCTCCACATATTTTTAGTGAGCTTGGAGCGGAAGTTATTGTGCTCAATGACAAGCCGGATGGTTTGAACATAAATTTAGATTGCGGTGCTTTACATCCGGAAAAGATGATGGAGGTTGTAAAAAAGAAAAAGGCGGATATTGGGATCGCACTGGACGGAGACGCGGACAGAGTAATTGTTTGTGACGAAAAAGGACGAAGCGTTGACGGTGACCATATTATCGCGATATGTGCAATTGAAATGAAAGAGAGTGGAACGTTAAAGAAAAATCATGTTGTTGTAACTATCATGGCTAATAAAGGCTTTGATATTGCGATGGAAAAGAAAAATATAAAAGTTGTTAAGACGCAGGTTGGCGATAGATATGTTGTTGATGAGATGAGGAAAAAAGGTTATGTTTTGGGAGGTGAGCAGTCGGGGCACATATTATTCTCAGATTATACAACCACAGGAGATGGAATAATCTCCGCTTTACAGCTGTTGAGAGTAATGAAAGAGAGCGGCGAAAAGCTTAGTAAGCTGGCAGGATGCATGAAGTCTCTACCGCAGGTACTTGTTAACGTTGTGGTTAAGGAGAAAAAGGATATTAACAAGCTGAAAGTAAATAAAGATATTAAGAGTGCTGAATTACAGTTAGGAAAAAAAGGGAGAGTCCTTGTCCGGTATTCAGGAACACAGAATCTATGCAGAATTATGATTGAAGGCGAAGACAAAAGAGAGATCAAAAAAATGGCAAATGATATTGCAATAGCCATGAAGAAAGAGATAGGTGTCTGATATGATACAAGCGGTAATAATGGCTGCGGGAAAAAGTACAAGGACGTGGCCTTTAACGTTAACAATGCCTAAGCCACTGCTTAAGGTAATGAATAAGGAGATAATAAAGCACAATCTCGATGCCATGCAGGGACTGGTTAACGAAGTTATCGTGATAGTTGGATATAAGAAAGAGATGATACAAAATGAAATTGGTCACAAGTATGGGAAGTTGAAAATAAGATATGTTGAGCAAAAGAGACAATTGGGAACAGGGCATGCACTGAAATATGTTGAACCGTTGATTAAGGACAAATTTATTGTTATAGGCGGAGATGATATATTTTCTAAGAGAGACATAAGGGCGTGCTTAAAACACAAATATGCCGTTTTGGGATGTGAAGTTGAGAACCCGGGCAGATTTGGCGTCTTTGTTGTAAATGGTAAAGAGGTTAAGAAGGTTGTTGAAAAACCCAAAAAGTTTGTTTCTGATATTGCGAATACGGGACTGTATGTTTTTGATAAATCAGTGTTTGATTTTAAGCTTAAAAAAAGCCAGAGAGGTGAATACGAAATAGTTGACTATATAAATATGCTTGTTAAAAAAGAGAAAATTATATGCGAAAAGACAAAAGGACATTGGCTCTCTGTGGGTTATCCATGGGATTTGATTGAAGCAAATAACACCCTGGTTTCTGAAATAAAGAGTGACACGATGAGAGACATAAGGGGAAAAGTAGAAAAAAACGTTACCATAAAGGGTAAGTTGAAAGTAGGCAAAGGAACGGAAATCCTGTCCGGGACATATATAAAAGGAAATGTGGTTATTGGTGAGAACTGCCGCATAGGACCTAACAGTTTTTTAAGGGGAAACACCTCTATCGGAAACGGGTGCCATATCGGGCAGGCAGTAGAGATAAAGAACAGTATAATTATGGATAATGCAAAAGTACCTCATCTTTCTTACATAGGTGATAGTGTTATAGGTAATAATAGTAATTTAGGTGCCGGGACAATAACGGCTAACTTAAAACATGATAACAAAAATGTAAGATCTGCAGTGAAGGGGAAGCCGGTTGATACAGACAGAAGAAAGCTTGGGGCTATAATTGCAGACGAAGTTCATACCGGTATAAATACAACGATTTATCCGGGAAGAAAGATCTGGCCGGGGCTGGGAACACTGCCGGGCGAGATAGTGGACAAAGATAAGACGCGCTGAGTTAAGTAAGCACCGAAAAAAATAGGGGAATAATAGAGACAGCGACTTTCTATTGGTTTTGCCTATTATGTTAACAGGATATTGTCTCGGTCCGACCCCAATCTCCCATCTCTTGATTTCGATCTATTGAGAATATACGATTGCCATATACGACCTGCTCCCGGTTACAATAACCGGTGCAACTGCTGTAGCTCAGGCTTTCGCTTTCTGGCATGCCTGAAAGATGTTGTCGAACAACTTCTCCAGCAAGTCAAACGGAGTGGACGAATACGCCAGACGCATGACGCCACTGGCAACGATGATGCCCGTGGAATAGTCACTCAGCAAAATCTGACGGACTTTCTCGGGATCCACAGCGACCGGCTTCAAACACATAAAATAACCGGAATTGAAGGGTAGGGCGGTGAAATACTCCTGATACTCAGGGTGTGTTGACAAAATCTCCTTCACTTTGATGTACCGGCGTTGCAATGTCAGGTATTTCTCCTGTTTCTGCCGGTTATAATTCTCGTCCTTATAGGCAGCATTCAGCAGCGACTGTGATAGATTTGAACTATTCGAGATTGTGCCGCGTATAGCACCCGCCGTTTTCGCCTCGAGTGCCTCGTAAACCGATTTGCTTCCGCCTTTTATCCCATACGTGAGATAGCCGACACGAAACCCCCAAACATAATCTTCCTTCGTCGCGCCGTCAATTTTTACCGCCAGCAGGCGCTCGTGGGCGTTGGCTAATGCAGCGAAGATCGATTCCCTGGTGATACCTTCCTCGTATACCAATCCGAAATAGGCATCGTCGATCAACACGACAATATCCCGTCCGCTGTCTGCAGCCTCGACCAACACGTCTCGTATTCTCGCAACTTCTGAAACGGTTGGCGTGTAACCGGTAGGATTATTCGGAAAGTTCAGGGACACGAGGCATTTCTTCGCGGTTGAGCCGAGCAATACTTCCCGGAGACCGGCAACGTTAAATCCGTTACCCTCAAACGTTTCATAGGTCTCGATCCCGACGCCGTAAGTGTTTGTAAATATAAGCCGGTAGTTCCCCCAATAAAGATCCGGAGTAATCAATTGGTCACCTTCATCCCCAAATAAATAGGCCGACATGCTGAGACCATGGGTCAACGCACAGGTCACGACCGGACTGCTGATCTCAGTTCCCTGCAAGGAGGGATTCTTTTCGTAGATCATTGTTTTCCAGTTCGATCTCAGGTCAGGCCGTCCGAAACTCGGCGCATATGGGAAGGCCGCCGCCGGTTCCACATCGATCAGGTTGTCGATGCATCCCAGGCGCAGGGGTGAGCCGTCCTCTTCAAGTGCAATTCCAATCGTGGCATTAATTTCCTTCCCCTTAGCATCCGCAGACTGACCCAGGATTCCCTTTTTTGGAAAAAATATTCCCTTACCACGTGCGGACAACATATTCAGGACATTGGCATTATCACGTTGTAAGTTTTCGTTTAGTTCGACAGCTTGTGGGTTAAAATTTTCCATAAATCCTTCTCCATTTAATACCGACTGCAATCGGGTTTCTACCTCAGCCCTAACTTCAAATGATGGGTGAGATGATGATAAGAAATTATTTTTTAGTGATTTTGGAATATAGTAAAATTGTTAATAAAATTCAAGTCTCTTTTAAAATTATTACCTGAATCACTTTCCTAATAATAGGGACAGCGACTATTATTTATTGCTGAAGATGAAATGATGTGCCGGGTTTCTATACCCGAAATTCCCTAATCCTAGTCATTTTCCAAAAGATCTGAAACTTTAGTAATATGCAGATAAGGTTCTTCTTCATTGATTTCAGATTTATAGAAATGGTAGTGCCTGCCATGTTTCATTAACGCGGTAGACATACCAAGCCCCTTCCCTACTTCTATTTCGTCTTTAATCTTATCTCCAACACATAGAACCTGTTCTGGTTCTAAATCATACTTAGTTAAAATTTCTTTAAAGCATTTTTCCTTTCCCCGTGGATTTTCTGTTATGATTATTTCGTCAAATGCTCTTTCAAGGCCAAGGACTTTTATCTTTTTTTCCTGCATCTTTCTATTGCCGAAGGTAACTAGAAATAACTTATAGCCAATTTTTTTTAGTTCGTTAATAGAATCCATGGTGTCCGGGAATAAAATGGCACCTTCTACTTCCAGGGTATTAATGGTATTAGTGACTTCTTTGCAAAACTCTTCCGGAAGATTGTATAAACTGGCGATTTCACTTGCAATATCCGCCTTTGGACCAAGGCGGTCTTCAAGCTCTAATTGTAATTTTAACGCTTCTGCCTCGGAGCATTTGATCGCTTTTGATATGATTTTTGCGGCAAGTTTTTTTCTTTTTAAAACAAGCGTTCCGCTGCAATCGTATAGGGTATCGTCCAGGTCAAATATGATTGCTTCAACCCGGGTCGATATCAGAGATATGAGTTTGGACATGTGTGTGTTTTAATTACGTTCAGTGCCAGAGAGTGATAATTTAGCAAAAATCCTGCAGATAGAATCTGCCAGTTTCTCAGGATCATGCCTTATCAGATCCTGCTTCTCCCACAAGATTCTTTTTTGATCCAGGTTTTCAATTAAATCGGTAACCTCTACCGCAACATTATTGTTTTCCAGATCTTCATCAAGGGCGACAATGTCAGCTCCCTCTTTTCTATATTTTTCAATTATTTCCTTACGTGGGAAATTGTTATTAACAAGCACATAATCTAAAACACCCTCACCAAGATATCTTGTGACTGCCTTGATGTGGTCCGATGCAGTGTAATTATCTGTTTGTCCCGGCTGTGTGACGATATTACAGAGATATATTTTTACTGCTTTTGTGTTCTGTAATGCTTCTTTAACACCACCGACAAGAAGGTTGCATATGATACTTGTGTAAAGGCTTCCCGGTCCAATTACGATTATATCTGCTTTTTCAATTTCACTAATTGCGTCTGGCGGACATTTGGTATCGTTTGTTTTCAGAAAGAGCCTTTCTATCGGTGCTTTATTGAGACCGCGTACATTCAACTCTTCTTCTACAATTGAACCATCCTTTAATTCGGCACAAATGTGAGTACTGGTAAGCGTGGAAGGCAGAACCTTTCCTTTGATCGCCAGTATCTTGCTTGCTTTTTTAATGGCAAGGTCAAAGCTTCCGGTTAAATCCGTTAATGCCGCCATTAATAGATTGCCTAGACTCATTCCGTTAAGTGATCCTTTATCAAACCGGTATTGAAAAAGCTGATATAAATCTTTTTCCTGCTCCTCTGTTTCAGAAAGTGCTACCAGGCAGTTTCTTACATCACCGGGGGGTAAAATACCGTATTCTTCTCTTATGACGCCTGAACTTCTGCCGGAGTCTGTTACGGTTACAATTGCCGTTAAATCTTCGCTATATGTTTTCATGCCTTCAAGTGCAATTGGGAGACCCGTGCCGCCACCAAAGGCTAACATCTTCAGTGTATCATGAGTTTTTCCAATATCTTTCAATTTGAGCAGAGTCGGTAGCTGAAAAAATCGTTTTATCTTGTAATCGGGTTTGTTTGAACTGTCATAAGCGGTTTCTTCCTTAAATCTTCCATGTAACATCTGGACAGTTACCATGCCTTTGGTTTTTGCAATTCTCAGTTCTTCCCTTACCCGGTCTCCAACGACAATAACATTCTGAGGGCTTAATGAATACTTTCTCACGATTGCCTCAAAGCAGTCTTCCATTAATAGACCAACTTCCTGATCATTAATTATTATTTCATCAAAGTAAGGTTTCAGTCCCAACAACTCTATCTTTTTATGTTGCCTTTCGTGGAGTCCTGTTGTTAGCAGGAACAGCTTATATTTTTCCTGAGTTAATCTTTCTAACGTTGGCACTACATCCGGAAAGAGCTTTATGTCCGTTACCTCATTACTATTATATGTCTTCAGAGCCGCGCTGATGAAGTCGTTGCCTTTATTGTATTTACTTGCTATTTCATTGAAGACAGGAAAATAAGGGCCATGCGTCTCTGAAATTTCTTTTTGCATTAAATATGCTTCTTCTTCTGTGCACGGCAATCCTGCATCAACCATTGCCTTTGCAGCACGTTTTCGGGATGCTTCAAGTAGCGAGCCCGTGCAATCGTATAGCGTATCATCAAGATCAAAAATTATTGCTTTCATAGTTTCCATGTATAAGAAAAACCGACATTAAGTATTAAAGTTAAATTTGCAAATTTAAAGCTGTGATATGAAAGCTACCGGGCCTTCATATTTACTCCGTTTTTAAGTTTCTAATTTCAGGGGAAAGGCCAACCTTACTCCCGACCTTAATTCCATTTTTACCAAACCAGCCTTGCTCCATTTCAAGAGCATATTTCACTTTATCCTTTGATGTATGACTCATTAAGCTGTAGGGGGTCATAGAATCTATCTGTGTAATTACCTCTTCAGAATTTATAAAGGCAATCGAAAGAGGGATCTTCGTATTTTTCATCCAGAATGATAAACTTTGCTCTTGTGGATAAATAAACAACATTCCGTGATCCTTGTCTAATGCCTCCCGAAACATCAAGCCTATTGTACGGCCTTTTCGAGTAAAAGCAACTTCCGCATGAGACGTTTTGTCATTTATTTTTATTTCGTATATATTTGTATTTGATATTGGGGAATGATTGGTGCAACCCGGGAACGTTAGAAACAGGGCGAAAAGAAGGATGATATGGAAGCAGATGTTTCTTACGATGCGGAATGATGAATCCATAAGGTTGTTATTTTGCGGGGTTTCTGAAACTGGCAACCGGGTTGACTATAGCAAGTCCCCGATAATATGTGACAACCCCGTTTACAATTTCTGTTATTATTTTATTAAAAGAGGTTCTCTGTCTTGCCCTTTCCAGTTTTACTACGGGTCCTTTTTCATCAGTTATGGGTATCATATCGACATTGCCAAAATCCATTTTTAACATGTTTATCATTCCTCCATCCCCTTCCATTTGTGTGACAATCGCAGCGGACGGTAACGTGGCAATGTAGGAAAGTGGGTACGTATAGTCTCTGTAAACGTCTTTCTGTATATATGCTTCACCCTCAACTGCCAAAGTGCCTAGATATTCTCGAACAGTATTCAGCTTTGCTTCATTAACATCCTCTTCTTTGACCTTAGTCGTTTTTTCTCTGAAGGGGTTGATCCTACCCGTAATAACGGTTTTAGCAACTGTTTCCTGGGCCTGGTATGTATTTACGTTAATTTGTATCTGTTCACGGCTTACAAATTGAAAAGAAAAAACATCTTTCGTTTTCTCATCGTAAATTGATGAATTGGTGAATTTAATGCTGACATTGTGTATTTCCAGTTCCGGCATCAGTATCTCGAGAGGAAGAATTATTTTTGAAACAGTCATTGCACCGGGGATGACGTTGCCACTTCTATGAATTTCATTGTTATCCTTTGTTATTTCAACAAATCTTCTTCCTGATGCTTTTTGTATTACATAATCATGATGCATTAAAAATCTATCAAAAACATATAGTCTTTCATTCCCGTTACTATCCTCTCCATGTCTTAAGCTTGGAAAACGCGTACGAGCTCTGGTATCTCTGAAGTATATCGAATCCTGTAGGAAATCTTCGAGCTTGGTTAACGGTATTCCAAAAAATGGTTGGTGAGTATTGTTCATATTCGAGTAATGTAAATGATGGGTACTATATATAGTATGCAATTACTTTAAATTTTGAAACTTCCATGAATTCTAATTTAAAATAAAAATATGTCAAGATGTTATTTCAGGTACTTGTTTTATGCCTCCTTACAACGACATAAGCCTATCATCGCACGGGAGAGGCCAATCTTTAGTTTATTTTTTAAAACATATATAATAAATATTTTGATTTGAAGAACAAAGACATAGGGATTAGAAGAGGTAGAGAATATAATTCTTTTTATATCAAGGGATTAAAGTATTATCGCTCTGAGTTATGCCCTTCCCCATAGTGATCAAATTTTGGATATAGAAGTGAAAAAAAAAATTAGTATGACATTGGTTCTTTGTTGATTGTAAAGTGGGTGTTTGGGGTGTTTTGGGTAAAATTTTTCGCTTTTCCCCAACAAAAATTGCGCGGTGAGTATGCAATGATAATTCAATAATTGATGCGGTAAGAGATTAATTTATTTCTTTATCATTAACTCTCTTGCAAAATCCGGATCAATTTTAGGGACATTCAGTACCCTCTGCATAGAGCCCTCTTGAGCTTTTGATATTATTACGTCAGCAGTTGGATCAGATTTCGCCTTACTGCTTCTTACTGTCAGCTGTGCAGCGATCTTCAGTTTTTCTTCGTTAATTTCACCTCTTATAATGGCCAACGGTCCGGTTATATCCTTCATCTCCAACAAGAAATCATGAACTGTTGCCAGCCTTTCTACCACAGAATTTTCCTCATCATTGCGGCTGACGACAACCTTGGTTTTGTCATCAATTCTAAAATGCCTTCCTACCTTTAATAGACTAACCTCATTTACTCCGGGGTCTCCGTGATTGACCGAGTCCTTCATCCTGTTGGCAAATTCCGGGTCTGTTAATAGACACCCTCCGGACGCGCATGGATAATCCGTTACCTCGAAAATGTCTGCGAGCTGTATCTGGTCTTTTCGTGAACGGCCCTTAATTTCGAGCAATTCATCTCTGTTTACCAGTCCGGTTTTTTCAGGAATTGTGGGCTCAAGATGTTTTGCGCAAAGAGGTCTTAAAACGAGTCCTGTTAATCCGGCCTCCTTGTCAATTGTCTTCATTGCCTCTTTTCTCTGAGACATAGGACGCTGTCCAAGCACCTCTCCCGTTATGATAAAGTCTGCCCCGATCTCCTTCATGTATTCACCGGCTGCCCTGAAGATATTTATGCGGCAGTCAATACAGGGATTCATGTTTTTGCCATAGCCGTGTTTTGGTTTCTTTACGATCTTCAAAAAACTATGGGTCGTATTTATAACCTTAACCGGTATTCCGAGTTTTTCAGAAACCTTTACCGCTTCCAGCTTACAACTACCTTTGGATGTGCAGAGACAAAAAACGGTGGTAAAAGTCAGGGCAATAACATCGATGCCCTGCTTTTTGATTACGTGTATGGCCAGGGTACTGTCCAGTCCGCCGGACAATAAGGCAAGTGCTGTTGTCATATCTAATTAATTTAATGGCAAAAGAGTTAACGTAAGAAACTGCGCCGGCATGGTAAAAACATTAGAACATGGGTTCAATGCGGGTAAATTGCAGATTGAGTTATCTTACACAAAATATTCAAGCAATCATTCTACCAGATAAAAGGTTTTGACACAAATATAAATCACTGATAGACTCAATTACGTTTCGTTTCCTGCTACAGAGAGCAAAAAAAACAGTTGGAGTCCTCCTGAAAAGGAGGTGAAAAACCCCTGCTTTCGCAGGAAATCCGGAAGGATCTGGAAAAATGTATAGATCGCCAATCGCATCAGGAAGCTTCTACCCCGGAAATAAAGAAGAGTTAGAGAGTGCACTTAAAACGCTTCTTAAAGAGTGTCCGGAAAAGCAAAAAGCCCTGGGTGCAATCTCTCCACATGCGGGATATGTGTACTCCGGACGCGTAATGGGAAATGTTTTTTCCAGGATCGAAGTGCCGGATACCGTTGTTATCCTTGCACCAAACCATACGGGCCGCGGGGCATCTTTCTCCGTCTGGCCGGAAGGGCTCTGGCGAACGCCGCTTGGTGATACATCAATAGACGAAGAACTGGTTAATGAGATACTGAGCAGATGTGAACTGCTTGAGAAAGATAAATCAGCCCATCAAAACGAGCACTCCGCAGAAGTTATATTACCTTTCCTTCAATATTGTAATCCACAGGTTAAGATTGTTGTTATTGTGGTCAGGTCTGGCAATTTTGAGGATTTGAGTACAGTTGGTAAATCTATTGGCGATGTACTTAAAAAAATAAGGCCTGATACGCTTGTTGTCGCCTCATCTGATATGACCCACTATGAGTCTCAGCAGTCTGCTGATAAGAAAGATAAATCTGCAATAGCAGAAATTGTTGCTTTAAGAGAGGAAGGGCTTTACAGAGTCGTTCGTGATCAGGACATCAGTATGTGCGGTGTCAGTCCCGTAATTTCAATGATGGTTTGTTCCAAAGAACGGGATGCCGCAAAGGCTGAGCTAATCAAGTACGAAACCAGTGGCGAAGCTTCCGGTGATTACAAACAAGTAGTAGGGTATGCCGGCATAATAGTAGAGTAAGTTACGGGTTGCGTGTCACGTGTTACAAGTTGCGAGTTATTAAGCGACGAGATGCGCAACATGTCCTTCTCCGCGCTTCGCATAATTAACGTTATCAATGTTTAGACATCCATGCGTCACAATCCAAAAATTTCCATTATCATTCCTGCCCTGAACGAGGGGGAATCTATCGGACAGGTGCTTAATGACATTCCCGGTGAAATAGTTGAAGAAGTTATTGTTGTCGACAATGGCAGCAGTGACAATACTGTTACAGTGTCAAAAGGGCTTGGAGCAAATATTATACTGGAGTCGCTGAAAGGTTATGGCGCTGCATGCCTCAGAGGAATATCAACTCTTAAGCAAGATACTGATATTGTAGTGTTTCTTGATGCTGATTATAGTGACTATCCCCAGGATTTACACACCGTGGTCAAGCCAATAATAAACGATAACGCAGATATGGTTATAGGCTCCCGAATGTCAGGTGAAAGAGAAAGGGGCGCGTTACTGCCGCAGGCGATCTTCGGCAACAAACTGGCGACCTTCTTAATCCGGTTATTCTGGGGCTTCAAGTATACGGATCTTGGCCCGTTCAGAGCAATTAAATACAGAGACCTGCTTGCCTTAAACATGATAGATAAAAACTTTGGATGGACTGTTGAGATGCAGATTAAGGCGTTGAAGAAAGGGCTGAGGATAGTGGAAGTGCCTGTAAGGTATCGAAAGCGGATTGGTAAATCAAAGATAACCGGTACATTTTCAGGGACAGTGCGTGCGGGTGTAAAAATCATATATACCATCTTCAAGTATGGCTTTCTTAAGTAATACATAATTAATTATGCCAACAATAGAAATCTCCGTAATAATACCCACGTTTAATGAGGAAGAGACGATTAGTCAATGCCTTGAGACGGTGATAGATATTCCCGGTATTGAAGTTATCGTTGCTGATGGCGG
>CAYTLC010000013.1:0-24083 GCA_964438395.1 uncultured Candidatus Scalindua sp.
GGAAGACAGAAGAGCGCTTTCAATTGACTGATAAGAGTTGCAAATCTGATTTTACTAATGCTAACCATATAAAAGATTAACATTCAATAGGAGTATTTACACATGTCTAGAATAATTGCCACTGCTGCCATAAGGGGCGCGCACAGTATAGTAAAACAGGCAGAAGAGAAATTAAGAGAAGCGATAGAATCAAAGGGAAAAGATACAAAGGTAGAATATCCTGATACCGGTTATTATCTGCCCATAATTTACTCTGCTACTGCCTTTGAAGTGAAGACACTCGGAGATTGTGAAGAGGCGCTTGGACATGCTAGAGCATTGCTGCCGCCAGTACCTGAAGAAAAGATTTTTCTTCCGTATCTTGGTTGGGCTCTTGATGCTGGCATAGCTACCCTTTTTGCAGAAGAGGTAATAGAGGCATGTAAATACCTTATCGGTCCAAATCCCGTCGACGGCATATGGCTGGGTGCAGCTGCGGATGTAATATTGCGTGAAAGAGGTATAGAGTTTGTTGATGGTACAGCACCCGGGTTTGCGGCAGTAGTAGGTGCCGCGCCAACAAACGAGATTGCTGTGCAAATTGCCCGCGAACTGCAGGAAAAGAACCTGTATATATTCATTTCAGGCAACACTGATGGTAAATCGTTTGCCGAACAGCTTGATGAAGAGGGAGTACAGCTGGGATGGGAAACAAGACTGGTACCTTTCGGGAAGAACATCACATCAACTATATATTCACTTGGTTTTGCCAACAAGGCGGCTCTCTCATTTGGTGGTATAAAACCTGCAGATTTCACAAGAAACCTGCTTTATAACAAGAATAGAATTTTCGCATTTGTAATGGCATTGGGAGAGGTCGATGACGAAAAGTATGCTAATGCTGCCGGAGCCATAAACTACGGCTTCCCTACAATTGCCGACACTGACATCCCGGAAATATTACCAACTGGTGTATGTACATACGAGCATGTCGTACCGCTCATAACTCACGATAAAATTGTTGAAAAGTGTATCGAAGTCAGGGGATTGAAAGTTGCTGCCGCGAAGGTTGATATTCCTGTTGCATATGGTCCTGCTTTTGAGGGTGAGAGAATAAGAAAAGACGACATGCAGATAGAGGTAGGCGGTCCCGGTACACCGGCATTTGAATATGTCGTAATGAGGGATAACGATGAGATTGAAGACGGTAAAATCAATGTTGTTGGCCCTGATATGGATGAGATGGAAATCGGACCTGGCAAGCCATTGGGGGTATACGTTGAAGTATCAGGTCGTAAAATGCAATCTGACTTTGAGCCTATCTTTGAACGACGAACACATCATTTCCTCGGCGAAGCACAAGGGTTCTTTCATATGGGGCAAAGGGATATAATCAGGCACAGAATCAGTAAAGATGCCTTTGAAAAAGGATTTAGAATTAAGCACTTAGGTAATATCATACATTCAAAGTACCATGAAGAATATGGTGCTCTCTTAGACAAAGTTCAAGTCACTCTATATACAAGCAAAGAGGAAGTTGAAAATAAATTAGATGAAGTAAAGAAAGCGTTTACAGAGCGTGATGATAGAGCGCTGGGCATGACAGACGCCTCAGTTAATCAATTCTACAGTTGTACACTGTGTCAGAGCTTTGCACCTAGCCACGTCTGTATAATATCTCCTGAGCGTTCCGGACTATGCGGTGCTGTCAGTTGGCTTGACGGAAAGGCGGGTTATGAGATAACACCTACCGGACCTAATCAACCTATTGAAAAGGGAAAAACGATTGACGAAAGTCTGGGACTCTGGGAAGGTACAAATGATTTCCTTTATAATGCGTCTAACAAAGAGTTTGAACAGGTGAGCATGTACAGTATGGTGACTAATCCCATGACAAGTTGCGGCTGTTTCGAATGTATCTCCGCTATGCTTCCTTTGACAAATGGAATAATGACTGTTGACAGGGACTTCACTGGAATGACTCCATGTGGAATGAAATTTTCAACTCTTGCAGGAACTGTTGGAGGTGGAATACAGACACCTGGTTTTGTTGGCCATAGTAAATTTTACATGGGCAGCAGCAAATTTATATCAGGAGACGGTGGCCTTGCAAGAATGGTCTGGATGCCAAAGCATCTAAAAGAAGAAATTGCTGACGCGCTTACTACTGCAGCAGAAGCAGCTGGCTTGGATGATTTTATCAATAAAATTGCAGATGAAACTATAGCGCAGACAGAGGAGGAAGTTTTGGAGTATCTGCAAAAGGTCGACCACCCTGTTCTTAAATTGGATCCGATGTTTTAAATAAGAAAGAAATTACAAAAATCATGAACAACATAAACTTGAAAGACAAAGATGAAAAGGAAGAGAAGAAGCAGGATTCGTTAGGCGAAAAGCTTTTAAAGAGCCGTATCGTCATGATTACAGACGAGGTTAATAAAAAGATGGCTCAGAGTGTAATCGCACAGCTTCTTCTGTTGGAACAGGATGATCCGGATAAAGAGATTAAAGTATTTATTAATTCTCCCGGAGGCGATGCTGACGCAGGATTTGCAATTTATGATATGATGAAGTTTGTTAAACCAAAAGTCATAAATATCTGTGCAGGTGTTGTTGCAAGTGCGGCAGCATTAATCCTTCTTGGTACGGAGAAGAAGAATAGAGTGAGTCTGCCTAATTCCAGGATACTGATTCATCAACCATCCACAGGTGTGCATGGTACTGCGTCAGACATACAAATAGAGGCAAGCGAGATATTAAAATGTCGTGAAAAGATTAACAAAATGATAGCCGATGAAACAAACCAGAAGTTTGATAAAGTAGAGAATGACACAAAAAGAAACTACTGGATGTCAGCTGATGAAGCGGTCAGTTATGGGCTAATCAGCAAGATAATTAAAAACAAAGGCGATTTATAAAATTTTACAATATCATAAAGGATAGGACATATGGCACTGACAGGTCTTGAGATTTTTAAACTTCTCCCAAAAACAAACTGTAAAAAATGCGGAAGAGCAACTTGTTTAGCATTTGCAATGCAACTTGCACAAAAGAAAGCCGAGTTGAAGGATTGCCCTGACGTAAGTGAGGAAGCAAAAGGTATTCTTGGTGCAGCATCGGCCCCACCAATTAAGCTTGTATCAATTGGATCAGGCGATAAACAGATAGGCATTGGTGAAGAAAACGTACTATTCAGACATGATGAAAAATTTTATAACCCGACCGGAGTTGCTGTAACTTTGAGTGACGATCTGGATGATGCCGCATTCACTGAAAGATTAAACAAAATTAATGGCCTGAAGTTTACCCGTGTGGGAACTGAAATAGAGATTGATCTAATTGCGCTTCTCAATAAGAGTGGAGATGCATCTAAGTTTGCAGACAGGGCCAAACAGGTCAGTGAAAATACGCACTTGTCCCTTATATTAGAAAGCAAATCAGCAGAAAACATGAAAGCTGCCGTAGAAACTTGTGCTGACAAGAAACCACTGATTTTCGGTGCGAACAGTGACAATTGGGAAGCTATGACTGCTATCGCTAAAGAGAAGAGCTGTCCGATGTCAATAAGCGCTTCTACTCTGGAAGAGCTGGCAGACATGACAGAGAAAATAAAGGAAGCCGGAGTTACAGATATTGTATTAAACCAGGTTTCTGAAAGCACAAAAGAGATATTACAAGGTTTAACTAAAATAAGAAGAGCTGCTTTGAAGAAAGCATTTCGACAATTAGGTTATCCGGCTATAACGTATATGCCAAGCTACGAGCCTGCCCAGGAGGTAGCCAGTGCAAGTGTTTTCATAGCAAAGTATGCAGGAATAGTCATGGTTAATGCATGTGAACCGTGGCAGATTATGCCATTATTGACAGTACGTCAAAACATCTTTACCGATCCGCAAAAACCTGTACAGGTAGAGCCGAAACTTTACGAAGTTGGCCAGGTCAATGAGAATTCACCTGTTCTCTTTACTACAAACTTCTCACTGACATATTACACAGTTGAGGGAGAAGTGGAAGCCAGTCGCATACCGGCATATATACTTGCTGTCGGAACCGAGGGTACTTCTGTACTTACCGCATACTCTGGTGACAAACTCAATGAGGATGTAATTGCAAAGGCTATGTCTGATACAAAGGTAGAGGAAAAAGTAAACCATAAGAAGCTCATAGTCCCCGGCCTTGTAGCTATATTATCGGCAAAGATTCAGGAAAAAACAAAATGGGAAGCGCTGGTTGGCCCTAAAGAGGCCTCAGGATTACCAACGTACCTTAAGAGCACCTGGAATTAATCACTTAACCATTGTCAGGTAGCGTAGTCAAAGCATTATCTGATTAAAGTTACAGGTTTTATCAGGTTAAGGATTTTTATACTACCATGCCTTTTTTTCCACTAGAAAAAAACCATGTCAGATAACAGTAATACATATAAAATACATTTCCTACCTAATGATCAAAATGTCGAGGTCAATGAGGGTAGTACCGTTCTAGATGCTGCACATAGTGCGAATATCTACATTAACAGTATATGTGGAGGGGATGGTATATGCGGTAAGTGTAAGGTTATTCTTTCCAATGGAACTGTAGACGCCCCTGCCACAAAGCTACTAAGCAAAGAAGAATTAGATAAAAACTATATCATCGCTTGTGAAGCGGGAATTACAAGCGATCTACAGGTACTTATCCCACATGAAACCAGGCTTGAAGGTAAAAAAATCCTTTTAGATCAGAATGAACAGCATTCCATGACGTGGAAAGCGATACTTGGTCAGGCGGGATTCAAACATGATGCCCTGGTTAAAAAGATATGCCTCAAACTGGAACCACCAACGATGGACGACAGTGTAGCCGACCACGAGCGTCTTTATCAGGCCATTATGATGAAACAGGAGATTGAACTGAACGTGATGCAAACAGGATACAGCATACTGAAAAAACTCCCGGCAGTCCTGAGAGAAGGTGACTGGACAGTTACTGTTACGCTTGGACATCGCGGTAGAGTACTGGAAATTATTGACGTACAGCCAGGAGATACCAGTAGCACTAACTATGGTGTTGCAATCGATGTGGGTACAACAACGGTAGTTGCGTGTCTACTTGAACTGGAAACTTCCAAGGTTGTTGACTCAGAAGCGGTATATAATACGCAAATGAAGTATGGAGAGGACTACATTCAGCGGATAATGTATGCCATGCAAAATGATACACTAGACGAAATGCAACGATCTATTGTAACCGATATAAATAAACTTATTTCAACACTAGTTGAGAGAAATAGTATTAAACTTGATGATATTACATCTATAGTATGTGCAGGCAATACTGCAATGCACCACTTCCTGCTAGGCCTTGATCCGGAGCGTATCAGGAAAGAGCCATATATACCTACTGCCAACTTCATCCCCCCTATTCGGGCGATTCAGCTTGGAATTGACATTAATAGCCGAGGACTGCTTTACACCCTTCCTAGTGTTGCTGCTTATGTCGGTGCTGATATAACATCAGGTGCCGCTGCAATAAGACTGGACAAAGAGGAGATGCCAACTCTTTTAATTGATATCGGAACTAATGGTGAGGTTGTATTGGGCAATAAAGAGTGGATGGTGTGCTGCTCTGCCTCTGCAGGGCCTGCTTTTGAAGGTAGCGGCATCAAGCATGGTATGAGAGCTGCAAAAGGAGCCATTGAAATAATGCACATCTCAAAGGAGTTCGAAGTAAGTTACTCTGCTATTGGTGATGTTCCTCCAAGGGGAATATGCGGTTCAGGTTTGCTGGATTGTATTGCAGAAATGTTACGAAGCGGGATAATCGACAGATCCGGTAATTTTCAAAAAGGAATAAAATCAGATCAATTAAGAGAGAGAGATGATGAACATGAGTTTGTACTAGTAAGCAAGGAAGAGACCGGTATTGATAGCGATATTGTGATAACACAAGCAGATATAGCTAACCTGATCCGTTCAAAGGGTGCGATATATGCCGCAGTTTCAATGCTTATAGAGTCAATGGGGCTTGGTATAAACGATGTTCATTGTGTATATCTTGCCGGTGGATTCGGCAATTATCTTAATGTTAGAAATGCAATAACTATTGGCATGTTGCCTGATATGTCTGCATCAAGAATTAAATTTGTTGGTAATACATCCTTGACCGGCGCAAAGATGGCATTATTGTCAGAGGATGCATTCGAAGCAGTGCAGAATATTGCTTCGATGATGACATATTTTGATCTTATGGGAAATCAGAAATATATGGATGAGTATATGTCTGCCAATTTCCTGCCACATACTAATCTTGATGAATTCCCTTCTGTACAGGAAGAGCTATCATCACTAAATAAACAGTTATCAGGAACAAACTAAAATGTCATATACAATTGCAATGGCCGGAAAAGGTGGTACAGGTAAATCAACCACTGCGACCCTTATTATTCGTTATATTACTGAGGAACTTGGTAAAGCGGTTCTTGCAGTAGATGCAGATCCTAACTCAACCCTCGGTCTATCACTGGGTGTTGAGATTGAGGGTACAATCGCGGATATACGTGACGATGTTGTTGAGAAGAAAGTTGATATTCCTGCAACCATGTCAAAGGATAGATATATCGAATACCGTATTGAAGAGAGTATTATTGAAGAGAGTAAATTTGATCTACTGACGATGGGTCGACCAGAAGGCCCTAAGTGCTACTGCTATGCGAATAACCTGCTTCGTAGATATCTTGATAAAGCGGAACAGAGTTATCCTTACATTGTTATTGATACCGAAGCGGGAATGGAACACCTGTCGCGTAGAACGACCAATGATGTTGATTTGCTTATAATTGCGTTTGAGTCAACAGTTATCGGTGTACATACTGCGAATAGAATTACTGAATTAATTGAAAGTCTGCCTATCAAAATAAAGAAATACATATATGTCATGTGCAAAGTGCCTGCAAAAGGAGTAAGTGAAAAGGTAAAAGTTGAGATTTCTAAATCCGGATTTGAAGTATCAGCAGAGTTAACATTTGATGACGAAATATATGATCATATTACTTCTGGCGAATCACTGTTGGGAATAAGTACAGAAAATGCTGTTTATAGTGAGATTAAGAATCTAATGAATAATTTAGTAACAGTCACAACTGATAAATGATTACCTTTTAGTTTGGAGATAAAAAAATGGAAATTGCGAATATAGTTGATAAGTGTGCAGGAATTGTAAGTGAAGTTACTATCGGAGCGACCAAGGATGAAGGCGGTACCAGGGGCAAAGTTGTAACCGTTGGTGGAGCAAACAGTATACCCTTTATGGATTTCGACGGAAGCCCTGGCCACAAGCCTGCGATTGCCATGGACGTATATGATGTAGCACCTGAAGAGTGGCCTGAACCACTTTTGAAACATTATGCTGATGTTATTAACAACCCTGCAGACTGGGCGAAGAAATGTGCTGAATACGGTGCTGATTTAATCTGCCTTAAACTTGACGGTATACACCCTGATAAGGGAAACAAAAGTGCCGATGAGACAGTGAGCACGGTTAAGTCTATTCTGGAAGCTGTTGATTTACCGCTCATCATATGGGGATGTGAAAATGACGAACGGGATAATGAGATAATGCCAAAGGTCAGTGAGGCCGCTAAAGGCGAAAAATGTCTTCTGGGAGGCGCCACACAGGAAAATTACAAAACTATTACTGCCGTGTCACTTGCAGATGGACACAACTTGATAACACAAGCGCCTGTCGACATAAACATTGGAAAGCAGATAAACATCCTGGTAACTGATCTAGGATTTCCAACTGACAGGATTGTAATGTTCCAGACTACCGGTGCACTTGGGTATGGGATAGAATACTGCTACTCAATTCATGAAAGAGGAAGAATAGCAGCACTATCAGGTGACCAGCAGATGGCGACTCCGGTTATTTGTGATGTTGGTCATGAAGCGTGGCGTGCAAAGGAAGCAAAGGCCAGTGACGAAGAAGCGCCTCAATGGGGATCCTTTGCTGACAGAGGAATAATGTGGGAAGCGATTACTGCGACTACTTTAATACAGTCCGGTGTTGACATAATCAGGATGAACCATCCTGAATCGGTTTCAATTGTTAAAAAACATATAGAAAATCTTACATAGAAGGAGAAGAAGAAGATGATTACCCTGGCAGAAAGAATTAATGGGCAGTTTTTGGATGTAAAGAAGGCTATTAAAGAAAGGGATCCCTCTGTTATCCATGACTTAGCAAAAAAACAGACTGAAGCGGGCGCTACATATCTGGATATAAATGTTGGTACTGCAGCAGCAGATCAAGAAGATGCGATGAAATGGCTGGTAGAGTCAACTCAGGAAGCGGTGAAGACACCTATTGCAATTGATAGCCAGAAATTGAGTGTGATTAAGGCCGGACTTGAGGTAATCAAAAATGATGTAATGATTAATTCTGCTCAAGGAGATCCTGATGTTCTTGACACATACATGAAGTTAGCGAAAGAGCATAATGCCGCTCTGATCTGCCTTACAATGAACAAGGAGGGTATACCTCAAAATGTTGATACTCGTATCGAGATAGCTGCTGAGATAGCCGGCAAAGCGATGGAGCATGATGTTGATATGGACAAAATATATATTGATCCTATTTTATTCTCAATACCAGTAGACCAGAAACAGCCCACTTATATGCTGGAAGTGTTTAATCAGATAAAACTTATCTCTGATCCTTCTCCACACATAACTGTCGGTTTAAGCAATCTGGCTCAGGGAACACAGGAAAAGTCTTTAATATGCAGAACATTCTTGACGATGGCAATTGCTGCGGGCATGGATACAGCACTCATGGATGTACTTGATACTGAACTCATGGATGCTGCAATCTGCGCAGAAATGCTTTTGAATAAACAGATTTACAGTGATTCGTTCCTCAAGGCAGCAAGACCATAACCGAATTTCTGGTGTTGGTATGAAAAAAAAATTTAATCCCCCTTAGTTTCTCATATGAAAATGCGAAACAGGGGGATTTTTCAATTTATAATTGTTTATCTTATAGTTTAATTTATTTATATCTCCCCCCCTACCGGGCAAAAGCCATGAAATCCAGTGAAATAAATGTCAGGGTTAGATACCAGGAAACCGACCAGATGGGGATAGTATATTACTCAAACTACTTTGTCTATTTTGAAATGGGCAGGATAGAGTTCCTGCGTGATATGGGAATCTCTTATGCCGAGATCGAAAAAGAGAATGTCTTCCTTGCAGTAGCTGATGCTCATTGCAAATACAAATCCCCTGCCATGTTCGATGACCTCCTTGTTGTCAAAACAAGCTTATCCATGATGAAACTTGCGAGAATTGAATTCAGTTATGAGATCAGACGTGTTAATGAAGAGACCTTGATTGCGGAAGGCTCAACTCTCCTTGCATGCCTGGGAAATAATAAGAAACCGATGGCAATACCGGAAAATATTAGAAACGCACTATCTTAACAGACTAATCACCCTCTCACTCTTCACGACTTCATTCTATATGTCAGGTTTGACAAGGCGTAGCCTCTGTCCTCTAGCAAACGAACAACCTTCTTATTGGCTTTTTGTATATTTGAATAGTCAGGCAACCAGAATTTAGTTGTATCAATACCACTTATTGTTTTGTTATTTGAATTTATATATATAGTTTTTTTTATTCTATTAGAATCTTCATATTTAACCATAGTCATACCATCGTTCGGGTCAAAATCAATATCAACTCTTAGATTTTCTTCCCGGTATATTTCGCCTAAATTCTTTACCATATCAATTAAATCGTTTAATGATTCACCCTTTTGCATAATTCAATCAACCTATTGAATGTGGAAAAGATTTACTGAAGTCAATCAGCCGAGATAGCCTCTCGTATTTTTACTGCCTTCTTAAGAAGAGGAAGCAGTCGCTCTATTGGCAACATTGTAGCCGAATCAGACAAAGCTTCTTCAGGCTTTTCATGTGTCTCTACAAACAGCCCGTCACAGCCCACAGAAACAGCAGCATTTGTCAGCGGTTCAATCATATCTCTCTGTCCACCAGAGGTAGAACCCTGGCCACCTGGTAATTGAACACTGTGCGTGGCATCAAAAACTACCGGATAACCCATCTTCTTCATAACAATAATCGAACGCATGTCTGCTACAAGGTTATTATAACCAAACATTGTACCTCTCTCAGTAAATATTATATTTTTATTACCTGTAGAAAGTACCTTTTCTGTAATGTGTTCGACATCCCATGGCGCCATAAATTGCCCTTTTTTAATATTAATCGGCTTTCCTGTTTTAGCTGCACGCAGAAGAAGATCGGTTTGTCTGCAAAGAAAAGCAGGTATTTGGATTACATCTAACACATCCTGCACAACATCAATCTCATTACAACAGTGAACATCTGAAAGTACAGGCACGCCAATTTCATTCTTAATCCTAGACAAGATCTTAATACCTTCCTCTGCACCAGGGCCTCTATAAGACTTGATAGAGGAACGATTTGCCTTGTCATATGACGCTTTAAAAATAAACGGTATACCTGCCTTGGCAGCAATTTCTTTAACTTTATCAGCAAGCTGACAACACGCTTCTTCATCTTCGATTACGCAAGGTCCGGCAATTAAAACCAATGGGTGATTTTTGCCGAATGTGATGCCATTAACTTCAATGTTGTGCATATTTTTCATATATAAGAATGTTTATTAAAAAAAATATTAGCGGTCTTCTACGCATCTTTAAAAGGGAGTGATTATGCGCTGACAATATTGATTTGTTGACGTAAATTTATCTATATCATAGTCATAAGTATTAGTCAAACCTTTATTTTCCATCAAATTTTGTTTGCAATTATATATATATTTGATATATTTATAAGATTATTATTATTTTCTAATAAAATTTCACTTTAGTTTGGCACACTATCTGTCTCAAGTATCGAATGTAAGATAAAATGCTACACTTTATTATATAAATCCCCGCTATTATATTCTTTTTATTACGGAGCTAAGTTAATGGTAAGTAACGAGTTAGATTTAAATGAAGCTTTTTCGACTGAACCGCTGACACGGGAAAATGTATTATCACTAAAGAATCAAATTTATACTTCCAAGGCTAATTATGAGGAGCTGGAAAATAAAATTAAAGCATTAAGGTCATCTATAAGTTCTGAAAATGATCCTTCTGTCGCAAAGAAAAACAATCTAATCCTTGGTATATGCTTATGGATTTCAGGGAATGTGGATGAGGCATTTGATGTACTTACTACATTAAAAGCCAATAAAATTGCATCTTATTTTCTTGGAAAGTGTTATCAAGAGCGAGAAGAGTATGAAAAAGCTCTTGAGTGTTTCGAGCGTTCAAAACATGCAAATGAAGATGAGTTTGAAATACAGGTAAATATAGCAGAGACTCAAAGACTGTCCGGAGACTCACAAGGTGCCTTAAAAATGATTCAAAAAATAGCTAAGGGGCATGATGATGAAGCTGATCTTCACTACCAGTGGGCTCACTGCCTTGATAACCTTGGTGAATATGATGAAGCGCTGACTCATTACAATCGAACACTGGAAATTGATCCGAAACATCCTAGTTCTTTGTTTCGACTAGCTTACTATTATGATCTTAATGGAGATGATGAAAAGGCTCTGCAATATTATGAAAAATGTGTGGAAACTGTTCCGTTATACACCAATGCTATGATAAATTTGGGATTGATGTATGAAGACAATGATAATTATGAAAAAGCTATTTCCTGTTTTTATGCTGTTTTACAATCTTATCCGAATCATAAGGCTGCAAAACTTTATCTCAAGGATGCAGAAGCGGGATTAAATATGCTTTATGACGATGATAAGGTTAAGAAACAGGATAAGGAAATCGAGGTATTAAATATTCCGATTTCAGATTTCGAACTTTCTGTAAGAAGTAAAAATTGCCTGGAACGGATGAATATAATAACACTGGCGGATTTAACAAAAGTCACTGAATATGAACTTCTATCATATAAGAATTTTGGAGAGACTTCTTTAACAGAAATTAAACATATTCTTAACCAGAAAGGATTACGTCTTGGACAGGCAGTTGAATCTGACTTGTTTATTGATTCTGATGTAAGTAATGACAATGGTCAACCACCAAGTACAATTTCCCAATTAGAGCTTTCTGATGATTGCAGAAATGCTATTCAAGAAATCGGTTACGAGACAATAAGTGATTTAGCGTCGAAAACTGAAGCCGAGCTTTTAGAGCAAGATGGCTTTACGCAAGCATTTGTTGATGAAATTAATACCCAGCTGGAAACGCTTGGTTTAAGACTTCATAGCGGGAACAATGTAGACTAAGTTTTTGACGTAATTTAATATCATACAGCCGCTTGACAAAACTAATGAAGAGCATGACGAACTTCATTAGTTAGCTCATCCAAAAGTTTGCTTAAATACATATTTTCCACGTTTTCTAGTATTAAGCAGTTCCAGAGGCCTTAACAAGCAGAACATTTATCTGCCTGTATTTTTAATATAGCAACTGTACTTAAACATTAGTTAAATGTTTGATTTTATTTACGGCAATTTAGCGTATAAAAACCCAACTACAGCGACAATTGAAGCAAATGGTATTGGATACAATATACACATACCACTATCAACTTTTGAAAAAATATCTGATGAGGAAAAAGCAAAATTATACACCAAGCTTACGATCAGAGATGATGAAATTAAAATTTATGGTTTTTATACACTAGAAGAGAGAGATTTATTTAATATGCTCCTTTCTGTTAATGGAGTTGGCTCTAACGTAGCGCTTACAATACTTTCAAGTATTACAATTACTCAATTTGAAAGATATGTTGTCGACAATGATCCAAAATCTTTACAGCGTATTAAAGGAATAGGTAAGAAGACGGCAGAAAGAATTATATTAGAACTAAAGGAAACAATTAAAAGTATTCTTCCTGGTTCAAGATCATCTACCGAGACAAAAAATATTGCAGTAACCACAGATGCAATAATGGCTATGATTTCACTCGGATATGCAAAGCCTGAAGCAGAAGAAGCCGTAAGAAAGGCTTCCGACAATATTGATGCTACAGAAGGAGTTGAAGTCCTTATCAAAGAAGCGTTAAGTTGCGTATAAAAAATATCGTTTTATTAAACAAAATATCAAGGTGTTTTGAAAATGTCCGAAAACAATGTTCTTTCTTCTGATAATGCTCCTGAAGATGAGAACCTGGATATTGAGCTGAGGCCAAAAAGATTTTGTGATTTCATTGGACAGGAATCAATAAAAAAAAACCTTCATGTTTATATTGAGGCCTCTAAGAAAAGAGGAGATATACTCGATCATATTTTGTTTTCAGGTTCGCAGGGGCTAGGAAAGACAACACTTTCACAAATCATTGCTAATGAAATCGATGTTGATATCAAGGCGACCTCAGGGCCGGTTCTTGATAAGCCTGGTGATTTAGCCGGCATATTAACTAATTTGCAACTTGGTGACATCTTATTTATTGATGAGATTCACAGATTAAACAAGACCACAGAAGAGTATCTTTATTCAGCGATGGAAGATTTTTCCATTGATATCCTGATAGATCAGGGACCTAGCGCCAGATCAGTCAAAATAACTCTTCCTCGTTTTACTCTTATAGGAGCAACTACACGTGAAGGATTATTAACGCCTTCCTTTCGTGCTAGATTTGGTGTTTTGGAAAGGCTGGACTTTTATCCCTGGGAAGAGCTAAAAGAGATTGCTATTAAATCAGCTAAGACACTAAAAATAGAAATTAATGAAAAAGGTGCCGAGATGATTGCTAAATCGTCTCGAGGCACACCAAGAATAGTAAATAGATTCATAAGACGCATCAGAGATGTAGCGCAGGTAAAAGGTAGTAATAAGATTACTGAAAGCATTACAAAGTTAGGCTTTGATATGTTGGGCGTAGATAAGGACGGGTTTGGCGATTTAGACAGAAAAATCCTAAGTGCAATAATACAGCATGGTGGAGGTCCTGTTGGATTAAAAACAATAGCAGTTTCCGTAAATGAACAAGAAGACACAATAGAAGAAGTATATGAACCTTTTCTGATACAAAAAGGATATTTAAGTAAAACGCCTCGAGGTAGAATTGTAACACAGAGAGCCTATGAATATATGGGACATAAGTCTGTTACAGGGAAGCAGGGTTCCCTTTTTTGAATAAATGGCTAATCTTTTACTACATATTTGCTGTGCAGGTTGTCTTTGTGCGCCTTTAGATGAATTGAGGAGTGAGGGATTGAAAGTCCATGGCTATTTTTACAATCCCAATATTCATCCGTTATTGGAGTTCAGGAAAAGGCTTAAAGCGGTTCACATTTTCCAGGAGAGTGATCCAATAGAGATAGACTATTGCGAAGAGTATGGGTTAAGAGAATACCTGAGTGAAGTTAACTATGAGGGAGATAATAGATGTGGTGACTGCTACAGGTTGAGGCTTAGGACAACAGCACACCATGCAAAAGAAAAAGGTTTTGATTCTTTCTGCTCAACGCTGCTTTTTAGTAAGCAGCAAGATCATGAAATGATCAGAGAGATGGGAGAGCAGATAGCAGATCAAGTGGGAATACCTTTTGAGTACAGAGATTACCGACATTTATGTGAGTGTAGTCAACGTATAGCTAAGAAGAAGATGCTCTATAGACAATCGTATTGTGGTTGTATCTTCAGTGAATATGAAAGATATGAAAATACAACTCGAAATCTATATGAAGGATGGAAGCTAAAAGAGAATTTGGCAAGTGGTAACACTCAAAAAGAGGAAAAACTAAATTGCCCATAATTAGTTCAAAGAATAGATACGCCTTTGGTTGCTTGATTTTTGTCTGTTTTTTAGTTGCTTTGCTTGTTTCATGTTTAAACACCAATAATAGTGCCGAAGCCGTATACAGATATGATAATTATTTAAAAACCCCGCCAAATATTCGGGTTCTTTTACATAATAATATAAAAGAGATTCAAATAGAAATTAATCAGCCCTATAGTATTTCAAATTTCAAGAGTGATGAAATACTTGCAGACAGAGTAAATTTAAAGAAATCAGTATTATATTTACAATCAGGTGACTTTAGAACCAGACTTTTATCATCTGAATCTACACATAATACACCAACTACTTTTATTAAAGCAGACGGAAATGTCAGTATAGTTACTAACAACGGTTATGTACAATTAAAGAAATCAAAGTACTCTGGTAAGCTTATATTAGTCCCCAATAAGGGCGATAGATTCTCAATACTAGAGGAAATTGGCATAGAAGAGTATTTGCCTGGAGTTATTGAAGGCGAGATGCCGATTATGTGGAATGATGATGCATTAAAGGCACAGGTTATTGCCGTAAGAACTTATGTAATTTACAAGAGAAAAATCAAGGCCAATGCTCTATACCACATTAACAAACTTGATCTAGCATACAAAGGTTCATACATGAACCAGGAGAAGACAAAAGAGTTAGTTGACAAAACCAGGGGTACTGTAATGGTATATGATTGGAAACTATTTCCCGGTTATTTTCATAGTACATGTGGAGGTCATACGGAAGATATTAATCTGGTCTTTAATCTAAAGAGTATACCGCCTTTAAGCGGTGTTGATTGCGGCTATTGCACTAACTCAAAGTACTATCACTGGCAAAAAAGACTTGGAAGGAAAGATATACAAAACAAACTAAATGCAGCGAAGTCTAAAATAAAAAGAATTCGTAATATATCTACAGAGCATATCGGACCAGGCGGTCACTGTTCTACGATAAAAATTGACCATACTGGTGGAACGAAAAGAGTTAATGCAAACGATTTCAGGCTTATAATTGGTCCTAATAACCTGCGAAGCACCTCTTTCAGCATCAAAAGCAGTGGCAGCTCTTTTGTTTTTGATGGAAAAGGTTGGGGACACGGCGTTGGCTTATGTCAGTATGGCACTCAAAATATGGCAAAATCAGGTTTTAGATGGTATGACATTCTGAGATACTATTATCCTGAAATTGATCTGGTTAAAATTTATTAAAAAAATTGGATATTGGAGGTTTTTTTGCATTTCAGGCTTTTAGCCAAAGACAATAAAACTGAAGCAAGATGTGGAGAAATAAACACAAATCATGGTAAAATTCCAACACCTGCATTTATGCCGGTTGGAACTCAGGCAACAGTAAAGTCTTTAACACCTGAACAGCTAAAAAAGACAAATGCACATGCTTTACTTTGCAATGCTTACCATTTGTACTTGAGGCCAGGAGAAGAAGTTGTAAAAAAACTTGGCGGGCTGCATAAATTTATGAATTGGGATGGAGCTATAATCACCGACAGTGGTGGATATCAGGTTTTCTCCCTTGCGAGTTTGACAAAAGTAACTGATGATGGTGTGGAGTTTCAATCTCCAATAGATGGATCCAGGAGGTTCTTAAATCCTGAGAAAGCGATGGAGATACAGCATTCGTTAGGAGCTGACATTATAATGGCTTTTGATGAGTGCCTGCCCTACCCGTGCGAACAGGATAGGGTTAAGCAATCTATGCACAGAACCGTCAAATGGGCAAATCGCTGTCTTAAAGCTCATGACAGTGAGAATCAAGATCTATTTGCAATTGTACAGGGTAGCGTTTTTAAGGATATACGTGAAGAATGTGTGGATAGACTGATTGAAATGGAGTTTAGCGGGTATGCAATTGGAGGCTTAAGCGTTGGCGAAGGCAACCAGCTGATGAATGAGGTGCTGGAATACACAGCGCCACGCCTACCAACTGACAAACCGCGCTATCTGATGGGAGTCGGATTCCCGAAAGACATTCTTGATGGAATCGAACATGGAATAGATATGTTCGATTGCGTAATACCGACTAGAAACGGCAGAAACGGCTGTGCCTTCACTTCTGAGGGCAAACTGAAAATTCGTAACAGTAGTTATAAAGAGGACGAAAAGCCACTTGACAAAGATTGTCATTGTTATACTTGCAAAAATTTTTCAAGAGGTTATATTAGGCACTTACTTACTGCAAATGAGATACTTGGATTGAGCCTTATGTCTCTCCATAATATATGTTTTTTTGAAAATATGATGGAAATGGCAAGGCAATCTATAATAGATGGTGATTTTAGTGGTTTTAAATCCCGTTTTCTTTCTCTACAGCAGTAAAACTAGATAAATTAGATATATCACAATTTTTTAGGAGACTTTTAATGGATTTCTTAATGGCAAATCAAGGTAATCCCATGATGCAATTTTTACCGCTAATGGTTATAATGTTTGCAGTTATGTATTTCCTGATTATCAGGCCTCAAAAGCAAAAAGAGAAAAAAAGGCAGGAAATGATATCAAATGTAAGAAAACAGGATAGAATAGTTACTGCCGGCGGTGTACATGGCGTTTGCGTATCAGTAAAAGAAAATGAAGTAGTAGTAAGGGTTGATGACGCAAAAGATGTAAAAATAAAAGTTGATAAAAGTGCTTTAACATCCGTAAGTGCACCTACGGGTGAAAAGGATGATGATTGAAAATAATAAATGATTATAAGAGCTAAGGAGAAAATTTAGATGTCAAAGAATTTGAGATGGAAGATACCACTGATCGTAGTACTAATTGCTATTGCTATAATGGCTTTATATCCGGTTGCGGATAAGCCAATAAAGTCAGAAAATATTACAGAAATTAACGGCAAAGTAATTGACCGTACTATAATTGATGACTCATTCCTTAGCTTCTTATTTACAAGTCCAATTAAGCAGGAAACTATAATAAAGAAAGAGACGAATGAAAAAGGCGAAACAGTAATCAACAAAAAAGTTGATTATATCGCTAAAGGGCAAATTAAACTCGGTCTTGATTTAAGGGGAGGCTCCGAGCTTCTGTACAAAATCAAGGTTGATGAAGCTGAGCAACGCCCAGGGTTAACAGATGAAATTATAGCGTTATTAGAAAAAAGAATTGATCCACAGGGAGTATTGGAATATAGACTACAGCAGCAGGGCATGAGAAGGATCCTGATACAGGTTCCAGGTGCAACTAAAAGCGATATTGAAAGTCTAAAGAAACGAATAACCAGACTTGGGAAACTTGAATTCAGACTGGCGGCGCCACCTGATAGCAGTGAATACAATGATGCTAAAGCAGGAAAGTCTGTACCGGGTTTTTACAAACATTGGATTAGAAAGAAAAAGGGAGAAGTCGCAGATACACAGGATTGGTTCCTGGTACGAAACAAAATTGAAATTACCGGTGAACACCTTACCAGGGTTTTTCCGGATCGTAAGGATATCAGCCCTGTCATAGGATTTGAATTTGACCAGGCTGGCAGATCAAAGTTTGGACGATTAACAGAACGTAGTATAGGCAAACCATTAGCAATAATCCTTGATGGAACTCTATACTCTGCACCAATAATACGCGATAGAATTCCTGGCAAAGGAATTATAGAGGGCAATTTTACTCAAGAAGAAGTTAATGATATGATTGCCGTTATGCGTGCCGGAAGTCTTCCTGCAGACCTGGACCTGGAAATGGAAACCACTGTTGGTCCCAGTCTCGGAAAAGACTCCATTAGAAGCGGTCTTTTAGCAGGTATAATAGGCGGAATATTTATTATAGTATTTATGTGCGCTTACTACTATGGAGCAGGTGGAGTCGCAAATGCCACCTTCATCCTCAACATATTTTTAGTAGTAGGAACATTGGCAATCCTAAATGCAACCCTCACCCTTCCAGGTATAGCGGGTCTCGTATTAATGATAGGTATGGCAGTGGATGCAAACGTCTTGATCTTTGAGAGAATTAGAGAAGAGAAGGACAGAGGCAAGACAATAAGACTTGCCGTTAAGAATGGATATGAAAGAGCTTTCACAACAATTGTTGATTCAAATATAACGACATTAATCACAGCGCTTATTCTGTATGCTGTTGGAACCGGTCCTGTAAAGGGTTTTGCAATCGTTTTGATTGCCGGCCTACTGATCAATATGTTTACTGCCGTATTTGTAACCAGGGTAATATTTGAAATATTCCTTGATACTGGTGTCATGAACAAGTTCTCGATGATGCAGTTTTTCAAAAATCCAAGAACTTCTTTTGTGAATTATCGTCGTATAGCCATGATTGCATCACTTGCACTGGTTGTAACAGGTATTTCAGTTTTTGTATTAAGGGGCAAAGACAATTATGACATTGATTTTACCGGTGGAACACTAATTCAATTAAAACTGAATAAACCTACACCAGTCAGTGATATTCGTAATAAATTGGATGTAATAGGATATCCTAATGCTGAAGTTCAGAACATATGGGCGACAAAAGACGTGACAACTGCATCAAACGATTCAACTGAATTTGGAATCAGAATAAAGAATCTAAATGATGACAAAGCGGTACAAAAGGTTGCTGACGACATTAAAAATGTTGTTGATAAAACATTATTTAAGAATATCGCTTATTCTGAACCGTCAAATTATCAGTTGATGTTGAAGGAACCTGTTGATGAATTTGCGATCCATAATTATCTTACTGAAGCTGGATATGGAAGTGATGATATACTTTCCATATATCCAGTTGGAAAAAGTGGTAAAAAATATTCAATAAAAATTGGTGGATTGGGACAGGAAAAATCTAAAACTGATGTAATAAATAATGTAGCCGACTTATTTGCCGGTCTCATTGAAATGCAATCATTAAGGCCTGTCTATAGCGATATAAAGGATGAACTACCGGATATTACAGCTGATGGCAGAGGCGCACAATACAGGGCTGTTTCTACTATGGAAATAGATCTGAAAAAACCTGTGAATCCCGGCATTCTGGAAATTACGCTTAAGAAAGCAGGACATAAAGATATTGTTGTATCATCAAGGGATAATTCAAGAAGAGGAAACTCTTTCAGAAAATTGCAGATTGCGGGACCAAGGGATGTACTTGATGTCATTAAACTTTCTGTAACTACCTTGAGTGTACCTCCCATTACGCTTGTTGACAACACATCAATACAAATTGTTTTAAAAAACAACATCGACGAGAATTCTCTAAGAAACAGATTTGCAGATTCAAGCCAACTTAAGAATATTGTTGGTGAAATAGCTGGTATTGATATAACTACCAATGAATACGTAATTGCTATGAATGCCTTGAGTGCTGCGAAGATACAGGATAAAATACGAGATGATTTGTTTGTAGCTTTCAAAGACAGAATTTATGCCAACAGCATGGATGATAATGTGACTAAGCCAGACCCATTTAAACGGGTTGTAAGTATAGGTTCAACGGTTGCTGCTGAAATGAAGAGTAGAGCGGTCCTTGCTCTGATTTTTGCTTGTGCTGCAATTATTATATATATTTGGTTCCGATTCGGAGAAATTAAGTTTGGTGTATCTGCTGTTATAACTCTTGTCCATGATGTCTTAATTACTGTCGGTGCAGTTGCAGTAGCCGGATACTTTGGTAATGTATTTGGTGATATTAAGATTAACCTGCCAATGATAGCTGCTTTTCTTACATTAATTGGATACTCATTGAATGATACAATTGTACTCTTTGATCGTATAAGAGAAAATCTTGCAGGTAAAAATAAAATTATATCAAAAGAGTTAATCAACAGCAGTATAAATCAAAACCTGAATAGAACGGTCATCACATCGTTAACAACATTTGGTGTAGTATCTGCCCTGTACTTCGTAGGAGGAACGGCGATACACGGTTTTGCATTTGTTATGATGGTAGGTGTTGTAGTCGGTACTTATTCTTCAATTTTCATTGCAAGCCCACTTCTGCTTGACTGGGCTAATGTCAAAATGGTTCTCAGGATAATTGTAATTGTTGCCTTTTTCCCAATATGGATTGCTTACAAATTATTGCATAAGCCTACAAGCACATCTGGAGGACAATCATCTAACCCAACTGCGCCACCAGCATCAAAGGTGCCGTCAGCGCCAATAGCTCCAACTGGTTCAAACAAGCATAAAGGGTCAAAGAAACATAAAGGTTCGAAAAAGAAAAGATTTAAGTCTTCCAGGCACAATTAACCTCTTTCAGATAGAAAGGAAACTATGAGAAGAGATACGCAAATCGGAATAATACTCGGAATTGTAATACTCGTAATTATAGGTGTGTTTCTAAGCACAAGAGCAACGGATAATGTAACGTCACTACCAGATTTGGTTATGTCTGAAGGAGCAAGGCAGAAGACAGAAGTTAAGAAGATTGATATAAACGGATTTTTCAAAGAATCTAAGAAAGCGGAACCAGAGGAGGAGCATGTTGTTGATTACTCTACAGAGGAAGACTTGTTAAGTGAAGAACTCGTCGAATCTACACTGCCAGAGATGCAACCGGAAGCAACTGTTGTAGAAACTTCTATCGAAGATACCTCATTAGAGGGCAAATGGGAAGGAGTTGCAGAGGAGATAGTAGCAGAAGTAGAGATAGTTGAAGATGTAGAAAATGTAGACCAGGAAGAAGCAATAGAAATAGAAGAGGTTCATATTGCTCAAGATATCCCATCTGAAGAGAACGCTGTTATTCTAGATGAAGATCCAGAAACAACAACTTATACCTCGTCTAGAGATGTTGTTTATTATACGGTTCAGTCAAATGATAATCTCTTTAAAATAGCAAGAAAACACTATGGGGATGGTAAAAAATGGGCCAAGATATTTGAAGCAAACAGAGATAGTATGTCAGATTCAAACTCTCTATATGTCGGGCAGGAACTATTGATACCGGACATCAAGATTGAAAAAGAGGTGAGTGATAATATTATCAGACCAGTTAGTGGGAGTTTGAATAACAGGAGATCAAGATCTAGTAACGTTGATACTCATACGGTAGAGGCAGGTGATACTCTCTATCGGATTGCTGAAAAATACTATGATAATCCAGGCGAATGGACAAAAATTCTTGAAGCAAATGAAGACACGATAGAGGACGAGGGATCTCTTAGAAAAGGCCAGGTTATTATTATTCCCAGGCTACAATGATATTAAAAAATAATTTGGAAAAAATCTGCTTAAGCAGAAAACTATGATATCCCGATAATGAACATCGGTGACATCTTTTTACTTCTTTACAAGCTTGGACATTATTTTTTCCTAAAACATTCATAAAATAAAAAAAACAACATATCTTTAATGAAATGTTGTTTTTTTTTGATCATGATAACTGCATAGGCAAACGCGAAAGGAAACAGCATGGATTTCAATATTACTGAATTTTGTAGTTTTAGATTTTTAAAAATAATCACCTTTGCCACTTTTTTAATTCTACTTGCACTTGGCTCTAATACTATCAAGGCACAAGTAATTAGCAGTGATCATCCTATGTTTATGCACGATCTTAAGCATACCGGTCGTAGTGCATATAAAAATGTCCATATAAATACGCTAAAATGGAAATCAATAACTGGCAGTGAGATTTGGTCTTCTCCTGTCGTAGGTCCAGATAACATATTATACGTCTCTAGCACTGACGGAAATGTCTTTGCATTCAATCCTGATGGCACTGAAAAATGGCATTATCGAGCAGGAGATGAACTCTATAGTACTCCTGCTATTGGTATTGACGGAACTATATATGTTGGTTGCAAAAATAAGAAGCTTTTTGCTCTTACACCTGATGGCAACAATAAATGGATGTATTTTGTTGGATCGGATATATATTCATCACCTGCGATTGGCAACGATGGAACGATATATGTTGGAGCATGGGACGGAAAACTGTATGCAATAAATCCCAATGGCACATTGAAGTGGGCTTATAGGACTGCTGCCAATATCCTATCGTCATCACCAGCTATTGATGAGGAAGGTATCATTTACATTGGGTCTCAGGACGGACGTATATACGCAATAAGCCCGGAAGGAAGAATCAAATGGAGTTTCATGACTAAAACCAAGATCGATTCCTCTCCATCAATTAGCAATGACGGCATTGTATATATAGGTTCACACAACGGTAAGCTTTTCGCGTTAGACTCTAAAAATAAAGGCAAACTTGTTTGGGAATATAACATTGGATCGAGGATAGATGCGACTCCTGCCATTAGCTCTGATGGAACAATCTACGTTGGAGCAAAAAGCGGTGGTATTTATGCAATTAATCCCAATGGTACATTGAAGTGGAATTATAATACAGGTGACGTCGTAACTTCGTCAGCAACGATAAGCGCCGATGGAACAATTTTCATTGGGTCTTGGAATGGAGACCTAACTGCAATTAGACCTGACGGGACATTACAAGAGAAACAGAATATATCACGGTTTCCAATACTTTCTTCACCGTGTATTGACTCGCGTGGTACTGTATATATAGGAAGCACTGACTGGAAGATATACGCATTCGGCAAATGAGTGAACATAATTGCCTTTTGTATGACTATCGCAATCATGCCCATCTAATACTTTAATTTTTAGTCTAACTGCTGCCTGCTATTTCCTTAAGGCTAGAAATAGTTTCTTCTATTTCCTCCATAGTGTTAAAATAGCCTGGACTTATCCTTACCATCCCTTGCGGAAAAGTTCCAATTTCTCGATGTATATAAGGCGCACAATGCATTCCAGACCGTACTGCAATATTAAAAGAAGTATCTAATATAGCACCTACATCAACCGGTTGTAACCCTTTTATATTTATGGATACAATTCCTACCTTTCGATCTTCATCAATACCTCCGTAAATCTCAAACCTGTCGTCAGAATTTAACTCATTTAGCAGTCTCATGGCAAGTTTGCATTCGTGTTTTCTTATCTTGTCGATACCTTCCCTAATACAATATTCTATACCGGTTCTCAGACCAATTATTCCAACTGTATTTGGAGTTCCACTCTCTAGCTTATATGGCAACAATTCAGGTTGAAAAGGGTTTTCAGGTTCAAATCCAGTACCACCTTCTCGCCATGACTTAAGTTCTACCCTCTCACCAACATATAGTCCACCGCTACCTGGCGGCCCAAATGGCCCCTTATGCCCAGTAAATGCAAGCATATCAATGTATTGGTCTTCAACATTTATTCTGCATACACCAACAGTCTGTGCTGCATCTACCATAAATATTAAATTACTATTGCGTGCGATCTCCCCTATCGCCTTGATCGGCTGAATAGTACCCAGAACATTAG
>CAYTLC010000014.1:0-10834 GCA_964438395.1 uncultured Candidatus Scalindua sp.
ACAACTATTTTAGGCACACCTACCTGCCTCGCCAGCAATATGTGCTCTCGTGTCTGAGGCATCGGACCATCCGGCGCACTCACTACCAATATTGCACCATCCATCTGCGCAGCACCGGTTATCATATTCTTTACGTAATCAGCATGACCAGGACAGTCAACATGAGCATAATGCCTCTTCTCTGTCTCGTATTCAACATGCGCTATCGCTATCGTAATGCCCCTCTCTCTCTCCTCTGGCGCATTGTCTATCGAATCAAAGGCCCTTGCCTTGGCTTGTCCGCTCACCGCCATTGTATTCGTTATCACTGACGTCAACGTAGTCTTACCATGATCCACATGCCCTATCGTCCCGACATTCACATGCGGCTTTGTCCTCTGAAACACTTCCTTAGCCATAACACATAACTCCTACAAATTTACTTAAAATCCGTTAATCATTAATAAAAATATTTATATTTTGCCAAAAACCCACATACGCAAAAAAACAGCTGCTGATGGGATTTGAACCCATGACCTCGTCCTTACCAAGGACGTGCTCTACCCCTGAGCCACAGCAGCATGTAACGCAAAACTGCTAAAAGATTTAGGATATAGCGGAAAGCATTTTAGTTTATCACAAATACGATAGAAGTCAAAAACTTTTTTCTAATAAAGTAAAAAAATATATATATATCCACGAAAGCCGATAAACAGGTGCAAATAGATCAATATTTTGCAAAATTTACTTTATTAGCTCTAAAAAAGAGCGGGCGGCGGGAATCGAACCCGCATGACTAGCTTGGAAGGCTAGGGCTTTACCATTAAGCCACGCCCGCTTATCCAGCCTGAACTATCGTTTTAGGCATGCAGAAACAAAACTTTTAGTCATATTCCAGTTTTCTTTCTTTGAATTGGGATACGCCAGTGATGATTCCTTGAAGACCTCAAAACAACTTTAAAAGCCAATATCAACCCACAACCAACACGCCACTATGAACACCAAAGTCCAAAAAACTAAAATATGGGGAGAGGAGGATTCGAACCTCCGAAGGCTATGCCAACAGATTTACAGTCTGTCCCCTTTGGCCACTCGGGTACCTCCCCATAATATTTGGACATACTACAAATCCGCATGTCAGTCCATGCCAAATAGTATGAGCTAGCGGTGGGATTCGAACCCGCAACCTGCTGATTACAAATCAGCTGCTCTGCCGTTGAGCTACGCTAGCTAGGAAACCTTACAAGATTATCAGAATATTTTATATTTTCAAGACAAAACTACCTTTGTCAGTAATTATATTACGCGGATTTGCCCTAAATAACCCTCATAATTCCTCGTTACTTCGTCAATACTATCACCGCCAAACTTTTCCATGAAACACCTGGCTATTTCAAAAGCCATAGCCGCCTCGCCAACAACTGATACAGCAGGCACGGCACAAACATCCGATCTCTCTGTCGATGCGCTTTCCGGCTTTTTAGTAACTATGTCCACAGACCTTAATGGCTTCATGAGGGTTGGAATCGGCTTCATAGCAGCCCTAGCAATTATAACTTCACCATTTGTTATGCCACCTTCTATTCCGCCAGCATTATTGGTTACCCTGCCAAACGCGCTTTTATCTTCGCTATAAAAGATCTCATCATGCACCTGAGAGCCAAATTTTTTTGCAAAATCAAACCCAAGGCCAATCTCCACCCCCTTTATCGCCTGTATTGACATCAAGGCACCTGCCAGAATCCCATCTAATCGCAAATTCCACTGCGCATGACTTCCCAGTCCAGGAGGAACCCCAAACGCTATTACTTCGATAATACCACCCAGAGAATCGCCTTCCTTCTTGGCCTTCTTGATTTTTTCAATCATTTTTGATTCAGCCAATTTATCCAGACAATAGACCTTGCTTTTATCTCTGTTCTTCAGTATTTCATCCGGATTTTTTACTGTTTTTTTCGAATTTACACCACCAATACTCTTGACATAACCCAATACATTTATATCAAACTTCGCTAGTAGAATTTTCGTCAAAGACCCGGCTGCAACCCTGGCAGCAGTTTCCCTTGCACTTGCTCTTTCAAGAATATTCCTTGCGTCCCTGTGGCCAAACTTAATAACCCCCGGCAAATCGGCGTGCCCCGGCCTCGGCCTTGTAACATCAGGCAATTTGTCTATCTTGTAATCCCTATTCTCTATCTGTAGACAAATAGGACTTCCAATAGTTATATTTTTTCTTGTACCCGACAAAATACACACTTTGTCGCTTTCAATCTGCATCCTTCCGCCCCTGCCAAAGCCACCTTGACGCCTTTTCAAATCAGCATTAATGACGGATTCATCCAAATGAACCCCTGCCGGAAATCCATTTACTATTACAATCAGACACTTTCCATGTGATTCACCGGCAGTAGTAAAATTCAGCATTATAAACCTCAAAAAATATTTAATAATCTACTATTTAGACGAATCGGTTATTTTATATTTAATTATAACTTCTTCAAGCTTTTTTTAAATATAGCCAAGCCAAAACCACCTGATCCAAGCATAAACCAGAAATAGCCTGCCACTGGATATGTTGATTTTTAATTGCTTATGCCCGCACCCTTATGATAGTATTTTTCAAACTCTCAAACTTTGAATATATTGAAATGTACAAACTACTTGTAAGCCTACGATATCTCAGAAGAAAAAAAATCACTTTTTTCGCGGTTGCAGGAGTTGCCGTAGGAGTTATGACCTTAATAGTTGTACTATCGGTAATGAGCGGTTTTGATAAGGAGCTTCGCTCAAAGATAAGAGGCACGCTATCACATCTTATTGTCCAAAAAAGAGGCATCTACGGATTAGGAGACTATAAAGAAGTTCTTAAAAAGATAGAAGCACTTGAACATGTCGAGGCATGTGCCCCTTACATTGAAGGCCCCGCTCTTCTCAACATAAGAGGAGCAAAAGAATTCACGTATTTCAAGGGTATAGATCCTATTTCGGAAGCAAAGGTGGGGAATTTTGAAAACTACATTAAACAGTTCGGTAACAAGCCTCAGGACTTATTAACAATTCACGGGGAGAAAAAAACCCCCAGCGCCTTTGGAGGCATAGAACTATTACGCATTAGAGAAGGCGATCCCGAAACCAATCCAGAAAATTTTGTGCAAAATGGAGAAAAAATTGTTTTAGTATCAATAAAAGGATGGGACAAGATCAATGTAAAACCGTTTATTCTCACAGGAAAATTCAAATCAGGCATGTATGATGTTGATAAAAACTATATTTATATACCATTAGATATAGCACAGGACTTAGCCGGAACAAAGGATTCCGTAACAGGAATAAGTGTCAGACTAGATGATTATAAGAACGCACCACTGGTACGAGAGTTACTGCAAAGGGAGCTTGGATTTGGTTTTCATGTTCAAACCTGGGAAGAAGCACGTGGGACATTCCTGAAAGCGGTTGCTCTTGAAAAACGCGTCATGGCGTTTATCTTGTTTTTTATAATTATAGTAGCAGGATTCAACATACTTGCAATATTAACCATGATTGTATTTGAGAAATCAAAGGACATTGGGATTTTAAAGGCACTGGGCGCCACAACCAAAGGCATCATGTTTATCTTTCTAATGAACGGGCTCTTCATTGGCCTTTTAGGTTCTGCAATCGGAACCGGAGTAGGACTTGGGTTTATAAATAGAATCAATTGGATCGAGAAAACAGTATACAATTTTTCGGGCTGGAGGCCATTTCCACCGGAAGTTTATTATTTTAATGAAATACCCACTGTTGTTGACATTAAGAGCATTATCATCATCATCTCATTCTCTATAGCGTGTGGCGTTTTGTTCAGCATATATCCTGCATTAAAAGCGGCACGCTTAGACCCGATAGAGACACTAAGATATGAGTAACACATTGAGACTCAACCCCGATCTCCTACCCACGTCAAACTATTACCACAGACACAAACACAGTAAAAGGATAAAGCCGTAACTCCAAAAGGTTTAAGGCTAACGCACAACATCATTGATATCTGACAAATTCAAAAAGTTTTGACTTGCAAGTATACGGATGATAGTATGCAAGTAATCATCAATTAGCGCAGTTTAAATTGAACTTAGATTTTTTGCTTAAACAGCATAAAATTTTAAATAGAACAGAGAAGAGGTAACAGACATTGATCAATTACTATCACGTTTTACATGTACAAGAGGGATCTGCCAGAGATGAGATCAAAAACTCATTTAGGAAACTTGTAAAAAAATACCATCCCGATAAGAACAAAACAAACGGAATCTCTTCAGAAGACAAAATCAAACTTCTGATTAAAGCATATAAAACACTGACCGACTCCGAGAAGAGGACTCACTATGATAGTTTGTTGGAAAATGAAACTACCAGAGATTTCTACTATAATGAGAGAGTCGAAGTAGAAAGAGAGAGAGATAGGTATGATTTAAAATCTCAGGCAAAGATTGTACTAAATGACCTCTTAAACAAAAACGGGTATCAGGCGGTCAAAAATTATGAGCGCCTAAAAGAGGAAAACAAAGACTTTAAACTACTGAACTTTTTAGATATAAAAGATTATCTGGATTGCAAATTTCTACTTGCTGAACAATACGAAGAACAGAAGAAATACGAGTTGGCTTTTGAATTGTACGAATATGTTTACCAAAATGAAGATGGCAATCCTGCACGCAAACTACTGCTGGAGGAAATCAAAGATAGAATAATTCGTTTATCATGTAAAAAGCTGGTAAAACTAGCAGAACCAAGCATGGCAATCGCATACTTGACAAGAGCCTTAAACTTAAAAGTGAATAAGAATGAAAAAGCTTTCATATACAAAAAGATTGCTGATATTTACATAAATACAGGTGAATGGGATAACGCGTTGGCAAGTTTTAACAAGGCAATGTCGCTTTGCCCTAATCTCAAAGGCATTCAAACGTTAAAAAACAAATTGAACAAACAGTTTTCATAAGAAAACTATATCATTTAATTATTACTACTTTATAAAACAATGGCCTCACACGATCCGGTTTTACTAAAAACAGATATCCCTTATTTAAAACTGCATAATAAGGGAAAGGTCAGGGAGATATTTGAGATTGACGACAATCTCCTGCTCGTTGCAACTGACAGGATTTCAGCTTTCGACGTAATACTTCCGAATGGCATACCGCATAAAGGCTCAGTCCTTACACAGATGTCTGAATTCTGGTTTGAGCTCATAGGAGAGTTAACGGAAAACCACTTAATCACGACTTCAATCGACGAAATCGATAAAATAACAGAAGAAGACAGGGACCTGCTTAGAGGACGCTCAATGCTCGTCAAGAAAGTTGACGTAATTCCCGTTGAATGTATCGTAAGAGGCTATCTCGCCGGTTCCGGCTGGAAGGAGTATAAAGAACATGGGACTGTCTGCAAGATTAATTTACCTGACAACCTGAAAGAGAGTGACAAGTTACCCGAGCCTATCTTCACACCATCAACAAAAGCAGAATCCGGTCACGACGAAAACATTTCTTTCGAAGAAGCTGTCAAGATTACTGGTAGAGATCTCGCAGAAGAAATAAGTCAAAAAAGCATTGCAATATACAAGAAGGCAAGCGAATACGCCCTGACAAAAGGAATTATAATCAGTGATACAAAATTTGAGTGGGGCAAATATGAAGATAAAATAATCCTGATTGATGAAGTCTTGACTCCCGACTCATCCCGTTTCTGGCCGTTGGAAAGCTATTCACCCGGAAAACCACAGCCATCTTTTGACAAGCAATTCGTGAGAGACTATTTAGAGTCCTGCGGGTGGGACAAGAATCCGCCGCCACCCTCACTCCCTGAAGACGTAATCCGAACGACGTCTGAAAAATATCTTGAGGCGTTCGCCAAGCTTACTGGCAAAGAAATTACAAAGTAAATAACACACTCCGATAACCGCTATCTGGACTTTTCCACACCAATTCTTTTACAATACTTGAGGATTTTGCATTTACTGCACCACGGTGAAATCGGAACACAGAGATTTTGGCCGTAAGTTACCAGGAGATCATTATAAATTAGCCAATGTTTTTGAGGCAACGTCTTTCTTAAGGCAAATTCTGTTTGCTCCGGGGTTTTTGTCTTCACCAAGCCAAGCCTGTTCGAGATCCTATGAACGTGTGTGTCTACGCATATCCCCATCTTGCCATAACCCAGCGTAACTACAAGATTCGCAGTTTTGCGGCCGACACCTTTTAACTTCAGGAGTTCGTCAATTTCATCAGGGACAACACCCTCATAATCATCAAGCAAGGCTTTACATATTTCTTTTATTCTTTTTGCTTTGGTTTTATAAAAACCAACGGGATAAATAGCTTTTTCAATACTCTTCGTGCGTAAACCAAGCATCATCTCAGGATTGTCTGCAAGTTTAAATAGCCTGTTTGAAGCCTCTCCTGTAACCTTGTCCTTGGTCCTTAAACTGAGCAGGCATGAAATAAGCACAGCAAAAGGACCTTTTGTCATGGAAACTATCGTAACAATAGGCACAACATATTTCTTATTTTCCCGCTTAAGAATTGATACTATATCGTCTATTTTATCCAATGCTTGTCCCTCTCAGTTTTGAATACATAAAAAAACAACACACAAACAGAATGCAGTATTACATCAATTTAGTGCAGTAATTTTATTGCACTTATAGCTCATTTCTTTATGAGTAAGCCAAGTTTGGATTTTAGCTCAAACACACATAACACATTGAAATTTTAAGGCTTGCAGAAATTCCTGTCTCTTTTTTCAATAATACCATTGTATCGGCATCATTTTTGTTGTATATATACAGATTATGGAAGATTTAAAACATTTTCAAAAAATGATAGCACAAATTAAAAATTATTTGCCTACGATTGTCACCATGGGCAATCTCGCCTGCGGGTTTGGCGCAATCGTATTTATCATAAACAATGAGCTGGCTTACGCTGCCTGGCTTGTTATTCTGGCCATGATTTTTGATGGACTTGATGGTCAGGTCGCGCGATTAACAAAAACAACAGTTGTCTGGGGCGCTCATTTAGACACGCTTGCAGACATGATTACATTTGGACTTGTTCCCGCATTCTTGATTGGCAGACTAGGCGCTCTCAGCTCTCCTGTCGCAGTCTGGTTTGTCTGTTTCTTTTACACCTTAAGCGCTGCAATAAGGCTGGCTAAGTTCGAGTTTGAGTCAACAAAAAGCAGTAGCTCTGGAAGTAAGCGTAGTAAATACTTTACAGGGCTGCCATCCACACTTGCAGGCGGCACAGCAGCATCGCTGATATTGTTAGATTCGTATCTCAAGACCACACTTAACGTTCAAGCAGTTTCTACATGTCTTCCGTGCGTTATCTTTATTTTAGGCATTTTAATGTTGAGCAAAGTCCCGTATGTAAGAATCGTTGATCTTGTAGGAAGCAAACGCGATCCGGTCTCTTTATTAATCACGTCTGTACTCTTTTTCACACTTCTTGTCTTCTTCATTCTTTACCCGAGTATTATGCTCGCACTCGGCTTTTGCGTATATATTCTTATTGGCATTGGCAAAGGCATATTCAGAAGCAGAGCGATTCATACCATCTAAACGCGCGTTAGACCCTCGCATCTCATTCTCAAATAATTTCAACTTTTCTATTACCTTTTATCACCTTTCCGATAATAAATGAGTCTTCCTTCATTTGTTTTAGCTTTTTCATTATAGAAGGTACATAATACTCTGAAACAATCAACACCATTCCGATTCCCATATTTAGGACATTGTACATCTCACCTTCATCTATTTTTCCTTTTTTCTGTATTACTTCAAAAATCGCCGGAACAGGCCAAGAGCCTTTTTTGATCCGTACCGAACATCCTTCTGGTAAAACACGAGGAATATTCTCGATCAAACCGCCCCCTGTGATATGAGCCATTCCTTTAACAACTTTTTTGGATCGATAATGACGCAAAAGAGCTCTTATCGGTTTAACATATATTTTGGTTGGCTTAAGAAGCTCATCACCAATAGTCCCTTTTATCGTTTTAAGCTTACTATTCACATCGAGTTTGGCTTTTTCAAATATAACCTTACGCACCAAGGAAAAACCGTTACTATGAACCCCGCTTGATTTAAGACCTAGAACGACATCGCCTGCTCCTATGTCTTTCCCATTTATTATCTTCTTTCTTTCTACGATACCGACCGCAAATCCTGCCAGATCATATTCACCATCATGATAAAAACCTGGCATCTCCGGGGTTTCTCCTCCCAGAAGAGCACAATCCGCTTCACAACACCCGTTTGCAATACCGTGCAGAACCTCCTTCATTTTCCCGGGGATCATACGGCTACTGGCCATATAATCTAAAAAAAATACAGGCTCAGCCCCCATCACCAAGATATCGTTAACACACATAGCTACTAAATCTATTCCTATAGTGTCGTGCCGATCCATCATAAAGGCAATTTTCAATTTTGTCCCAACGCCATCTGTAGATGCTACCAACACAGGATGTTTGTAATTTTTGGAGAACAGCTTCGAATCATAATTTAACGAAAACAAACCGGCAAAACCACCGGGGTTTTCTATAACCCTCGGGCCAAAAGTCCTGCGCAACTGTTGATAGATATCAGTAGTAAACTTACCCTTCGCTTCAATATCGACGCCTGAGTCTTTATAACTAATTCCAGCCATTTTATACCGTTATTTTATTATTATTTACTTGTTCTTCTTTAATCTTATTCTTTGCAGCACTTTTATCAACCACAGGATAATTGCCGGAAAAACACGCCGTACAATAATGATTACGCGGAGAAGTCGCGCAGCCCAACATTCCCTCCGGACTCAGGTAACCCAGACTGTCTGCTTTTAGAAAAGCCATTATTTCTTCAATTGTATGGTTGGCCGCAATAAGTTCATCCTTGCTCTGGAAATCAATCCCATAACGACATGGAAAACTATGTGGAGGACAGCTGATCCTCAGATGCACCTCAGTAGCACCCGCCTTACGCAAAAGCTTTATCCTGGATTTTGCTGTAGTTCCACGCACAATAGAGTCATCAACCACAACAACCTTTTTGCCCTTCACAACCTCTGCAATAGCGTTAAGTTTAAGCTCAACCTTCTTATGTCGGCTCCCCTGTTCCGGCTGTATAAATGTCCTTCCTACATAGTGATTTCTTATAAAGCCACGATCTAATGGTATACCCGACTCTTCCGAATAACCCATTGCTGCCGAATTTCCTCCCTCTGGAACAGCAACTACAACATCAGCATCCACGGGAGACTCCTTTGCAAGTCTCACCCCAAGCCGTTTTCGAAAAAAATGAACGTTATCACCAAATAGATTGCTATCAGGGCGGGCAAAATAGATTAGCTCAAATATACAATAGGCTGGCTTTATTCGCCTTGGCGAACAAAATATCTCACTTTTCAAACCATCCTTGTTAATGTAAACCACTTCTCCAGGTTCAACGTCCCTTATGAATTCTGCACCAACCTGATCCAGAGCACAGGTCTCAGAAGCCAAGACATAACTATTATTCAGCTTCCCTATTGAAAGCGGCCGAAATCCATTTGGATCACGCACCCCTACCATTTCATCTTTTGTTAAGAACAGGAGAGAAAAAGCACCTTTTAAATGGTTCAATACATGAGAAAGATTTGGTTTTTCTAAATGACTTGGCTTCGCCATTAAATGCACGATGACTTCTGTATCTGAAGTTGTGTGGAAGATTGAACCGTGCTGTTCGTAATCGTATCGTAGCTTACCAGCACCCAGCAGTTGCCCATTATGTGCAATAGCAACCTCACCCTTGGCATATAATACTACCATGGGTTGCACATTGTCTATGCTATCACTTGCGCCAAAAGTTGAATATCGGACGTGACCAATCGCATGTGGGTTCTTTATCTTGTGTAGACTCTCGGGAGTGAAAACATCACTTACTAATCCAAAATCTTTGTGATAGATTATGCTCTTACCGTCAGTAGAGGCAATACCCGCACTCTCTTCACCGCGATGTTGTAGAGAATAAAGGCCATAATAGACCTTTTCTGCTGCATCATCGCAATCAAAAACCCCAAATAATCCGCAATATTCTCGTGCTTTTGCCAAGGTTAAGACTCAATTTGAGAGGTAATAGATATTCAGACTTGGATTATAGCAGGACGACAAAACGTGTCAAATCAAAATAGATCAAATTAGATAAAACTTGAAGTACATGGGCTATTATGTTAAGAATTTCAGGCAAAAGCGACAGTAAAAAACCATAACTCAATATGACAAAAAAAGGCTTTCTTCATAGAATCAGACTCTATGTACTAATAAGCAGCAGCATTGCAACAAAATCAGTTAAAGAAACGTCAAGACTTGTCATAGATGGCGGTGCGGATGCTATTCAATTGCGTGAAAAAACAATATCTGACAGCGAGTTCATATCACTGGCCGGAGAAGTACGTGATATAACTACCAAAAGAGGATCTTTGTTGATCATTAATGATCGAGTACACGTTGCCAGGGAAATTAATGCAGATGGCGTCCATTTAGGCCAGCAGGATATGAGCGCCTTAGAGGCAAGAGACATTATTGGCAATGAAAAGATCATTGGAGTATCTACACATAGTGTTATACAGGCAAAGCAGGCGCAAAAGGATGGTGCGGATTATGTTGCTATTGGCCCCATCTATCCTACCAAGACAAAAGATTATGAACCATCTGTAGGTATTGAAATTATTCGGGAAATTTCGGGAGCAGTAAATATTCCATTTATTGCTATTGGTGCCATAACCCTTGATAATCTGGATGAGGTACTAAAGGCCGGAGCTTCGAGGATAGCAGTATGTTCGGCAATTAT
>CAYTLC010000014.1:10934-21570 GCA_964438395.1 uncultured Candidatus Scalindua sp.
TGGATGAGGTACTAAAGGCCGGAGCTTCGAGGATAGCAGTATGTTCGGCAATTATAGGTTCAAAAGATATCTATTCCTCTACAAGGCAGTTCAAAGAAAAATTAGACGGGACGCAGCAGGTGCACGGATAACAATTTTGAATAAAAGAATTATTGCAACCTAAAGGTACTACTATATGCAAGAAAAGAAGAGCTTCTTAAAATCTGCTAGGACCGTTAGCCTCTGCACGCTGTTGAGCCGGGTTTTGGGACTGGCGAGGGACATAATATGTGCAAGCTTCTTTGGTACTAGCCTGGCCTGGGATGCCTTTGTCGTTGCCTTCAAGATACCAAATCTCTTCCGTCGGCTCTTTGGCGAAGGAGCGTTGAGCGCCGCCTTTATTCCTGTATTTACAGAATATCTTGAAACCAAAGGTAAGAAAGATGCGTGGGAACTCGTAAACGTAACAGGAACATTACTTTTCATAATTCTTGGAAGCCTGGTTGTACTTGCAGAGATTTCGTTCTCTATTATACCCACAGTCTTCTCTCTCAACAGCAAGTGGGAATTAGTATTAAGCCTGCTTTTGATAACATTTCCGTACGTGATGTTTATATGCATGGTAGCGTTTGCAATGGCAGTATTGAATTCGCTTAAACATTTCCTGATGCCAGCCCTTGCGCCTGTCGCCCTGAATGCTTGCTGGATATTGGGAGTATTATTTCTTACACCTGCTTTCGGAGACACGCTGGACACAAAGATATTTGGTGTTGCCGTAGTCATTCTGATAGGAGGTATGATACAATTGGCAATTCAATTGCCGGTATTAAGAAAAGAGGGAATTACCTTCTGGCCTTCATTACATTTTTCACATCCTGGCCTGAAGCGTATCATAGCCCTGATGCTTCCCATAATTTTCGGTCTAGCCGTTGTCCAGATAAATGTATTAATGGACAGCCTTATTGCTATTGCCTTTGCCAAACCACCAGATGGCGCCGAACATTTCTCTCTTGCCGGAATAACAATACCATATCCCCTGGAAACAGGGGCCGCATCAGTGTTGTATTATGGTGACAGGCTGATCCAATTCCCATTAGGAGTATTTGGAATAGCAATGGCAACTGCCGTATTCCCATATTTCTCCACATATGCAGCACGTAAAGACTGGACAAACTTCTCTGATACATTTAACCGAGCAATAAGAGTTATACTATTCATCGGAATCCCTGCGTCTATAGGCTTAATTCTATTGAGAAGACCACTCGTAGAATTGTTTTATGAAAGGAACGCGTTTACGTCAGAATCGACTTACCGAACATCTGCCGTTATACTCTTCTACGCCTTTGGTGTATGGGCCTACTCTACCTCCCATGTGATCATAAGGGCCTTCTACTCCATACAGGATACAAAAACGCCCGTAAAAGTAGGTGCTGGCATGGTAGCCCTTAACCTTATTCTCAATTTAACTCTAATCTGGTTCCTTCGAGAAGGAGGCCTCGCGTTGGCAACGGCTATAAGCGCAACAATCCAAATAATAATCCTGTTTGTCCTTCTCCGTAAAAAACTCAATATCACCGGACATAAGCACATCATTACATCAGCGATCAAGACATTAATTGCAACCTTTTTTATGTACATCACATGCTGGAGCATGCTGAAGATAATGCCAGCTTGCGATGGCAGTCTTATGGTGAAATTCATACGGCTTCTCATACCTCTGACGACAGCCCTCATAACGTTCTTTACCGTATCATTTCTACTCAAATCAGAAGAATTAAAATATCTCTACAATTCGTTCAGGAGAAGAAAAGAATAGTGTTAGGATAGCCGCAATCAAGTCTGAAATGCCTAAAGAAAAAATTCAAATATTCGTATTCAAATTTACAATATTTTTTTATTCTTCTTTTTGGTAAGTCTTTTGTTTATAATCCTTAAAACTGTTTCTGAATTTAACGTATTATCCTTTAAGATTTCATATAAAAATGGCAAGAGGTCTTTCAAAATCTCCAACAAGTAACAAATTATCAGTTACATTTTTCCTTCTATTCATGGGATTTGCATTCTACATTTCCTGTGTCGGTTTTCATGAGAGGACAGATTTTACTCCTGGAAATACGGTACGCCATTACTGTGGCGATGAGGAAGAGTCCGATAATGAGGCAAATTACGAGTACGATGAAGACCTCTTACAGGAGGGGTTTTACTTTCCTAAATCGTATAGAGAGATTCTGGATATTACCCATGTACATACATTTACAATCCCTCTGATCATATTCGTTATGTCACGCATACTTTCCATGACACAGATACGTGACTGGATAAAGATTACGATTTATGGCACTGCCTTTACAGGTATAATAATGAACCTGTCAGGCCCCTTGCTGGTAAGATTTACATCAGGCATATTTTCCATATCTATAATTGCGTCATATTTCCTTCTTGGCATCTGCTTTGTCGCATTTATATCTATACCGATGTATGAGATGTGGTTTAAGCCTAAAGAAGCAAATACGTGATACATTAATCATCTTCAATTGTTTTTCAAACAGCAACTAACATAAGATCACTCGCTAACCATGGAAATGCTAGATCTCTGCGCCCTGCTTTTGAGCCTGGCGGCAATCTTCAGTTACATCAATTTCCGTTTTATCAAATTACCGACTACCATTGGCATTATGCTGATCGCAATGTTCATCTCGGTAACCCTGGTAGTACTGGGCCATTGTGGTTTTGAAAGTATTCAACACAAGGCAACAGCAGTTTTGGAAGGCATTGATTTTAATAAAGCCTTGATGCACGGCATGTTGAGCTTCCTCCTGTTTTCCGGTGCCTTGCACGTAAATCTTGAGGATCTGGCCAGGCACAAATGGATAATCAGCATTCTTGCAACATTCGGTGTGGTAATGAGTACTTTTATCGTTGGTGGCTCTGCCTGGGTTGTGTTCTTAATTATTGGAATCAAATTGCCATTTATTTACTGTTTGCTATTTGGAAGCCTTATAGCACCAACTGATCCAATAGCAGTGATCGGTATTCTCAAGAAAGCGGGAGTTCCTAAAAGCCTTGAGACCAAGATCACCGGTGAAAGCCTGTTTAATGATGGTGTTGCTGTTGTTGTGTTTCTGGTTATTATGGGAATTATCGCGGGAGGCCATGACGTTACGGTCGGGCACATAATGCTCCTGTTTATAGAAGAAGCTATAGGTGGAATATTTTTCGGATTCGTCATTGGTTGGATAGCTTACTTGATGCTGAAGAGTGTAGACAATTATCAGGTTGAAGTGCTCCTCACTTTAGCACTGGTCATGGGAGGCTACGCCCTCGCACACACCATCCACGTTTCAGGTCCTATTGCGATGGTGGTCGCAGGAATTTTTATCGGCAACAAAGGACGTCTCTTTGCCATGAGTGACAAGACCAGGGAGCATCTGGATTCTTTCTGGGAATTAATGGATGAAATATTAAATGCTGTTCTTTTCCTGCTAATTGGCCTTGAGGTATTAGTCCTTGCTACAAAGGGAAGTTATTTAATTGCCGGCCTGGCGATGATACCGGTTGTGCTGGTTGCACGTTTCATGAGCGTAGGCCTACCTGTTACGTTTATGCGTCGCATAAGGGATTTCAGCCCTAATGCCGTAAAAATTATGACCTGGGGTGGCTTACGAGGAGGCATATCAGTTGCCCTGGCTCTTTCCATTCCGAGTGGACCAGAAAGAGAAGCTCTATTAACAGTCACTTACATCATAGTGGTATTTTCCATACTGGTGCAGGGCTTGACAATTGCACGTCTGGTGAACTCAAAAAAAATTAAAAACTCTATCTAACGAAAAATGAACAAGTTTGTTGATCCAAAACTGTATGGTTTGCCTCCGACTACAAAATTAGAACAGGTTGGCACCAATCAATACGACATCGTCATTCAACGTAAAAGTCGAATAATTATGAAAGACGGCGAAGGAATACTGACAAAGGTTAACAAAATCAAAAATCACGTTCCAAACGCAAAAGTAGGTTTGAAGACATCAGCCCCTGTCTGTAGTAAAACAAAATTATTTCTGGAAGAACACGGCATCAGTGTATCAGTTTACCGTTAAACATGCCTCCAGCTTAATACACATTCTGAGCTTCCTAAATTTCCAGTTCTGCAAGAAATCTTGTTAGCAACTCTTTTGGCAAGCCAACCACATTTGAAAAACTACCCTTAATACTTTCAACAAACGCCCCACCACATTCCTGTATTCCATATGCTCCCGCTTTGTCCAGAGGCTCGCCTGATAAGACATAATCATTTATCTCTTCTTCTGACAATTTTCTAAACTTAACTTCAGTTTTATCATGTCCAGCTAACTCCTTATTTCTTTGCGTATCGATAACTGCCAGTCCGGAAAAAACACTATGATAATTACCGCTAAGTTTCACTAGCATAATATGCGCATTATCAGGAGTTAATGGCTTTCCAAGAATCTCATTATTGTATGCAACTATGGTATCACAGCCGATTATGATTGAATCTTTATACTTTTCGGCTACTTCCTTTGCCTTACCAAGAGCGTTATGACACACCAACGCCTCCGGAGCCAAACCAAAAAGTTTTTCCTTAAATTCCGTAGGATGGCTAACTACAAAGTTCAAGCCCATCTCTTCTAAAATTTGTTGCCTTCTTATAGATGATGACGCAAGACATATATTTCTCATGTTCATAAATCCCTTCATATCTCGTCGACGGCATTAAACAACAGATACATTTCATGCCATTCGAAACCACCGTGTTTCGACTTTGATTTTCCGCCGTATAGGAAGCCAAAATTTTGGTAATAAGGAATCAGATCTGATTTGCATATTAAAAGGATCTTTTCTTTCTTCAGGCCTTTAGATACTTCAATAAACCTTGCCATCAATTGTTTTGAAATTCCGTTTCTCTGGAATTCAGGCAAGACAGCTAATGAAAAGACAACCATGTTTCTGCCTTCTTTGACATGACCAACCATATCCTTGAGTGCTTCGTCAGTAATATCTTCCTTGTCCGTAGATGCACTATTAATAAGTCCTATAATTTTCCCTTCAGATTCGGCAATTAAAAAGCCTTCCGGAAATAACATTATTCGTTTCAGGATTTTTTCTCTTGTCGCCCCGTCAGAGGTATAGCAAGTCGATTCGGTTCTGTAACAACCATCTACATCATTTTTATTGACCTGTCTGATGCTTATACTAACCATGATAAATTCATTTTCTTAGAAGTTGCATAAGATAAGAGAAATGCAGTACAAAGAAGTCGTAATTTTATATTCAAATGACGCCACTGGCAACGAAGTTTTTTATTATTCCAGATCTGCTTTTGTATCTTTACAATCTTTTACGAAGACTGTATATTTGTAAATTCTTTTACTTTGTAATTTTCTAACAGAAACCGAGAGTGATGATGAATAAAAGTTTGTTAACCAATTTAATAGCCGCTGCCGTATGCGGGGGGACTTATGCATGCCCTGAGTTTACCGGCAAGCATACACTTTTTTTATCCGGTTTGTTCGCTCTTTCAGGCGCATTAACTAACTGGTTGGCAATACATATGTTGTTTGAAAAAGTACCCGGTTTTTACGGTTCCGGTGTTATTACTTTGAGGTTTGAGGAGTTTAAAGCAGGTATTCGTTCGTTAATTATGGAAAATTTTTTTACGGAAGAAAACTTTGCAAAAGTTTCCAGTGAGGCATTGCCTCATGACATAAAGCCAGATCTGGTCATGGACAAGATAGACCTTGACAAGATGTTTGATGGCTTCATATCGGTAGTCAAGGCATCCCCCTTCGGAGGCATGTTGGATATGTTCGGCGGAGTAGAGGCTCTTGAACCTCTCAGGGATCCATTTAAAAAGAAGTTTGAAGGACAACTTTCAGAAATTCTGTCTAAGATTGATATATCATCAATTTTGCAACAAGAAACTGATTTTGAAACATTCAAGTCCAAGATAGGTGACATGGTGGATACCAGACTGGATGAATTGACGCCAAAGCATGTAAAGGAGATCATTGCAGATATGATTCGTCAGCACCTTGGTTGGCTGGTAGTCTGGGGCGGCGTCTTTGGCGCTTTTATCGGTTCTCTAAGCACTCTGTTATTGTAATTTTGCCCAAAAACTTTCACTTTGAAAAGTGAAACAGATGGAGAGCTTGCGATGGAATCTTACGTTTATTTACATTTCCATCTTAAGAATTTGTGCCACTTTTTCAGCTATTTCATCAGGATCAAATGGCTTTGTCATAAAACCATCTGTTCCGACATCTATACTCTTCTGTTTATTGAACTCCTGTCCATCTGCAGAAAGCATCAAGATGTAAACATCTTTCATTCCAAGTTCGTTTTTTATCGTATTACAGACGTCAAATCCATCCATTCCCGGCATCATAACATCAAGGATGACTAGATTCGGTTTCTCTGTCCTGATAGACTCAATAGCATCCTTTCCGTTTTCTGCAACGAGTACTACAACCCCTTTATCTTCAAATTCTTCAAGGGTCTCCTGCAGAAGTATTCTCATATTCTCTTCATCATCTACAATCAATATTTTTTTTGACATCTTTAACTCTATCACAATATAACACTGCAGTTAAATTACAATGTGTTTGATATCAGGAACTAAACTAATTATAACTAATTTCAAAGAATTTTGTTCTAAGCCTTAGGCACATGGCAAGGTGAATGTGAAGTTACTCCCTTTACCACGCTCACTTTCTACCCATATCCTGCCACCATGATGTACTATAATCTCTTTGCAGATTGCAAGTCCAAGGCCTGTCCCTTTCACTTTGTCTGTGAGTCCGTTTCTCACTTGACTAAATTTTTCAAATATTTTTTCCTGATCTTCTTTAGCAATGCCGATACCCTTATCTATTACACTTATCGCTACCTCATCATTTATCTTTCTTGCTCTGCATATTATAGGTCCTTCCTGTGTGAACTTTACTGCATTGGATACCAGATTAATCACGACCTGCTTAAGCTTATCACTGTCACCCACAACCTCAGGTAGCCCACTTTCAATATCTTCAACTACTTCAAGTTGATACATTTCAATAAAACTATTAGTGACTTCCAATGCACGTCCGACAATCTTAGCCACTGAAAGGTTTTCCATCTGCCAATCTACCTTTTTAGCCTCCATTTTCGATATATCAAGTATATCATCTATAAGATCTGTCAACCTATCTCCCTCTAACTTTATAATACCAATGTTCTTTTTTATTTGGTCTACTGATTTATCAGTCTTATCTACATCTACATTGACTAGAGGGAATATAACCTTCTCAAGCTTCATATTTATGATCCTTACAAAGCCCAAGATCAAGGCAAGCGGAGTTCTTATTTCATGAGACACCGTGGACAGGAAATCTGTTCTCATTTTATCCTGCTCTTGAAGTTTTGTATTTGCTTCACTTAATTCGTGTGTTCTTTCTTCCACTTTCTGTTCCAGTGTTCTGCTATAGTCCTCTAATTCCTTATAGGACCATTTTAGCCTTTTTGACATCTCGACAAATGCACTGGCAAGGATCCCTACCTCATCCTCTGATTTAACTACAATTTCCTCCGAAAAGCTGAAATTCTCACTGGATAATCCACGAACTGATTCCGTTAAACTTATGAGAGGTTTAGACAGCCTGCTTGATAAAATATACACCACTATACCACCCACAAAAATAAAGATAGCTGAAATAGTGATGCCCCAGACGACAATTTTTCTTGACTCTTTTAACAAATCATTTTTCATATTTGCGATCTCTTGATTAAGCGGATCCAATGAAAAACCCAACCTGAGTACTCCCCATGGGTTTGTACCCGCATAAATCTGTACCACAAATTCTAGGAAAGTATTTCCGTTCTTCTTGTACTCCTTTATAGTTGCCGTTGTCTGACTGGCAGCAAAATAAGACGCTTCGTCTACAAGTTCTTCCTGCTGAAGCTCCTGTTTCATGGTATGGATATAAGCCTTACGGGAAAAATCCATTAATATTGCATAGCCAAGCTCTCTATCTTCGTTGACAGATTTTGTTATAATTTCGGTTACATTAGAGAGGTTGAAGGATGCAATTCCATTTTCAGCCTGGCGAGCCAGGTTATCTGAAAGCATCTTTCCTCGTTCGATTAGGTTCTCTCTCATCAGAGTAGTAAGTGTATTCAACTCTCTAGTCAGATTCTTTTTTTCCGTCGAAACATGGATGTAGCTCAGCGTTAGAAGCAAACCAATAATCAGACCAACCATGGTTGAAATAAGTTTCCAGCGAATACTTCTTTTTATATATTTTTTTTCCTTCATATTAGATGACTCTACCTAACAATTTCATTTACCGAATCTAATGCCTCTATATTTAAATTTAATCTGTATTCCTCTACCTTCTTCATATTCAAAATAATATGAGATCCGGCAGGGTTCTGTACCTTTTCTTCAATTTTCAGGTTTTCTCTAATGCCAGAAATAATTTCAGCAGATTGTTTAATCATGGTGGGAATATCGGCTGACATAATTAAAGTCGCTCCCAAGTTAACAAAAGCTTTGTCATAAGTGTAAATCGGCTTACCAGCGGCCTGGCATTGCTCAAATAATTTATTTACCGAATCTATATCGTATATAACTGTTGGGTCTGGGATTAACCAAAGTGCGTCTACTTTTGGTAATAAATTATTCAAAGCTGATTCTATTTTATCAGGTTTATTTATGGATTTACCAACAATACTAATCCCTACGTCTTTCGCACTCTCAACAGCAATATCAAACCATTCCTCATTATACTTGCTGTTATACAATATACCTATTTTGTTCACATCCTTAAAGAAATAACGGTACATCATCAATTGTGTACCTTGGAGTAGTTCATTCGAAATACCATAAGTACCTTTATCTATTGGATGACGGCGCCAATTTATCACCAAAGAAAAGACTATATTCTTTTTTTCTGCCAGTTTGTAAGCCATCTGGTACGCCTTCGACCCGATACAATAGATTACACTAGGGTTTATATCATGAATCATTTTCTTTATCTTTCTTTCATCTATCCACTTACTACCCAAGTCTATTTCACCTTTGAGATTTGCTATTTTTGATTTTAGTTCAGATTCTGCCAGAGAGTATTTGTAGATCGATGAATCAGAATTGAGCACTAAGACTCCTTTATCATCATCCGCAAGTAGAGTACTTGAAATAAATAATGTTAAAAGTGTAGAAATAATAAATATTGGCACGGTGGAGCAATATCCTCCCTTACCAAGAAGAACAAATGCTCTCAAACCGTTTGTTATTTTTTTGAAGGATTCGTTCATCATCTTTCCAGAGACATCCTTTCCAATTCTTCCACTTTTTTCCACCCATCCACTCCAAGCATTTTTAATTTCCTTTTACCATCCAGTACTGTTCCCATCTCCTCAACAATTGTTATCAACAACCTCATTTTTTCATCAGATTGTCTTGGGGTAGCTATTATCGGAAGCAATATTTCCTCGCTTTTAGACAATGACCTTAGAAACCCGTATTGCTTGGGATTAATTGCCGCTAATTTTGTCAGGCTGCTTTCTGTAGTCAGTGCTGAATCAGCCATGCCATACCCAACGGCCATCAACGCATCAATGTCCTTTGGCACAGTTAATATTTTCATGGAGTCGACAATGTCTCTTTTTCCTTCTCCATGCATTTGCATAAGAATGTTTTTTGTGTAATCCTCATTGCCTGACGAAGCAACAATTTTGCCCTTCAATAAATCAATACTTATAATATTATTTTTTGCAGTTAGTATTTTTTCATAAGTTGCTTTACCATTCGAAATACCAACAAGCCTGGCTTGCATATCAATCGGAAATGTTTTTTTTAGTTGATTAAAATGCCAGCTGGACAGCAGAAAAATCCCATCACTCCTTCCTACTATAAACTTTTCGAAGGATTTTCTGTCACTGAATGGTTGAAACTGAAAAGGCCCATAACTTGATAGATATTGGTCAAACTCAGTCTTAAGAGATGCAAAGTTGTTGATATTAGTTTCCGGGTTGTAGAAATATATTGTATATGTATTGTCAGCGAATGTTCTAGTCGGAATGAGCAACAACACGCAAGCCAGTAAGCAGAAAGCAATAAGTGGTTGATATCTCCTATAAGCCTTCTTTATTTCAGATTTGTTGTATTTCAGGATTGACATATTTTATAGACAAAGGAAACAGAACTTGATTGTAGATTTCGTTACGCTCAACAGGCTTCTAAGCCCAATGTGAACTTAGGGTACAACTTCAATTTATTTGAAATATTTTATACCTAAAACTCGAAACGCAACTCAATAGTAACCGATCTACCCTGTTGAGGATAATCGGTAGGGACAGTATTTTGCGGGGCAGGATCGTAATAGCTTTTGTCAAAAAGATTAAATACTGACCCTCTAACCTCAAAATTGTCTATGAAATTCTTTCCAATAAGTGTCATGTTTACCAGTGCTTGTCCTGGAATATCACGCCTGGTGTCACCATCTTCTCTTGGCCTGGGACCACTGAGAAGGGTAGTAAGATTGGCATTGGCATATTTGCAGAACGCAGCGTTTATACCAATGTTCCCATTATGTACCGGGACATCAGGCAAACGATTTCTATTCCTGGTGTCTTCAGCATCTTGATAGGTATAATTGGCAAAAAC
>CAYTLC010000014.1:21670-24055 GCA_964438395.1 uncultured Candidatus Scalindua sp.
CTGTCTCTTATCCGGTTATAAAAGAAATTCATACTGGCCTTTATATGACTGGTAAAGTTATAACCCAGGCCAGCTTCATATGTATTAATCTTTTCAGGGTCAAGTGAAGAGTTGCCTATCTTGACAGTTTGATTTGCAAGAAACAGCTCTTGAAAACTGGGCGCCTTAAAGGCAGTCGCAAACAATAGTTTCAGATGCGCATCCTCTACAAAACGCCAAATAAGCCCCATCCTTGGATTGGTTGTACCTTCAAACCGAGTAAACCGGTCATGCCTAACACCAACTGTTAAATCAATATCTTTTGTAATATTCCACTCATCCTGCAGATAAGTTGCATATATATGTCTTGTCGCCTTTCTCGTAAATGGAAGGTCATCAGAAAAATCCGTAACTAATGTCAGGTTAGCGTTTGTTATTGGATGAGAGTTTTTACTAAATTTTATATCGTGCTGGTGAATCCATTCGTATTGCAAACCAAACGTTAATTCATTTCCTTCAAAAAGTTTATAGTTAACTTGATTATCAAAACCAATAGTCCTTTGCTTAAATCGCAATTGCCCCTTTATACCTTCAGGGTAGGTTCCTAGATGACCATCAGGACGTTGTTCAAAAAAAGGATCATAGTTATACTGATCATAATATACTTTAGGTGTTATATTTAGCTTTTCACTCAAGGATAATCTGTAAGTAAATTCAGTAAACATATAAGTGTCTCTTAAAATCGATTCCTCATTAAGAGCATCGCCAACACCTATATAATCCTTTCTCCTTTTCTTCATATACTTAGCCCTAACCTCCAGGTTGTTGTATGACAGTTTCAAGTTCAGATCCGTTTTTTCCTTTCTGTTTTGAGATTGTCCGGGGCTTCTAGAGGCCGCAGCAGGAAAAAGGATATCTTGTTCGATCTTTCTACTAAAACCTTCGGTATCGAAATAATCAAGAAATCCGGAAATCTTCAAGCCGCCGAATTCCCTGCCGAAAAGCAGATTATAATTTTGAGTACTGAAAGAGCCTCCGCTTGTGGTCACTTGAAAACCGTCTATGTCTTCATTGTCTTTTGTAATAACGTTGACGACCGCGAGGAATGCGTTTTGTCCATACAGGGCAGAACCGGGTCCCCTGATGATCTCAACCTTTTTTATATTCTCAACCGGAAGGTCATCAAAATTCCACATAGCCCCGCCTCTCCAGACATCATTGATTGAATGCCCGTCTATCAAGACCTTGATCTTTTGTGAGGCGTCATCCAACATCCCTCTTACGGCAATCTCTTTTTCACCTGTTTCGTCCATAGAGACATAGAAACCTGGTACTATCCTCAACACTTCTATTAATGTACGGAATCCCATCTGCTTTATCTGTTCGGAAGTGATTACAGTAACTATGCCAGGTGCCTTACTAATGGGTGTTTTATGCCTTGTCGCAATTTCGATCATGGACTCTGCCTGCAACCATTTTATCTCTTCCATAATTTCATTTGCATTTTTCGGCGAAATTGAGATTGTTCCAATTTCACCTTGCTTCCCCTGCCCTGATACTTCTTCAGAAGCAGCCAGAGTCAAATTGAGAAGACTGCTAGCAAATATGAAAATAACGATAATAATTATCTTTTGCATGTGCTGGTATTCCTTATTGAACGGAGGTGTACGTTTTACTATAACTATTCCTGAAAAGCCCTCATCGCTTATTAAGAGCGCAAGTAACCGGTAAAGTAAATGAGAAAGTACTTCCTTTCCCTAACTCACTTTCAACCCATATCCTACCACCATGTCGATTTACAATCTCCTTACAAATTGGGAGTCCAAGACCAGTTCCCCTTGACTTGCCTTTAGACGCAGTACCAATCTGCCTGAACTTTTCAAACACCCTCTCTTGATCACTTTCACTTATGCCTCCACCTGTATCTTTTACGCTTATCAATATTTCGTCATCAATCATCCATGCCCTGCATCGAATATATCCATCTTCTGTAAACTTTAATGCATTAGAAAGCAGATTTATCAATACCTGTTCCAATCTATACTTGTCACCTGCAACCTCAGGCAGTCCGTCCTCAATGTCACATTCCAGCTCAAGCCCATGACGTTCAAAGGATCTGTTAGTAATATCCGCTGCCAGTTCAATGATCTCCGCCACTGAAACAGGCTCCATGTCCCATTCAATCTTTCCTTCTTCAATCTTAGTAACATCAAGGAGGTCGTTTATAAGATCAGTCAACCTTACTCCCTCTGATATTATGGTGTTGATGTTATTCTTCACCTTTAAGACAGATTCCTTGACGGTGTCATCTTCAAGTCTGAGATTAGGAAATATAGATTTATCAAGCCTTTTGCTTATAATCTTTGCAAAACCTAATACTGCAGCAAGAGGTGTCCTTAATTCGTG
>CAYTLC010000015.1:0-1063 GCA_964438395.1 uncultured Candidatus Scalindua sp.
CGGGGGATTAGCTCAGTTGGGAGAGCGTTTGCATGGCATGCAAAAGGTCAGGGGTTCGAATCCCCTATCCTCCACCATATCCATAAGGCAAGTTACGAGTTACACGTTTCGAGTTTCTTTTAACTTCAGTTACTTTAGTTCACTTTACTCTTTAGCTCACTTGCTTACTAAGCAATTTCCTCTAATATCTCTTCGTCACCATCAGTAGAATATTTATCATCGGTTACGTAGTCGAAATCGGTATTAGCACCTGTCCAGGGACCGTAAGCTGTCTCCTGTGATTCTATCTGATGTGCTTGCGTTGTCCTATACTTTAATCTTGCCATTCTTAGGGCATTATCAGTTTCTTTTGCACGTACAATTAACGAGCCCTTGAAACTGCTTCCTCCCCAAACAGTGGAATTAGGGTCTCTTGGTGACAGCTTGTATATATTCATCTTTCTTATCTCCTCTTTATATTATGTTAATTATTATGAGGTGTGGATTATATTCATATGTGTGATTAAGGCAAGGGTTTTATTGCGGTGGTTGCTGGTACATCACGCCTGGCGCATGAAACACAGAAGATGAATGGTAATATGTTCAATTGAAAAACCTGTGAAAACCAACAGGTTCGTTTAGAAAACAATACATTCAGTTGTATATTTTTTTAACACAAATATTAAATATAAGTTATTATAGGCCGATAATCTAGAAACAGACAATTTGTGATATATAAATTTTGAGATCTGAGTGAGTTATTTAATTCCTGAGGAAAGGATGATAACTGAATGAATATGCTTAATACATGGGTTGGATATACAGCGCTGATTATGTTTACAATAGCGTATGTCCTTATCATCTTTGAGGAGAAAATTCATTTAAAGAAATCAAAACCTATCGTACTGGTAGGTTGCCTTATGTGGATGCTTATCGGTGTTTATGAAATGAAGCATGGGGGAGGACATGGAGGTGCACACGAATTTGTTGAGCATCTTATTGCGGAGATAGGTGGTCTCTTTTTCTTCCTGCTTGTTGCGATGACATATATTAATACTCTCACATCTTTAAATGTATTTCAGGC
>CAYTLC010000015.1:1163-10451 GCA_964438395.1 uncultured Candidatus Scalindua sp.
CACCTTCCTCCTTTTATGGGTATGATGTGCGGGCTGGGTTATGTAATGTTTACATCCTTCTACATGAAACAGTGGGGAATGAAAAATTATTTGAAAAAACTGGGTTTAGATGAAGACCGGCGCAAAGTTGATCGCCTGGATTTTTTCAAACAGGTGGAACAGGTGGAGTTTGATACCTTGCTTTTCTTCTTTGGGGTGTTGACTGCTGTGGGAGCACTTCAGTACATTGGATTTCTCAGCGTTGTAGGAGGAGGGTTTTATGATGCGACGGGATTTACTACAGCTAACACGTCTATAGGTGTTTTTTCTGCTATTGTTGATAATATTCCCATCATGTATGCCGTGTTAAATATGGGACTGGATATGGGACTGGATCAGTGGCTCCTTGTAACATTAACCTGCGGTGTTGGTGGCAGCCTGTTATCAGTAGGCTCAGCGGCAGGCGTAGCAGTGATGGGTATTAACAGGGATAATTATACTTTTATGACCCACCTTAAATGGGCACCCGTTATCGCTCTGGGTTATATAGCGAGCATTATTACCTGGTGGTTAGTGACAATTGGACTGAGATAGATAAGACCTTAAGAATCCGGATGGTAGTGTAGGGGATTGCCTGCGTTATTTTATTCCTCAGGGCAATCTCACTCAAATCTGTTTTGCTGATAAAATTAACTTCGCCTCGTAAGCACTTGCCAAAAATACACAGAGCATAGAGCATCAAGTTCAAACACTTGCAAAAGATTTTCTGTTTTCAATTATATATTTCCATCTCTTCGTAGACATTTTTGCCGTATGATGGGATATACTGTAATTCTTCATTAATATTTGTACTATTTCAGTACGTGGTAAAATCTTAATTAATAAATTAACTAAAGAGTATTCAAACATATCGATCTTATAATTACATAAGATTTTGCAAGGTATTAACCATTTGCAATTACCATTTGAACACTTATGTTCACTGGAAATTTTCTTGTTCCCGTAACAATGATGACGATACTCTTTTTTCATTAGTAAAAAATAATAGTTAGATTTATTATTCAGAACTATTTAGAAGCAATGTGTATGCCAAAATATGTAACTATATGAATCCAATAAGGATAGCGTATAACAACAAAATCTAAAATCACCCAGGTGTACAAAAATCAGACAGAAGGCAGTATCAATCTGATATTATCAAGACTGCTGATAGGGTAAGTGGATTCTGTTCTGAAGCATTAATAAGTCACCAGATACTTTACAAATAAGAGATAACTATATATTTACAATTGCTTCAGATTACAGTAACAAACAGGTTTTAGCGTCTGTTATGAAATTACAGAATCTTTCATATTCAAACACCTTCCATAATTAAATCACGGCCGTAGAAGATTACAGAAAAGAGAGCATAGAAGTTTTACACTTTTCATTCTATTGATTTGTTTGCAATTTAGTGTTATATTTATAAGCAGTTTTTTGCCTGAATATTAAGAGATTATAAAATACGTAGAAGGTGAATGTATGTAATTACATTTTGATTAAATTGCGGAGAAAAAAATGTATATTTCGATTCAAAATAAAATCATTGTCCTGTTAATTGCATTTACGCTACTGCCATTTGTTGTTTTAAAGATTGTTGCTTTTCCTAAAGTGGAGGCTGATGTTGAGAAGCTGCAAATTAGACACTTGAGTAGTGCCGGGCATAAGCAGGCGGTGCTGGTATCTAACTGGATGCGTGAGAGAATGACAGACGTCCTGGTTGTTGCAGATAACCCTTATTTAGCAAATAGCGTGAATCTTACGAGTAGGGACTCAGAGTATTCAGAAGAACTTAGATATTTAGAGTTGATTGTGGTTGAGTATGGTTACATGGGCGCTTTTGTATGCGATGCTAAAGGAGTGGTAAAGATTGCAACGATTAGTGAGAATGTAGGGAGGGATTTGTCAAGTAAAGAGTATATAAAGAATGCTTTACAGGGTAAAACTCTTGCAACGAGTATCATGCCATCTGAAGTTCCACTTGTAAATGAGTTTGATGAAAAGGAGATTGGTGTACCAACCATGTTCGTTTCAACTCCTTTAAAAAATAAGGATGATGATATAATTGGTGTTGTTGTATTGAGGGTACATGCGGGTACCTTGAGCAATATAATGAATAGCCTGAAGTTTGGGAAAACTGGAGAATCATATCTTGTGAATGAAGAAGGCTATATGATATCAGAGTCCAGATTTACTGATCGTCTGAAAGAGAATGGATTAGTTAAAAAAAGATGTGCATTGGAATTGAAAGTGGTGGATCCGGAAACAGGGGAATTGACTTATGGGGTTGGACAATGCATTTCAGGTAATAACGGTTTTAGTGCAAGTGGTTATTCAGACTATTCCGGTATAACGGTTTTGGGGGTATGGCACTGGTTGCCTGAATTTAGGTGGGGAATTATTACAGAAATAGACATGGACGAAGGCTACGGTCTGGCGCACAATCTCCATTTCATCGTGAATGCGGTCCTCTTTGTTATTGCCTTTCCCGTTATACTCGCAGCGTATATTATGGGTAGGAAGGTAGCAAACCCTATTCTTCGCCTACGATCAATTGCCGAGAAGATGACAACCGGGGATGACCTTTCTCAACAGATTGAAATTAAACAGAAAGATGAGATTGGAGATTTGGCGGATACCTTCAATACGATGGTCAGTTCGCTGGATACTAAGACGAGGGAACTCTCCGCTTCTCAGAAACGATATAAGCGAAGAATTCATTCATTAATGGAAGGTATATATGAATGCGAGCCTGGTGTTGATGGGGTCTTTACATGGATTAATCAAGCCGGGGCTGAAATTCTCGGATACAATTCTCCGGAAGAGGTACTTGGAGTAAAAGTTGAGACTATATACATCGATCTTGAAGACCGCAAAAGGCTGGTTGAAAAGCTTGAGAAAGATGGTGTATGGAAGGGTTTTCTTTCACATTGTAAAAAGAGCAATGGTGAACAATTTTACATGGAACGTACTTCTAATATGATAAGAGACGATGATGGTAAGCCTACTCTAATCTTTGGAGTTTTCAGAGATATTACTGAACGTAAGCTACTTGAAGAAGAGCTCCATGCATCGGAGAAACAACATAAAGCATTGTTGAACTCGATAAGTGATGGGGTATACCAATGTGCTCCTGGATTAGATGGTGCGTTTACTTACATAAATCTGGCAGGGGCGGAGATACTGGGCTACAATTCTCCGACAGAAGTGATAGGTACGCGCGTAGTGGATATTTACGTAAACTCTCAAGACAGGAATGAACTAATTGAGACATTGCAGAAAGAAGGCGTATGTAAGGATTATACGGCTTTTTGTAAAAAGAAGAACGGAGAGCGATTTATTTTCGAAGTTAGTTGTAGTCTTGTACGCGATGAATCTGGGAAGCCGCTTATGATTGAGGGTATCTTCAGGGATATGACGGATCAATAATGATTCCATAGTTTAAGAAACGAATATGACAGAACGAGAGGTAATGAATTATGGGAAATAATGAGTTTCGCTTATCTATAAATGCAAAAACCATCATCTTTATACTATTATTACTAAATATTGGTTATGCATATAAGAAAATTAAGCAGTATAGTAATATAAAAGAGCTTGGTTACATCAGAGAGAGAACTGTTCAGGAGGAGATTCGTAAGAGAGTAATGAAATCTTTTGGGTCGGTGGACGAGCTGGACCGACTCGTTGCTGATTTTGCAAAACAGAAGGAAGATGCAGAGGCGTTCGCATTAACAATCAGGGAACAAGATAAGCAATTAACTAAAATACGTAGAGATCTGGAAATTGCAAAGTCGAAGAATAGAGACGAAAAGGATTATTTATATAAAAAAATACGGGGTATGGCAGATGGGTTTTCCAGGCGCAAAGATCAGTACGGCCAGATGGGCAAGCTAAAAGAAGTGATGAAAGATGCAAAATTGAAATTCGAAGCAGAAAAAGCCCGTTTGGAAAAAAAGATACATGACCTGGAGGAGTTGTTACCGGAACGCAAGGATCAGTAGTCTTTTTTCTGAAAATTGTGTTGAGATAATTACTGAGTTGTACCGAATAGTTAATGAAGAGGGGAGAGAAGGATGGAGCTTGGACATTTTTTCTATGATCTATTAGTCCATAACGAGAAATTCTCAGAGAAGACTGCTGATACTGACTTTTCAGTTTATGAAGACCAACAACATCCCCCTATAACAATGCTCACCTGTGCTGACTCTCGTATACAAGGAGAGATTCTAGGTATGGACCTCATTAATAAAGTATTTACGGTTCGCAATGCAGGAAATCAGGTTGCAAGGAACAAGGGTAGTCTTGCATACGCTCTAACAGCCCTTAATACAGAGATATTCTTTATACTGGGACACACAAATTGTGGTGCAGTTAATTTTGCAGCCGGTGCCAGCCTGGCAAGTGTAAGGAGGCTGGATGATTCTGATGAGACTCACTCGGCTGAACCTGTTTCTAGCGAGCAGAAAAAAAATAGTGGAATTCAACTTGCCTCTGGTAAGAAAGAGTCAAAGATTATCAGTATGCTGAAGAAGTCGGATTTTTCAGCTGCCAGCCGTGAGGTGCAACGCGAAATGCTTCCTTTGACTATTCCCATTGAGAGAGGGATTGCCCGGTTAGTGAAGATCGGTGATCAAAAAAAGGAGCTTGCATACCTGAGTCAGACGAATGTGGACTATCAGGTAGAAAAGGCATTAGAGTTTTACGGGGACAGGGTAAAGGATAAAAAATTAGCAATAGTTGGTGGTATATATGATTTTGTGGGTGCCTATTCCAGTACAAGAGGAAGGGTTGTAATTACCAATATAAATGGAGTAGATGACAAAAATAAACTTCAGGAAAATGCCAGGAATTTTTGTGAGACAGATGATACTCTTGATAAGTCCAGCGAAGCATATAAACTCTGTTACAAGCTAATTGAAGAAAAGGTATCTCGCATATAGGACTTAATAATAGTTCCTTGATGTGTTCTAAATATACAGAAGGTAGAATGTTCCGGCTCCCGATTGATAACCAACCAGTGCCATTAATCTCATCATCCACCGATACAATATAAAATCCTTATTAACAATACCCATGACCGCAACGCCTCCACATTATCAAGCCACATCGTCGAGGACCAAGGAGTTTTAAGGAGATTTTGCTTTTAAATGACGTTGTTCTCTATGGTTAGGACGTCTCATTGTAGTCCTTTTATCTCTTGCATGTATTGAAACATGTGGTATGCTTTTCTCTTTTACGTCATAAATAGTGCTGTACGTCGATTTGAAGGAAAATAATGTTGCTAGATAATAAAGCTAAATCTGTAAGTGTTTTATTAGACGTTATAGATTTGTCATCCAAAAACCATGACAGGTATCTGTTTCGTTATGGTCGTAATTCAGACGTTGTAGAGGATTCTATTAGAAAAGTTGGGCTGATTAATCCTCCTATATTGAAGAAAAACCCGGATACCGACGGGATGTATTCTGTTATATGTGGGTATCAACGAATCCTGGCATGTAAAAAACTGGGACAAGTAAGCATTGATGCAAGGGTTATAAACGGTCTTAACGACGAGGAGACATTGTTGCTAGTTCTGCATGATAACATGGCATCAAGAGGGTTTAATGAAATAGAGAAGGGGATTGTTTTAAAGAAGTTTCAGGATATAGGATATTCTTACGATAGATTAGCTGCTGAAATAACTCTACTTCTTGAGATACCTCCAAATAAGAAAATAATAGAAAAATATCTTTCAGTTTTAAGATTAGATAATGAAATAAAACAATCTATTGCCAGGAGTGAACTCGAACTTGAAAGGGCATTTCTTCTCATTACACTTGATGGTGCGGAGAGAGAGGTTGTTTACAGATTTCTCTTTAAGGAATCAATCACTAATACAAATGAGGCAAAAGAGGCAATAAGAAATCTCCTTGATCTTAAGCTGATAAAAAAGATAGAAATGAAGGAACTATTGTTATCAGATGAAATCAGTCATATTATTTCAGATAATAAATACAATAAGAGACAGAAAGCTGAAAATCTATGTAGTTTAATAAAGTCTATGCGTTATCCTTCGATCAGGAAGAAAGAGGATGAGTTTGACAAGTCATGTAGGGAACTGAAACTCGATAATGATGTTCGTGTCAATCACTCCAGATATTTTGAAGGTGATGAAATCAGGATAACGTTAAAGGCTTTTAATGAAGAAAAGCTGGGAGGGAATCTCGAAAGGCTCCTACTAAATATCAGGAATGGTATGTTTAAGAAATTATTCTCTATAATTAAATGATTCATTTTGCTGGGCCACTGATGAGCGCAGATTATATGAGTTGTATATGCAAAGTAAATAATAACTTAGTGACGAAGGTTGTTTATTCAATATGGCAAAAGAGAACAAGGTCAGTTCAAAGATAATTGCGGCTGCCAGAAAATTAAAGATTTTTGACGATTCGTTTGTGCTTATTCTGGCTGCACTGGTAGGGCTTACAGGTGGATATGCCGCTATTGCATTTCGCTACTTAATAAATTATGTGACAGTATTGCTGGGGATCATGTGTGAATATTCATCCTTCGGGATACAATATTTATTATTGCAAATTAGTAAAATATTACCTTTTGTTCATAGCAAAGGCATTGCTGCTTTCACAGAATTGCATTTTGTTTATATATTTTTGATACCCATTATCGGACTGATGTTGGTTGCTTTTATAACAAACGTCTTTGGAAAAGAAGCAAAAGGTCATGGTGTCCCGGAGGTTATGTCTGCCGTTACCAGGAAAGGCGGCATTATCCGCCCACGCATTGTTTTAATAAAAATGTTTGTATCGGCAATAACCATAGGTTCGGGAGGGTCGGTTGGCAGAGAGGGGCCAATCGTACAAATTGGCTCTGCAATAGGCTCTGTTTTTGGACAGTTTTTCAAAATATCCAGTTCGGCGGTAACTGTACTTGTAGGATGTGGAGCTGCTGCGGGCATTTCTGCAACCTTCAATGCACCGATAGCAGGTACATTATTCGCGTCTGAAGTCATCCTGAGAGATATCAGGATAACCAGTGTTTCTCCTATACTCATATCCTCCTTAGTGGCGGCTTCCGTCTCAAGGGCTTATTATGGAAACAGCCCGGCATTTCTCGTCTCTCAATATGAACTGGCCAGCTATAGAGAGTTAGGTTTGTATTGTGCTCTTGGCTTGCTGGCAGGTCTGGTTGCGGTATTTTTTGTTAAAGTACTTTATAAAACTGAAGATATCATAGATACAATTAAGATCCATTGGTTATTAAAGGCGGCTATGGGAGGCTTTTTATTGGGGCTTGCGGGTATGTATCACTCTGAAATACATGGAGTGGGATATGGGGTTATTGAGATGATACTGAATAACCCCGGTCAATACGGAATCATCATACTATCAATATTGTGTATGCTCAAAATTATTATGACGTCGGTTACGATTGGGGCTGGCGGATCCGGAGGTGTCTTTGCTCCTTCGCTGTTTATGGGAGCAGCACTTGGAGGACTATTCGGAATTTGTGTTCAGGGGATTCCATATTTTGATATAGCTTCGCCCGGGGCATATGCACTGGTTGGTATGTCAGCTGTCGTGGCCGGAACTACTCACGCGCCCATTCAGGCAATCCTCATACTGGTAGAGATGACAGGCAACTATGAAATCATACTACCGATAATGATAAGCTGTGTAATCAGTAACATAGTGTCTAAGAAAATTGAAAGTGGTTCTATCTACACAATGAAGCTTATACGGAGAGGAGAATCAATGGAGATTGGCAAAGACAAAAAAATTCTTAAGAAATTAAGAGTTGCTGACGTTATAGTTAGTAATTGTATAACCATCGATATGGATACTCCATTTACCGAGATTTTGCGATTGATGCGTACGACAAATGCAGATGGATTTCCTGTACTGGACGGAGATGGGGGTCTTGTTGGCATGGTGGGTTTACAACAGATTAGTAAGGCATTGCAAAAGGAGGAGTTACAGGAGCATCTGCTTACAAGTGATCTTGTTGTAAGTGATCAATATACACTCACACTTAATAATGATCTCCTGGAGGTATATGATGAGATGAGGGTTGGGGGACAGGGATGCTTGCCGGTTATTGATGAAGGTGATAATAAGAAATTTATAGGAATCGTTACTAGATTCCATGTGATGTCTATGTACAATAAAGAATTGGTATTATTGCAGGGAGCCGGGAAGGAAGAATAAAATGATGATTGGTAGTTTTGTTTTTATGGGAAGATTGATGTTCTATTGTATTTGAGGGGAAGAGTTATTGATAGTTTTAGGAGTTGATACCGGGGGTACATTTACTGATTTTGTGCTGTTTGATGGAAAAGAATTAAAGGTCCATAAAGTTGTTTCCACACCACATAATCCCGCTGAGGCAATTTTAGACGGGATCCGATCACTTGATGTTGCTAAAAAGCAGATGTCTATTGTGCATGGTTCCACTGTTGCAACAAACACGCTTATTGAGAGAAAGGGTGCAAAGGTTGCATTGATCACAACAAGCGGATATGAGGATGTGCTTGAAATTGGACGACAGGCAAGAAGTTCTCTCTATGATCTCTTTATTACCCGCGAAATACCACTTGTTCCGAAATCGCTCAGATTGGGAGTGCAGGAGAGGGTGACATCAACCGGTGAAGTGCACACCGGTATCAAAAAGAGAGATTTGAAGAAGATATGTGCTGAACTAAAAAAGCAAGGTGCAGAGTCTATTGCAGTATGCTTTCTCTTCTCATATAAAAATTCTGCAAATGAAGAGGCTGTGGTGAGGGAATTTAAACAGTTGGGAATTCATGTATCTGCTTCCAGCAGTATCTTGCCTGAGTATCGAGAATACGAAAGGTTTAGTACTACAGCAGTGAATGCTTATGTTTCTCCGGTTATGTCTGAATACTTGGCTTCTATGGAGGAAGGCTTAGAGACAAAGAACATAAGAATAATGCAGTCAAACGGTGGAAGCATTTCCACAGGATCAGCTAAGAAAATGGCTGTTAATTGTATTCTTTCAGGGCCTGCTGGTGGTGTATCCGGGGCTTTCGGTATAGCAAAGCTTGCCGGTATTAAAAAAATTATCTCTTTTGATATGGGTGGAACTTCTACTGACGTCTCCTTGTGTGACGGTGATGTGCGTCTTTCTACGCAGACTCTTATTGATGAGATGCCTATAAAAATACCGGTAGTAGATATGGTGACAGTGGGGGCTGGAGGAGGGTCCATAGCTTATATAGATCCCGGAGGGGCACTCAGAGTCGGGCCG
>CAYTLC010000015.1:10551-23872 GCA_964438395.1 uncultured Candidatus Scalindua sp.
CTCTGGTCTCTTTTGGTGGTGCTGGTGGACTTCATGCATGTGAATTGGCTGAAAGTCTCTTAATCAAGAAGATTCTAGTTCCAAGGAATGCAGGAGTGTTGTCTGCTTTAGGAATGATACTTGCCGATATTATTAAAGATTATTCTAAAAGTGAACTCTTAAAGGTAAATGAGAATGATTATAGTAAAATCATGGACCTGTTTAAACCATTGATATCGCAAGGAATGAAGGATGTTCTTTCCGAGGGTGTGAATAAGAGCAGTGTCTCCATAGAAAACTATGTAGACATGAGGTATGTGGGGCAGTCTCATGAGCTTATGTTGCCATTTAAAGATGGTTATATTGAAAATTTTCATAAACTCCATAAGAAAACGTATGGTTATTCAAATGCGGACTATGAGCTTGAAGTTGTAAATATTAGAGTAAGGATAATCGGAAAAACAAGGAAGCCCTCTCTGAGAAAGCGGGTAATTAATGACTCAATGAAAGGCGAATCGTCAACCCAAGAAACAAGATGCTATTTCAGAGGCAAATGGCTTAAGACAGATGTTTATAACTGGAATAGCGTACGTACAAATTCAAGGATTAAGGGGCCTGCACTGATAGTCGAAGATACGTCAACAACGTTTCTTCCACCAGAATATATTTGTAATGTTGACAATTATGAAAACTTAATTATACAAAAGAAATAATGTGGATTTGTGTATATGGAAGCGTGTTGTTGTGATAATCCTTTGACTCCTCTCAGTGCAGTACTGTTTCTGAGCGAAGTCGAAGAATTATCTTAGGTCGTGAAAAAGGTCCCATTGACTCTACCTCTTCTCCATACCTGATGGTTGTTTAGTGACTTGCTGTGCGACCAGTTTGCCATTGCCAGAATCGATGAGATCATGCCATACGTTAGCTGGAGCAAGAAAAGTTGAGCCCACTTCAACCTCTAATGTTTCTTCGTTACCATCATCAAGCTTAAAAGTACCGCTACCTTCAACTACAGTAAATATTTGATCTCCGGTTGGATGTCTGTGGTAGCCAAGAGCCTGTCCTGCTTTAAAGTAATAAACATCAAGGGTTAATGAATCTCTTTTGATTATTGTTACCTTTGCGACCATGTCATCCTGTGTTTTTCTGTAATCCGAAATGTTACCGTTTAGAATTGTCATGTAAGATTTCTCCAGTAAAGGTAATAAAAATAAAATTTAGTCATGTTAAAACATTAAGTATCATAGCATCTTGAGCTTAGAGAGTCAATACTGGCAAAGTAATATCTTTTATAGTAAGATAGGTTTTAATTTATCTCACTATGTATTGGTGAATTATAAAATATGAATCAGGATAAAATAGCAATTAAGGTTAGAGGTCTAAGTAAGGACTTCGATATCAGTGAGTCTGGGAAAGGGTTTTCAGGAAAGTTAAAAGCTCTTTTTCACAGAAAACGAAAAATTATTACAGCGGTAGATGCTATAGATTTTGAGATCAATCGTGGAGAATTTGTAGGATATGTGGGCGAAAATGGTGCTGGCAAATCAACTACAATAAAGATGCTGACCGGTATACTTGTACCAACGTCCGGGAGTGCTGAGGTAAATGGAATTATCCCTTTTAAAGACCGAAAGAGGAATGCCGCGAAAATTGGCGTTGTATTTGGCCAAAGAACTCAGCTTTGGTGGGATCTTCCGGTACGTGAATCATTTGATTTGTTGAGAGTGATTTTCCGGGTATCCCCGCCTGATTTTAACTCACAAATGAAGAAGCTGGATAAAGCGCTTGGTCTTAGCCCCCTCATGAATATGCCGGTGAGAAAACTCTCATTAGGCCAGCGGATGAGATGCGATATAGCCGCTTCTCTAATCCATAATCCTCCTGTGCTCTTTCTGGATGAACCAACTATTGGTCTGGATGTGTTGGCTAAAGAGTCCATAAGGAACTTTCTCGCTGAGATTAACAGGGAGGAGGGGACTACCATAATCCTAACTACCCACGACATGAACGATATTGAGCAGCTTTGTAAGCGACTTATCATTCTTGAGGAAGGAAAGATCATGTATGATGGTGAGACTGAGTTACTAAAACAGAAGTTTATTCATGAAAAAGTGATAGAGGTTGAATTTCATGACGATGGAAATGTCATACAGGGAATTCCGGGTGTTACTGTTGTGCGTGAACAGGGATGCAAAAAATGGTTGACATTTGATAATGACAATTATGGTATCGGTGATGTTATCGGTACAATCGCATCCCGATATGAGATTAAAGATATATCGGTAAATGAGCCTTCTGTTGAGAGCATAATCAGAAATATTTATAATAATAGTGTGACGCTGGCAACCCCCTCAGAAGAGTCGCTCAATAAATGTGATGAATCCTAAACTTTTTGTAAAATTCGTATCAGTATCATTTCAGAAGCAGGTTACCTATAGATTTGATTGCTTCGTTGGTATTGTTAATGGTTTTCTATACGTTTTTATATTTACCTCTTTATGGAAGGCATTGTATTCTCAGTTTGATACTACGATGCATAATGGCTATACATTAACTGCCATCGTAACCTATGCGGTCCTGGTTATGGCTGTCAGAATATCCTTTACGATGGATGATTCTATTATCTATAGGAAGGTTATGGACGGTTCGATCGCGATGGAACTTGTAAGACCTACATCATTCTTCTTTATGAATCTTGCCGAGAATGTGGGGCACTCTCTATTTCATATGATGGCGAGAACTGTTCCTATTGTTATAATATCCGTTTTCCTTTTTGATATATATATTCCTTTTGAAGTACAGAGGTTTCTAATATTCATAGTATCGTGTATTGCCGGATATGTTCTGGTTTCCATGATGAACTTTATAGCGGGGCTGCTGGCTTTCTGGTTTATTGAGATATTTCCCTTCCTGCTCTTTAAATATGCTTTTTATACTTTTTTTTCCGGAGGAATTGTGCCAATAGATTTTTTTCCTGAATTCTTAAAGCCACTAGTTAATCTTCTTCCATTCCAATATATGCTCTATTACCCTACTACTATTCTTATTGGACGGGCTTCTTTGGCAGAAGCTCAATCAATAATAGCGGCCCAAGTGATATGGATTGTGATAATGGGAGTTATTTGTAGTTTTATGTGGGGTGCCGGTAAGAAGAAACTGATTATCCAGGGGGGATAGGTGGAATCTATAAAAATTTATCTAACGCTGTTCACTACATCCATGAAAGCCAGGATGGAATATAAAGCGAGCTTTTTGTTCTATATATTTGCAATATTAACGTTCTATGCCGGGCAATTTGGGTTGTTGTTTATACTGCTAAACCGTTTCCACGAAATAAAAGGCTGGTCAGTGGGAGAGATGGTTTTCTTATATTCGCTGCAGGCATTTGCTTTTGGATTTACCAACCTGATTTTTTCACAGTTAGTTAATTTCGATAAGATGATTGTGGACGGTGAGTTTGATAGAGTATTGGTAAGGCCGCTAAGTCCATTAGGACAGGTGATATTCTCTAAATTCGAAGTATCAACAGCTGCTCATCTCATAATTGGATCCACAGCCCTTTATTTCGGTTCACACTATGGCAACATTGAATGGACGCTTTATAAGGTTATATTGTTTCCAGTTATTATAACAGGAGGGGTTTTGATAGCCGGAGGCATACGCCTGATGGTAACTGCTGTTGCTTTCTGGACATTAAGAAACAGGTCTCTGGTCCACACCGTGATCTTCTCAAGTAAAGAGTTTATAAACTATCCAGTGAATATTTACAATGTGGGAATGCAGTTCTTTTTGACTTTTGTATTCCCGATTGCATTCATTAATTTTTATCCTGCACACTTCTTCCTGGACCGTTCAGGGGCTGGCCTTCTTCATCCGTTACTGGAAATGGGAACGCCAATTGTGGGTATTATTGTGTTTACAGTCTCAATGTTTTCCTGGAAAGCTGGAGTGAATCATTATCAGAGTACAGGTTCATAAGATAATTCGGATTGTGGCTTGTGTGGAAATCAATTGACATGAGAATTACATAGAGTAAAATTAAATGTTTTATAATAACGAAGTTTTGTGTTAGCAGAAAGGGGTTTGTTATGGGTACCGCCAAAGCGCGTCATATCCTGGTATCAAGTCAGGAAGAGTGTCAAAAGTTAAAAGATCAGATAGACGGGGGAGCAGACTTTGAGGAGATAGCTAAAGAGCACTCACAATGTCCTTCAGGTCAAAGCGGAGGAGGTTTGGGTGAGTTCAGCCCGGGGCAAATGGTTAAAGAATTTGATGATGTAGTTTTTAATGATGAAGTTGGAAAAGTCCATGGTCCCGTGAAAACTGACTTTGGGTATCACTTGATCGAGATCACAGATCGTACATAAAGGAGTATTCCCAAAACGTAGGGAAAGGTGTTAGTTCTTCGTTACTAATCTTAACAGAAGAAAGCAGTTCATGGTGTCGGTTGACACCCACTGCTTTCTTCTTAAATTTGTACTGCAGAAATCATTAATCAATAATGACCGCATCCATCCGAACTCTCAATATTTTGGCCGCCTTCGTTTGGTATGTTGGAGGTGTTGTGCTGCTGGTAAAAGGATCCAGCCTTCTGGCCGAAGCATACTCTCTTAACCCTGAGCAGTACTGGCCATGGCTGGCTGTTGCTGTAGGACCTGTTATTGGCAGTATAAAAGGTAAATTTATATTTCGTAAAAGTTGTCTGAAAAATCTCGCGAGAATAAATGCCCTTAACCAACCAAAAATCTGGCAGTTTTTCAAACCGTGGTTCTTTGCCGTGTTAGCGGTAATGATAGTTTTTGGTGCGACTATGGCGAGACTGGCACATACACAAAATAACTATTATTTCCTAATAGGAGTTGCCATCGTAGATATTGATATTGGCATCGCCCTGCTATGGAGTAGTTATATATTCTGGAGACAAAAGGCATTTTCAAAATAGTGTCTGAATATCAGAAAAATATCAGCTATATAACGCTCAATCATTCTTGAACGCAGGACCTATTCCAATTATTAGTTTATTGTTTAGCGTCAGTCCAATCGAAATAAAGTTTGCTCTTATTTATAATACGAATGTTGATAGAGGTATTAAATGCTGAAGGCTTCCATTGATTTAGGAACGAATACCTGTCTTATGCTTGTTGCAGAGATTGAGTCAGGATCTGTAAAAAAGGTGCTGGGTGATTATGCCAGGATTGTTCGCCTCGGAGAGGGAGTTGACAAAACAGGACACCTTCAATCGGATGCGGTAGAACGAACGCTGACATGTCTGAGCGAATATAAAGGAACTATATCTGCGGCTGGAATATCGCCTGTTGATGTGGTATGCGTGGCAACCAGTCATGCAAGAGACGCTGGGAATGGTAAGGAGTTTTTTGCAAGGGTAGAGGCAGAGCTGGGGTTCGGGTTCAGGGTTATTTCAGGGAAGGATGAAGCTCGATTGAGTTTCACGGGTTCTCTGCTTCAGAATATGGAACCGTCTGATCATGCAGTGGTAGATATTGGAGGTGGTAGTACAGAATTTGTTACGGTGAAGGATGGTCGAAGTATAGACTTAGGGTCTGTACGTTTTACGGAAAGATACTTGAAGTCTGACCCGGTGACTGATGAAGAATTTAACATCTGCCTTAATGAAGTAGATAATAAGCTTGAGGAACTTGTGGATTGGAGAGGCACTATTCCGTCAAACATGCAAATGCTTGCTGTGGCCGGAACGGCTACTACACTTGCGTCCTGGCATCTGAAACTCAGAGAGTTTGATTCTGCCGAAGTAGAGAAGGTTCAATTAACAAGTGACAACTTGTTTCGAATGGTAAAGGAACTTAAACGAATGTCTGTAAAAGAGAGACGTGATCAGGTAGGCATCGATCCTAAACGCGCGGACGTCTTACTGGCAGGAGCAATGATTATGTGGCGGACAATGGAAAAGCTGAAATTTCAGACATGTGACATAAGCTCAAGGGGTTTAAGGTATGGGGTGTTAATGGATTTATAATCTGCATTCCACCAAATATTGTCTGCGTATAATAATCAGGAAGCCTATTTCTTGTGGGTTTCTTTCAGCAGCTTCATCATAGGTGCATAATGCCACTCTACTTCATTATCATTAGCTAAATCTTTGATCATAGTATAATATTTTTCGTATATTGCTTGTAAGGTTTCTTTGTGATCTGGATTACAGAAGAAAACACGGCATCCGAGAGCTCGGTGTTCTCTGATACTACATTCATAGTTTACTAGAAAGGGGCATACATTCTTGTCCGGGTCGAAAGCGGGTATTTCTACATTTTTACGGATATAGTCTGTTTCAATCGTTGAAGAATACAATACGTGGCCAAATTCATCAAAATGACAGCATGTACCACATGCATTACAACCCGGGTTAATACTTGCAAGTTCAGCTTCGAGTTTTTTGTATATTTCTTTAATATCCGTGTCGTTTTTTGGCTGTTGGTTCAATATGATTTAATTCTAGTATAAATTGTTTGTAAAATACAAATAGAAAAATGATCAAGCCTGTAAATAATTGTATATAGCATACATTGTGGTAGTATGAAATTTGTCTTGAAATACTTCTTCTGCAGTGGTAGCCTCTGCTTTCAAAAGAAGTAATGAATATATCTAGTTAGCTTGTAATTTAGATGTTTTATAACCTATTGTTTAGCCAGAGTGTTTATTGGAGGATATGGGTGTGGATGATAAACGATATTTCAGTAGAATCAATTTTGCAGCTCAATCTCAAATAGAGGTAAATGATAAGGTTTATTCTGGAGAACTGCTTGATCTGTCTTTAAGAGGAGCTTTGTTAAATTTTAAAGAAAATATTCCTCTATATATGAACGATAGTTGTACATTGATAATCCACCTGCATTCCTCAGATATTAAGTTGATATTTGATGCGGTGCTTGTACATATACATCAAAATCATCTGGGATTTAAGTTTATCAGTGAGGACGTAGGCACGATGACTCACCTCAGGAATCTTTTGAGTCTTAATGTTGGCGACTATGATAAAATAACAGACGAATTAGAATTCTGGTTAGAAGATTAACTGTTTTATCAAAGGTTCTCTCTTTAGTATTAATCACATATCTGTCTCCTTCAAAAAGTTCATTGGCGAGTTGTAATGGACATAATAAGAAAGATTCCTGATCCTCATATATGTAGGATAGTCCTCTCCGGTTTGTTGTAAGCTAAAAAAGGAAATTGTATGAAAGAAAATGACAAAAGCTCGGCTCTGCTAGACCTATTAGGTAGGATAGAGAAAAGAGAGGCTGTGGTAGGAATTATTGGACTTGGGTATGTTGGTCTGCCATTGGCAATTCATTTTGCACATAAAGGATTCCGTGTCATCGGTTTTGATGTGGATGTGCGCAAAATAGACATGCTACTTCGAGGAGAATCTTATATTAAGCACATTCAAATGGAGCAGATCAATGAAAAGATAAAGGAGGGTTGTCTTGATGTAACCGTTGATTTTACGCGCCTGAGAAATGCAGATTGCATACTGATATGTGTGCCAACTCCACTTACAGATAAGATGGAACCTGACCTTAGCTATCTTCTGGATACTACCAAATCAATTGCTGAAAATCTCCGTATTGGACAGATTATTATCCTTGAAAGCACTACATATCCAGGCACTACAGAGGAAATGCTCATGCCTGGGTTTGAGACTGATAGTATGAAAGTTGGTCAGGATTATTTTCTCGCTTTTTCTCCGGAAAGAGAAGATCCAGGAAACGATAAATATGATGCTTCCAATATACCTAAAGTAGTTGGTGGGGTGACTACCGGATGCCTGGAGGTTGCTTCTGCCCTTTACAGCTGTATTACAGAGGTCGTACCTGTATCCTCAACCAGGGCTGCCGAACTGACAAAAATCCTTGAGAATACTTTTCGTTCAGTCAATATTGCTCTTGTAAATGAGTTAAAGGTTTTGGCAAACAAGATGGGAATTGACATCTTCGAGGTCATTAATGCAGCAGCAACAAAACCTTTTGGATATACGCCATTCTATCCCGGACCAGGTCTGGGTGGGCATTGTATACCAATCGATCCTTTTTACCTCTCGTGGAAAGCCAGGGAGTATGATTTTGCTACACGCTTTATTCAACTGGCAGGCGAGATTAATGTGTCCATGCCATACTACGTTATAGAGAGGACCATAGAGGCTTTGAACCAGCATGAGAAGAGCCTTAAAGGTAGTAAGGTTCTGGTACTTGGTGTTGCATACAAGAAGGACATTGACGATGAAAGAGAATCTCCAGGTTACATAATCATGAAATTGTTGTCAGAAAAGGGTGCCATCGTTAGCTACAATGATCCTTGGATACCGGTACTGAAAAAGACACGAAAATATAATTTCAATAAAAAATCAACCCCTATTACACAGGAGGTGTTGCAGGGAATGGATGCAGTAATTATTATTACAGATCACAGTGCGTATGACTATACTGAGATAGTCAGGCATTCTAACCTGATAATTGATACTCGTAATGCGACAAGTTCAGTTGATGGGACGGATGGTAAGGTGTTTTTTGCATAATAGCATTTTATCTTTCTACTTTTCTTTTAAGAATAATCTGTAAGCAATTATCTGCCTTTTTCACTTAACCTAAACATCATAACCATCCCACCGTTACTAAGCATTTCAGGCAATTTTCCAACTTTCCTTCGATAGAAATTAAACTACTTGATTTTAGTAATTGATTCTATTACCTTTTGTTGACAAGTGAGTATCCACATTTAATACTGTTATAAAATCATGGAGGATTTTGATGGTTAAGAATAAGGATTATTCTAATAGTTTTCATGCTCCGCGTTATCGTGAACTTGTAAGGCGATATTGTGGTGTTAAAGAAGATGGAACTCTTAGGTATAGTATAAAAGGGAGAAGAGTTAAGGAGCAGCTAGTAAGTTGCATATGGGCTGAACAGATTTTAAAGAAGGTGAAATTATATACTGAAGATGGATTGAGAATAGAGATCATCTCTTCCGGTATATGGAATCTGGAGGGGGGACCAGACTTTAAAGATGTTGAAATACTTCTGGAAGGAAAGGGAATAATAAAAGGAGATGTTGAGATACACGTGTGTTCTGGTGATTGGGCGCGCCATGGACATAGTAAACAAAAAGAGTATGAAAATGTGTGCCTACATGTCTTTATGTGGAATGATCGAAAAGAGAAGTATGTTTCAATCAATAACCGTAGGATACCGCAACTGGAGCTTTATAGTTATTTGAAGTACGAATTGGATAAGCTTGCCGATATGATTGATATCGAAAACTATCCTCACACCGGAAGCGCTAATGCCGGGCCTTGTCAGAAAAAATTGAGTACAATTTCACTTGATGATGAGTGGATTGGACAATTTCTGGATTATGCCGGGGATGAAAGGATATTGGTTAAGTCGGAAATAATTGAAAAGCAACAAGAATCGAGGACGTTTGAACAGGTTTTGTATGAGTCAATAATGGAATCCCTTGGCTATAAGAATAATAAAGAGCAGTTCAAATGTTTAGGATCTCTCGTTACAATCAGTGAAATTAAAAGATTAGTTCCTCCGAACGTTTCTATAAATGAAAGAAGTAAGAGGATACAATCATTATTGTTTGGTATGTCAGGGCTCTTGCCAAGTCAGAGATCAGAATGTGTGAGTGTTAAGGACAAGCATACTCTTGAATATATTACCGATATTGAACGTTTATGGTTAGAATTCGATATTGATATCAAGAATAGACCGATGGATGGAGAGACATGGAGTTTTAAGTATTGCAGGCCCGGCAACTATCCAACAGGAAGAATCGCCGCGATCAGTCGTCTCCTGTCAGAAAATTATGAAACTGGGATTTTCAGGGTGATATTAACGTCTTTTGAGAAGACAGACAAAAACAAGAGTGACATAGATAAGATAAAAACTATCATAAAAAATACAATGTCTATTTTTTTAGAATTATATGACGATCATTGGTCGCATTATTATACGTTTGGAGGAAAAAGGTTAAGGACAAAGAGACGGTTGATTGGCAAAGAGCGAGCTACCGTAATATTCATAAATATAATTGTTCCAGTTTTCTTAGCATATGCAAGAAAAAGAGAAGATTCTGAATTAGAAGGGAAATTGTTTAAGGCCTTTAAACAGCATCCGAAATTATCACCAAACAATATTACAAGGTTTATGGGCTATCGAATTCTTGGTAAGGACTTACAGGAAGGAAGCGTAGTAAATTCCGCAAGACGCCAGCAGGGGCTCTTGCAAATATTTAAAGACTTTTGTGAGAGCAACGACATTACGTGTGAGAAATGCGTTCTTTTGCAAACAATTAGTTCAATGGTGTAGGTGGTAGAAATATGAATTTACAAAAAATTAAGTATTTTCTGGTGGGTGTTTTGGGTTCTATTACTATCAGGTCTTTATTTAGTACAATGAGTATTAAAGAGATTCCGGATGGTTATTCACTAAACCTGGAACGTCAGGGGAAATATGCAATATACGCCTTCTGGCATGCGCATATGCTGCTTCCGGCATATGTGGGCAAGAATCGTAATGTAAAGGTATTGATAAGCCAACATCGTGATGGTGAATATATTGCACAGATTGTTCAACGATTAGGCTATGGTGTTGCAAGGGGGTCTACTACAAGGGGAGGCGCAAAGGCTTTATTGAGAATGATAAAGCAGATAAAAGAGGAATCGATATCTTTGGCAATAACTCCAGACGGTCCTAAGGGCCCCAGATTTGTCGCTCAATCAGGAGCGATACTATTAGGGCAGAAGACGCAATACCCAATTATACCAGTCATGATATATCTTGAGAAGTGTTGGGAACTTCCCAGTTGGGATAGATTTTGCATACCCAAACCTTTTTCTAAGGCGAGAATTTTTTATGGAAACCCTATTCTGGTGCCATCTAAGCTGGAAAAACATGAGATGGAGGAGTACCGGGTGTCATTAGAGAACGAACTCATAAGGTTGGAGCATGAAGCAGGAAGTATTGTTAAGAATGTATAACGCGATAAATTATATATTCTCAAACAACAAATTCCAAATAGATTTCAATCAATATTTGAAATTTATTGTTTGATGCTTGTATGTTATTATGTGACTATATATGAAATAACCTCATGATGTCATTTTTGGTTGCATAGATCATAAGTGTTAACACTAATCCCATTCCAATATAATTAGCGATTGCCATTGTTTTTTCACTCACCGGAGAGCCTTTCAGTTTTTCTATACCAAGGAACATGAGGTGTCCTCCATCCAGAACCGGAACTGGTAGTATATTTATCACTGCCAGGTTGATACTGATAATGGCCATGAAGTACATGAGCTTGCCGATACCAGATTGTGCCGATGCGTAGGATGCCTGGGCAATCAGTACCGGACCTCCTAATGCTTTAGTTGATAATTTCTTTGATAAAAATCCCTGAATAGTCAGATAGATTCTTTTAATATTTATAACTGTTTTGTGCGTACCTACACCACACGCTTTAAAGAACCCATATCTTCTGTACTCCTTTTTTTCTCTGAATTTAATTCCCAGTACACCTTGTGCATTCTTCTCGTTTTTCTGTGGTTTTATTGTCGTTGTGACAGTCTCATAATTATGAGACCATGCAATTTCAAACTCCTTGCCCTGGCTGGCAGTAACAAGCGTTAATAGCTGGCTCCACTCCGTTATATTTTCTCCACTTATTGATGTGATTTTGTCACCGGGTTTTATTCCTGATTTCTCAGCAGGGAAACCCTCAACTGTTGAATCTACTATTAATCCGTAGTGAGGGAAGATTCCTTCAGAAAATTCTTTGACAGTTTCTTCTCCCAGTTTTGTAAATTTTATGTTCTTTACTTCGCTATCTCTCTTTACTTGTAGGGTAATCATGCCATCAGGCGAATCCTTTACAGCGCTTATTAACTCTGAGAAGCCATGAACGTCGTGTGTATTAACTTTAACTACCTCGTCACCTTTATTCAGTCCGAGGGAGTATGCAAAGCTACCCTTTTTTACACCGTCAAGTTTTGATGTTGCACAGGATAGTCCGATCATCCATCGGGTAACAACAGATGGAGTCACCTTAATATCCCTCTTTTGCTCATTTCGTAAAACAGCAAGGTTGAGTTCTTTGCCTGGATTTGCATTTATTATTTTCCTGAAATCATTTGCTGTGGAAATTGCTTTGCCATTAACCGCTAGTATTTCATCATTAACGTTCAGCTCTGATACTTTAGCGGGAGCATCTGCATTTTCAACGGTAAATATTTTGTCTACTTCCAGGGTGCTTGCCGGTGCGATTCCTATGCGCTGAACCCCAACAGAAGCATCATACTCTGGTACTACGTTAACATTAAATGTTTCATCGTCTCGTTCGATCTCCATGTTAACACCTGCAGGGGATCCATTGAGCGCTATGGAAATGAAAATATCCTCAAAGTCAGGGTCGGTAACATTGTCGATTCTGACAATTCTATCTCCCGCTCGTATTCCGGCTTCCCATGCAGGTCCACCTGGCATGGCTTGTCCTATTTCTGAAGTAATGAAAGGGACTCCTACATTGAAGGCTACGATAAAAAGAATAAATGCTAAAATTGTATTGCAAGTGACACCGGCTACGAGTACTGCAGCACGTTGCCATGGCTTTTTTGACATGAACTCCCAGGCCTCACCGGTGTTTGACTCCTCCCTTTGCTCGCCTGCAAGTTTAACGTAGCCGCCCAAAGGTATAAGTGAAACCCTGTACTCAGTTTCACCAAACTGTTTGCTGATGATTGCCGGGCCGAACCCGAGTGAGAATGCATGTACTCTCACGCCTATTTTCTTGGCAACCAGGAAATGCCCAAGTTCATGTATAAAGATAAGCAAGCCTATTCCAATAATTACTAAAACAACATTTGATGATATTCCTATGAAAGGCATATTTTTGTCTCCTTGCGCGCGTATTCGTCCGCATCCATGATATCCTGCAGAGTGGGGTTACTTATGAAATTATGATCATTCATAACGTGTTCCACTGTCTTTGCGATATCGGTAAATTTGATTTTATTATCTAAGAACTCCTGGACAGCTACTTCGTTTGCTGCATTAAATGTAGCGCCCATAGTACCGCCTTTTTCAACTACTTCGTATCCTAATCTTAATGCCGGGAATTTATCCATATCCGGTTTCTGGAAATTAAGAGTACCCAGTTCAGCCAGGTCAAGTGATTTTACATTACCATTTTCTCTGTCAGGGTATGTCAGTGCAAATTGTATGGGCACCTTCATATCAGGTAATCCCATCTGAGCGATGACAGAACCGTCACAGAACTCTACGAGCGAATGGATTATTGACTCAGGGTG
>CAYTLC010000016.1:0-4731 GCA_964438395.1 uncultured Candidatus Scalindua sp.
CTGTTATGGCATCGGCACCGGCATTCTCGGCAGCTTTCGCTAAGTTACCTATTTCTGGTATGTTAGGTGATAATTTAACAAAAATAGGCAGTTTGCTGGCTTTTCTGACAGCGGAGACAATCTCTCCTGTGCTTTCGGGTGTTCCTTGACCGGCTAGAAGTCCGAATCCGGGTGTGTGAGGACACGAAAGGGGAAGTTCGATAGCAGAAAACTCATTACCTGACAGTTTATCCACAACGCGTACAAAATCGTCAGGTTCTGTACCTATAATGCTCGCAATCACCGGAATTGATACTTCTTTCAAGTTTGAAAATTCCCTGGCTGTCTCCTCTGCGCCGGGATTTGAGTATCCGACAGCATTCAACATGCCTCCTTCAAAGGGAATGACGGTAGGGTTCTTGTGTCCCTCTCTTGCTTCAGAACTAACCGATTTGATAGTGGCTGCGCCAACTCCACTATCTGCAACCCGTTCCAACAGGGATCTGGATGTGCCGAGAAATCCAGATGGAAGAACAGTCGGGTTTGACATCTTTATTCCGCACAGATCAGTATTGAGGTTCGCAGTAGTCATTTTTTAGACAGAACTTACAGATTAGGTAAGAGGTTGAAATAAACTCATAGTCAATGGCATGGAGTATACCAAAAGGTCAGAATTTGTTGAAGGTATATTTTGAATGTTCTTAAATATTGACATTTCGTAGGAAATATGCATTTATACTCTTAATTGAAGTTCCATGAGTGCCGGATATAAATGATCCTAATTTAATAAAAATGCACTTCTAAGTCTGTTTCTGTAATTCATACTTTAATTACATAATATTATGATTACGTTTCTCGGGTATCTATTACTTATATTTGTTATTTCAGCTATCGGGGGACTGTTCCCTCTGGTGAGGAGCTGGTCCAAAAACAATATCAGGCTGATAGTCAGTTTTGGTGTGGGAGTTCTGTTTGGAAGTTGTTTTTTTTATATGTTACCGGAAATCTCCCAGCCTCTCGGCAGCAGTGTAGGCATACCAATCTTAATCGGTTTTTTTATTATTTATATACTCGAAAAATTTGTAATGGTGCATTCCTGCGAAGAGGATGTATGTGACGTTCACACAATAGGACTCTCTGCATTTTTAGGTATCTCATTCCATAGTCTGATAGAAGGCATGTCAATGGGCGCTGGATTTCTTACGAAAGATATTGGCATAATAATATTTCTGGCAATTGTCGTTCACAAGTTTCCTTCCGCGCTCTCTCTTACCGGTATTCTTATGCATGGGGGATACAAAAAAGCAAAAATCATAAAACTGGTCCTGATCTTTGCATTGACTACACCTATAGGAGCACTCATCTCTTTCTTCGTTCTAAAAAACCTGCATGAGAATGTAATTGCCTGGGCAATTGGAATCTCTTCCGGGACTTTCTTATATATTGCCAGCAGTGATCTTTTGCCATTTGTACATCAGCATAATCCCAGGAAATTTTATAATCTGTATAGCCTTGCGCTAGGCCTCTCCTTAATGTGGATCGGGAGATATTTCCTTTAGTTTATTAACATTGTATGGAATTAATTAAACTGTTCTTTTGTAGTATCTGGGAAATATTCCAACTCTTAGCGCCATTCATGTTAATAGGGTTGCTTTTGGCAGGAATGATTCATGTTTTTATTCCACGAAATATGATTCAGCGTCTTATGGGTGGAAAAGGATTGTTAAGTGTCATCACATCTGCAGCTATTGGTATTCCGCTCCCTATATGCAGCTGTGCTGTCGTCCCTGTCTCTATTGAACTCCGCCGCAAAGGCGCTAGCAAGCCATCAATAATGTCATTTCTGATTACTACTCCGGAGTCCGGGACTGATTCAATTATGATAACTTGGGGATTATTGGGACCATTTATGGCAATTGCCCGGCCAATAGCAAGTTTCTTCTCTGCATTGCTGGCAGGTTTTTTTGCTGTCGGCCTACTCAGGGATAGTGATAGAAATGATAGCAGGAAACAAGAAGATACCAGCTGTACCGACCAATGTGATGACCATGGAATCAAGAGTTTTGATGATGACGAGAACCATGGGGGAATATTCCTGAGTTTCAAAAGAATACTTAGTTATGCCTTTAAAAAAATGGCAGATGAAATTGTTTTCTCACTGTTAGTTGGAGTATTGCTGGCAGGCTTGATCATTGTTGCTTTCCCTGATAATCTTGCAGTGTATGGACTGGAAAAGGGTATAATACCCATGTTGGTTATGCTGGCAGCAAGTGTTCCTCTTTATATGTGTGCGTCTGCCAGTACGCCTATCGCAGCGGCTCTCATAGTTAAGGGAATCAGTCCCGGTGCAGCCATGGTCTTTCTTTTAGCAGGCCCGGCAACTAATGTTACCACTATTACCATGTTGACTAGACAATTTGGTGGCAGTTTCGTCAGAATTTACCTGGCATGTATTATTGCAGGTGCTCTGATATCCGGCTATGTTTTCGACTATCTGTTATTACTTTCAGGAATACGCATTGTACCAACAATGAGCATGGACAGTCATTCAATCATTGGTGCTTTCCAGTGGGTTTCCGCGTTACTCCTTATTGCTCTTATGGTATGGCGTTTTTGGAATGGTGCTGCCAGAACAGGTTTAAAAGATTTGTCTAATAATGTATTTGGACTGTTGAAAAAAAGGATTCCAAAACATGAAATAACGGACAAATGAGGAATCTGGTTTTATTAATTTTTTTATTTTTGGAGTTGAGAACAGATGCGTGTTTTAGGAATAGATCCAGGCACAATGGTAACCGGCTTTGGGATTGTTGATGATATTAAAGGCAAATTGTCCTCAGTGAACTTCGGTACTATTGAAGGCAAGCGAAAGGATTCGTTTCCGGACAGACTTAAAATGATGTTTGATGGATTAAATAAAGCTATCGAAAAGTACAAACCTGACCAGATTGCATTGGAGAGCGCGTTTTATGGAAAAAGTGTAAAAGCTGCTATAAAAATCGGTGAAGCCAGGGGGGTTGCAATAGTGTGTGCTGCAATAGCAGACATCCCTCTATTTGAGTATGCTCCAACTGAAGTAAAGAGGGCGGTTGTTGGTTTAGGCAATGCCCAAAAGGTACAGGTTAGCAAAATGGTAAAGATCCTTTTATCATTATCTGAAGCACCTGAAAAGTATGATGCGACAGATGCTCTGGCAATAGCCATATGTCACTGTCACAGAATGAAATTGACGGTTTAATCTTGACAGAGATGACGTAACAGTTATAATTTCATGTTTGGATAATTTTTGCTGAATTGTTGTAATTTCTTATTAATTAAGCTATTAAGGAAATTATGGATCTGGCGGTAGCAGAAAATAATATAAAAAACAGTGCAATCAATAGCATTTTGATTGAGGAAGCTTCACCTTCTGATTTTGGCGTCAAAAAATCTAGGATTATTCGTACGAAAGGCATTTCTATGGAAGAAGCAATTGGCAAGTCCAGGGTCTTAATTGAGGCGTTACCTTATATCCAGTCTTTTAAGGATAAGATAGTAGTTGTAAAATTTGGCGGTAGCGCAATGGTAGACAAGGACACCTTTCAAAGTGTACTTCAAGATATGGTTTTTATGAAGTCTATTGGTATGAAACCGGTTATCGTACATGGCGGTGGCCCATTCATAAGCAGTGAAATGGAAAAAAGAGGTAAAAAACCTCATTTTATAAATGGATATCGCGTTACTGATAAGGAGACGTTGGACATAGCTATCGATGTACTTACCAATCAGATAGGCAATCAGATAATAGATCAGATAGAAGAGATGGGAGCAAAAGGTATATGTGTATGGAGTAGTGACGACAGCCCAATCAAAGGCCAAAAATTCGTTAGTAAAAGTAATGATGGATCTGTGACTGACGATCTTGGTTACGTGGGTGAACTTACTGAGATAGAGCATGATAGATTTATTAGTTTATTTGATGACGGACAAATACCAATTGTGTCTCCAATTGCCAAAGGTATCGACGGAGAAAATTATAATGTAAATGCAGATAATGTAGCGTCGTTTGTGGCAGGTGCTTTAAAGGCCGAAAAACTGGTTTTTATATCTAACACTCATGGAATATCAACTGATCCGTCTGATCCGGAGTCATTTGTCTCTACGCTACATGAAGATGAGGTCAATAAATTGATAAAGAGTGGGGTGATAAGTGGTGGAATGTTACCGAAAGCGAATGCCTGTATTTCTGCCATGAGAGAGGGAGTAAAGAAAGCGCACATTATTGACGGTCATATACCACATTCACTATTGCTTGAGATCTTTACTGATAAGGGTATTGGAACCCAGATCATTGTTTAATATAAATAAAACTCATTGCCAGATAAATATTTCCGGCAGTGTTGTAATCAGGTGTTTTTAAGAGTTGGTCTTTTTGATATTCACCCACTTCAGAAAGAGCGTACAATTATTAAAGCATTCCATTTTTCTATTTCCTATCATCGCAGGAAATCCGCATAAAGGAATCTAAATTATGAATAAAAGCGAAGTACTGGAAAACTATGATAATTATGTAATTCCAAATTACCCTCGACATCCTTTTGTGATCGCCAGGGGTGACGGGGTACATCTTTGGGATACAGACGGCAAGCGTTACCTGGACCTTTTTTCCGGATGGGCTGTCAGTTCGCTGGGGCATTGTAATCCTGAAGTAACGAAGGCAATGCAAGAGCAGGCTGCAACGCTGGTACACGTGCCGAATATATTCTATTCTGA
>CAYTLC010000016.1:4831-23582 GCA_964438395.1 uncultured Candidatus Scalindua sp.
TTGAAGATGCTATTGATGACAAGACGTGTGGCATTATGCTTGAGCCTATCCAGGGTGAAGGCGGGATTAATGTTGCAGATAAAGAGTATATGGAAGGGTTAAGAAAGATTTGTGATGATAATGATATTCTTTTGATTTTTGATGAAGTACAGTGTGGTATGGGAAGAACTGGAAAGTACTTTGCATATCAACATTATGACATAACACCTGATATCATGACTCTTGCCAAGGCACTAGGAAATGGTACTTCCGTAGGCGCGATGGAGGCAACTAAAGAGGTTGCGAAAAGCCTAGTACCGGGAAGCCATGCTTCAACTTTCGGCGGAAATCCTCTTGCATGTGCAGCATCAGCAGCTGTGTTTGAAGTCATTGAGTCGGAAGGATTGTTGGATAACGCTACAAAAATGGGTAATTACGCTTTTGAACAGATAAGAAGCATGGCAAAAGAGCTTGATGTTATTAAAGAAGTAAGAGGCATAGGATTGATGATAGGAATAGAGCTCAAGATTCCTGCAGCAGAAGTGGTAAAAAAGTGTATGGATGAAGGGTTATTATTGAACTGTACTCATGACAGCGTGATACGAGTCATGCCACAGCTGAATATTAAAAAAGAGCATATAGACGAAGGCCTGGGGATATTAAAAAATATTTTAAAATCTGTTAATTAATAATAGGTGAAACATGCAGTGTAAAGACCTGGTTTCAGTTGCGGATCTTGAGAGCGATGATATTGAGAAGCTGTTTGCACTAACAGCAGAAATGAAGAAGTCCAGTAAAAGCGGCGAGACTGATCTCTGTCTTGCCGGCAAGACTCTTGGAATGATCTTTGAGAAAAGCTCTATGCGAACAAGAGTCTCCTTTGAAGTCGCAATGACTCAAATGGGCGGTCATGCAATATATCTGACCAAGCATGATATAAATCTTGGTGAACGCGAATCCATAAAGGATGTTTCAAAGGTTTTATCCCGGTATATAGATTGTATTGCGATCAGGACATATGATCATAAAACAGTTACAGAACTCGCTGATTGTTCCTCTATACCTGTGATAAATGCACTTTCTGACTATACACACCCGTGTCAGGCACTTACTGACTTATTCACTGTAAAAGAGAAATTAGGTACTCTTGACAACATTAAGCTAGCCTATGTTGGTGATGGAAATAACGTTGCAAGGTCGTTAGCATTTTTATGTGCTAAGCTTAAGGTAACATGTGTGGTTGCTTCTCCGAAGAACTATGAATTATCTGCAGAGTTCTTAGATGAGCTTGAGAGAAATGTTAAAGATAAGGACTCATACATAAAACCAGTTAGTGATCCAGTAGAAGCAGTCAACGATGCTGATGTAATCTACACTGATACCTGGATTAGCATGGGAGAGGAAGATGAAGCCGAAACCAGACGTAAAGATTTTAATGGTTTTCAGGTTAATAGCGAAATGATCTCACATGCGAAGAAGGGCGTCTTTGTCATGCATTGTCTACCTGCTCACCGTGGTGAGGAGATTACAGACGAGGTTATTGATGGCGAACATTCTGTTGTATATGATCAGGCAGAAAACCGATTACATGTCCAGAAAGCGCTGCTAAAGCTTCTCATCAACAAGTAAGCTTAGTTTTATCCAGATGATATTTTATTTAATAAGTAGTACATTTAAGACAGGTAGAGGTACATACTATAATGCGAATAGACGGAAGAAAACCGGATGAGATGCGCCCGGTATCAATAGAGAGGAATTATACAAAGTTTGCTCATGGATCAGTTCTTATAGCGGTTGGAAACACCAAGGTAATATGCACTGCTTCGATTGAAGACAGCGTACCGCCACACAAAAAAAATTCAGGTGAGGGCTGGATTACTGCAGAGTATTCTCTGCTGCCTGGTTCTACGCCAAGAAGAGTGCCAAGGGAATCGTCCAGAGGTAAAGTAGGCGGACGCACTCATGAAATTCAGAGGTTGATAGGGAGGTCTATGCGTGCCATAGCGGATCTTTCGGCAATAGGAGAGAGGACAATATGGATTGATTGTGATGTCATCCAGGCTGATGGAGGAACACGGGTCGCAGCTATTACCGGTGCATACGTCGCTTTAGTAGATGCAATAAGCTGGCTGAAGAAAAACGTTGAGATCACAGGAGAGCCTCTTTTGGGAAGTGTGGCTGCAGTGAGTGTGGGCGTAGTAGATAGTGTGCCATTGCTGGACCTCTGTTACGAGGAGGACGTCACCGCAGACGTTGACATGAATATTGTTTTGACCGGTGATGGTGAATATATAGAGTTACAGGGTACTGCGGAGAAACAGACGTTTTCAGAGGAAGAGCTTGCTCAAATGATGGGACAGGCAAAAAAGGGAATAAGCGAATTAACAACAATTCAAAAGAATGCATTGCAGGACTAGTGTCATTATGATCAAGACAACTGGAATCGTAATTGGGACTCACAATAAAAACAAGAAAGAGGAGATCAGAAAAATCCTGACTGGGATATCACTACCACTGAGAGAACTGGACGACTTTGATGACGCCCCGGACGTTGTTGAAGATGGCGTTACTTTTGAGGAGAATGCGACTAAAAAAGCTCTGGAGCTGGCAGGTTTCTGTAACATGTGTGTTATGGCCGACGATTCAGGGCTGGAGATAGATGCGCTGGATAAACGACCGGGTGTTTTTTCATCGCGATATTGTGGTGAGGATACCGGTTACGAAGAAAAATGTATAAAGTTGTTTGAGGAATTAAAGAACGTTCCTCTTGATAAGAGAACAGCAAGATTTCGTTGTGCTATTGCCCTGGCAGAGCCGGGAAAATTGCACTTTGTTGTAGAGGCCAGCTGTGAAGGCCTAATTAATACTGAACCACTTGGTAGAAATGGTTTCGGATATGATCCTATATTTTATATTCCGAGATATAAACAGACAATGGCTGAATTGGGTTCGGATGTAAAGAACCGGATTAGCCACAGGGCATTAGCTCTGGGTCTTTTCAAAGAGCGGTTGAAAGAATTTATGAAAGGAGAATTACATTGAGAAGCAAGGTTATAGTATCTTTACTGTTTTTAGTTGCAACATTCGTTTTAGGTTTTTCAAATGTATATGCAGATGATATAGACGCAACTACCATATATGCTGAAAAGTGTGCGTTATGTCATGGTGGAGACGGTAAAGGAACACCTACAGGCATAGACTTTGGTACAAAGGATTTCACTGATAAAGAGTGGCAGGCATCTCGTACTGACGATGAGTTTGTAAACTCAATTACACATGGAAATCCTGAAAATGATAATTACATTCCATTTGGTGATATGTTGTCAGAAGAAGAGATTAGGGCAATGGTACCTCATGTTAGAGCATTTGCACATTGAGCTGTATCCGGTTTTTCACAGGGTTATAGCTCCTGTGAAAAACCGGAAAATTTATTTAATAGTTCCTGTATTTATACACAGGGTAGATAGTCGCTAATCGTTGTAGTTGGAGTTCCATTTGAAAATCAATAGTATTCGTAATTTTTGTATAATAGCCCACATAGATCATGGCAAGTCCACACTTGCCGATTGCCTTCTTAAAACAGCAGAGGCAATTAACCCAAGAAAATTCCGTGACCAGTTGTTAGATAATATGGATCTGGAACGTGAACGTGGTATCACCATAAAAGCAAGTGCTGTTACCCTGGACTATGAAAAAGGTGGAGAGATATACTCTCTAAATCTGATAGATACACCGGGACATGTTGATTTCAGCTACGAAGTGTCACGTAGCCTCAGCGCATGTGAGGGTGCATTGCTTCTGGTTGACGCAGCACAGGGGATTGAAGCGCAGACAATAACTAACATGTACATGGCAATGGAGAAGAATCTTGAAATTATACCTGTTCTCAGCAAAATAGATATAAAGTCTGCCAGACCGGAGGAGGTCAGTGACGAGATTGTCAGCATCCTTGGTGAAACAGACGAGGATGTCATTGCAGTGAGCGCTAAGACTGGCGTTGGAATAGAAGGAGTTTTTGACGCAATAATAACACGTATGCCACCACCGAAAGGTGATTCAGACTTACCATTACGAGCTTTGATATTTGATTCTGTTTATGATGATTACCGTGGTGTAATTGTATATTTCAGGATTTTTGACGGTTCTATCAAGGTCGGTGACAACATTTTAATGATGAAAACGAACAGATCATTTCTAATTACTGAGTTGGGAGTATTCAGGCCTGAAATGACTTCGGTAGACAAATTAAGCGCCGGAAGTGTTGGCTATTGTGTCGCCAGTATAAAATCGATACATGATGTCCATGTTGGTGACACCATAACATTAAAAGAAAAGAAAACTGAGGAGGCTTTGCCTGGTTACCGCAAACCGCTTCCAATGGTTTTTTGTGGGCTATACCCAACTGCCAATACGGATTTTATGCCTTTAAGAGCTGCAATAGAGAGATTATGGCTTAATGATTCCTCATTCACATTTGAACCTGAAACTTCCCAGGCGTTGGGATTTGGATTCAGATGCGGATTTCTCGGACTTTTGCATATGGAAATTGTACAGGAACGATTAGAGAGAGAGAGCAATGTCGGGTTGGTACAAACGGCCCCAACAGTAACATATGAAATATTAACACACGATGGCAATATAATGCATATTGACAATCCTGAGAAATTACCTCCTGTAGGTTCTATAAAAGAGTTTAGAGAACCGGTAGTTGAAGCAAGAATTATACTTCCATCTGAGTTTATTGGGGCTATTATGCAATTGGTAGATGAGAAGAGAGCAACTTATAAGAGCACTGATTATATGGGTGAAAAGCGTGCTGTGCTCACGTATACAATGCCATTAGGAGAAATAATCTTTGATTTCTATGATAAGCTGAAATCATTAACTAGAGGATTTGGTACTCTGGACTATGATCTTATCGGTTACGTGCCAGATGATCTTGTCAAGCTGGATATACTGGTTGGAGGACAGAAGGTGGACGCATTATCATGTATTGTTCATCGAAAAAAGGCTGATTATAAAGGAAGAGGCTTGGTAAAGAATTTAAAGAAAGATATTTCACGTCATATGTTTGAGATACCTATTCAAGCAGCTATCGGTAGCCGTGTTATTGCAAGAGAGACTATACGTGCAATGTCAAAAAATGTTACTGCGAAATGCTACGGTGGCGATGTAACAAGAAAACGCAAACTCCTTGAGAAGCAGAAAGAAGGAAAAAAGAGGATGAAAAATGTCGGAAATGTAGAGATTCCACAGAGCGCATTCTTATCTGTTCTATCAACAGGAGATTAAAAGTACTAAATTGATACAGTTAGTAGTTTAAATATATCTCATTAACAAATACAACTGATTTTTTAACGACTAATAATGATATGAGCAAACAAGATATTAAAAGCGGTGTTGAAAAAAGTAAAGAAAAAAAACAAAAGGGGTTTTTTCGTGAAAACATCGAATCAATCCTGATAGCGGTTGCACTGGCCTTTGTATTGAGAATTTTTGTAGTGGAAGCATTTAAGATACCTACAGGATCAATGGCCCCAACATTATTGGGAGTGCACAAAAATGTAAAATGCCCTAACTGCAATTGGAAATTCAAAAGTAACCATAATGTAGATTATGTAAAGTGTTCAAATTGCCTTTATAAGATTCGTATATCAAATAACGGGAGAAAGGGCGGTAGCAGGATACTTGTAAACAAGTTTTCATACGATTTCGGGGAGCCCAGGAGATGGGATGTTGCTGTGTTCAAATATCCGTTCGGTGATGTTACATGCATGTCATGTGGCTTCTCCTCAAGTCAATCAATGATGTGCGAAAAATGTACTAATTCTCCGAAAAGAGAAAACTTTATCAAAAGCAAGGTTAATAGCTTTTTTAAACGCTCTTTTGGTATTAAACAATATCATTCTGTATTATGCAAATCGTGTAATACAACAGGTGCAATTCTTTGCGAACAGTGCGGATCTACAAATGTACATGTTGTCCGCAAGAATTATATAAAAAGGCTGATTGCTTTACCTGAGGAGAAATTGCAGGTTGCAAATGGGGATATATATATCAACGGTGAGATAGCTAGAAAACCGGAAAAGGTCCAGGATGCACTTTGGGTACCAATCTTCGATAGTAATTACCCCGCGAAGCAGGAAATAGTTAAAACCTGGGAAGCGGATGACGAATACTGGAAAATAAGCAAAGAGCAGTTACATTTAAAAATACCTGATAATAGTAAACAAAAATCTTATATTACGTTTAAAAGAGAAATTACTGATTATAGTGTTTATAACAGTGAAATCATTGATGCAATAAGTGCGGATGTAATGTTAGCATTCAATGTTACTACGACTAGAGAAAATGGCGGCATTTCAATATTACTGGAAGAGGACGAAAAAACATACGAGATTTTTATTCGGTCGAGGGACGAAAAAAAGGAGTCTCATCTAGAGATTTCAGGTTCGATAGTTGAAAGTAATGCAGACGCCTTTATAGATCCACAAAAAACATCCAGAATTGAATTTTCAACTGCTGACAATGAAATTATACTGAAGCTAAACGATTCAGTTATTTTTTCTCACACATACGATACTGATTTATCATCATTAAAAGGATATACAAAATTCAGCAGCTTAAAGCTTGGAGGAATAAATACAGAAGCGGTTTTTAAGAATATTAAAATTTCTCGTGATGTGTTCTATACAGAATCCGGAAAATGGGGAACGTTTAATCCTGTCGAGATCGGCGAAAAGCAGTACTTCTTTCTTGGTGATAATAGCAGAAACAGTAATGATAGCCGGTATTGGAAATTTGTTCCTGAAAGTAATTTAGTGGGCAGGGCCTTTATGGTATTCTGGCCTGTAAAAACTATTAAAATTATCAAGTAGCCATATTGAGGATATAAGATGAAATTAATTCAAGCGGTTGAAATAACTAAATCATATGGTAAAAAAATGGCGGTAGATCACATCAGCTTTGAAGTTCACTCCGGTGAAATAGCAGGCCTTCTTGGACAAAACGGTGCCGGTAAAAGTACAGCATTTGCAATGGTTATTGGTATGATCAAACCGGATCATGGGAAAGTTTACTTTCGTGGAGCTGATGTTACAGATATGCCGATTTATATGCGTGCCAGATTGGGCATGGGGTATCTTTCACAACAACCATCAATTTTTCAACGTTTAACAGTTGAAGAAAATGTTTTAGCTGTTCTTGAAACTCTGCAAATTGATTATAGAGAACGAATGAAAAAGCTGAATCAGGTATTGGGAGAATTGGGACTGACGCATTTATCAAAAAAAATGGCTTTTACACTTTCTGGAGGGGAAAGAAGACGGCTTGAAATCGCAAGAGCGATATCTACCTCTCCCTCTCTTATCCTTCTGGATGAGCCGTTTTCATTTATTGACCCAATCGCCGTTGCTGAAATTCAGGATATTGTCTTAAGCCTTAAAGAAAAGGGCATTGGGATATTGATAACAGACCATAATGTGAGGGAAGCTCTAAGTATTACTGATCATTCGTATATTTTAAATTCTGGATCTATAATAACAAGTGGAACCACGCAAAAGTTGATTAGTGATCCACTTGCAAGAAAGTCATATTTTGGAGAAAACTTCCTGAGTAACGATATAAGAGCCAAAGCATCCTTTAAAACATATGCAGAAGATGGTGAGGAAGCCGAAATGCAAGAGGAAGAAGCGGAATAAGGCTAAATCATTGAATATATTATAATATCCTACTTGTGGCTTGTTTGAATAAAGTATTGTTTCTTGTTTTCTGTATCAATTCATTTCCTTATCAGCATTATCATTTTTTTGACTTTCTAGCAAAAAATGGAAATGTCCACAATAGTTGCAACCATCAATATCATACTTATAATGCCATTAACCGTAAAGAAAGCTAGATTTATTTTTGACAGGTCGTGTGGTTTAATAAGAGTGTGCTCATAAATCAGCATTAAGCCAACAAAGACAACTCCCCCAAAATAAACATATTTAAGATTCGTAAAGTACATAAATACGAATAATGTGACGACTACAAAAAAATGTAACACTGAAGATAATATTAATGAGTTCTTGATTCCCATCATTTTAGGAATAGAGTGCAGTTTGGTTTTTATGTCATGCTGCAGATCCTGACAAGCATATATAATATCAAATCCAGCTGTCCAAAGTAATACGGCAAAGGCAAGCACAAAAGGTGCAGCATCAATTCTTCCGGTTATACCTATCCAGGCTCCTATTGGAGATAATGAAAGAGAGAGCCCTAGAACAATATGTGAAAAATTAGTAAATCTTTTAGTGTATGAGTATCCAAAAATTACCATGAGTGCTAACGGAGATATGATTAAGGACAGGCGGTTCAACATTCCGGCACAAACAATAAATAAGATTGTACAAGATATTGTGAAGAACCATAAATTCGTTTTGCCTATGATGTTCTGAAGCTGAATTCGATACGCAGTTCTTGGGTTGTGGATATCATATTTGGCATCTACAAGTCTGTTAAAAGACATTGCACAGCTACGAGCCATAATAAGCGCGCCAATTATTAATAAAAGTTGTCTTATCTCTGGCATCCCTCCTGCCGCAATAAAAGCGCTCATCACAGCAAAAGGAAATGAGAAAATAGTATGTGAAAATTTTATTAACTTAAAAATAGTGCAAAACCTTAAAAACCTACTTTGTACAGGTTTTACAATATTTTCTTCAGTTTTGGTGCTATTCATGATGAAAATCAGGTTACAGGATTTTGCGAATGATTATTGTGCTTTGATTTACCCGTCAATTACTGTTATCCGACAGGTATGATAACATTTATGTAAGAGTTTACAAATATATTTGGCTTTTTCTGCCCAGCAATCTAGACTGAAGTTAGCTCTATTCCGTTTTTATTAATAACAAAGGAAAATGTTATGATTAATAAGCGAAAAGGACTGGCATTTATGACGGAAAAAAGTGCTAATATTTAAAGCGATACATTGATTTAATTCCTTTTAATTACTTGACTTCCGTTTGCTTGTTATATAAGATTCAATTAATTTTTTAAATCTCTTGTACTATATCCTAGTTGTGTAATTTTCTGTTACAGGCATGCGCAGCTTAAAAAGAGTAGTGCGAGTTTATATAGATGTGTTTTATGTGTTATAAGACTTGAGAATGGAGAGCCACTTGTCTTAACATGGAATGTTTCTTTGGTTTTAACTAAAGTTAAATTAAGATGCAACTGCTTATATAGCAACTAGTTGCCATTTTAATTAGAAGTTTAACGAGAGTGTTTTTACAGATAGAACCATTTTGCTAGTTTGAAACCATTCCATATAATAGTATATGTTTGTGTTCAAGTGTTGATTGTAAACGCTTTCTGATAGTATACTTCCATACCTCAATTCTGTAATACTTCAGTTTTTGTATATCTATAGCGATTCTAGAGCTTCATTCAATTTTGTTTAATATTTTTTGAATGCAAGGAGGGGATGACTTATTGATTATATTACTTCAAATCCATTAATATATTTTCCAATACTTCCGGTTTGCATAGTTTTCGGTTTTTTAATATGTTTTCTGTTTTTTCGATTACGTCAAGTAAGCAGAGAAAAAGCATCCAAAAACGTGATTAAGGAAGCTGAGAAAGAGGCGGATAGAATTGTCAAAGGGGCTGATATTGCCGCCAGAGAAGAGTTGTACAAGAGGAAGGAGGGCTTTGAGAAAGAGACGCAGGATACAAGACAAGAACTACGTCAGCTGGAAAAACGTTTGAGCAAAAGGGAAGACAATCTTGAAAGAAAGATTGATATCATGACAAAGAAGGAGAAGTACGTAGAGAGTATGGCCGCCAGTCTGTCTACTAAAGAAAAAGACGTTAATAAGAAAAGCTCCGAACTTGATAATTTGATTCAGGAAGAAAAAAATACTCTCTATAAGGTTTCAGGATTGTCTGCAGAGGCCGCAGAAAAATTACTACTAAACCGTCTGGAAAAGGAACTAGAAAGGGAATGTGCAGGTTTAATAGAAAAATACACAAATAAGGCCAAAGATGAGGCAGAGCAAAATGCTATTTCAATTGTAGGCACTGCCATACAGCGATACACGGCAAACAATACGATTGATAATGTTGTTAGCACAATCGAGCTGCCAGGTGACGAAATGAAAGGTAGAATAATTGGTCGAGAAGGCAGAAATATACGTGCCTTTGAAAAAGCAACAGGTGTGGATGTGATAGTAGATGACACCCCTGGGATTATAGTCCTTTCAGGTTTTGATGGTGTGCGCAGAGAAGTTGCCAGGTTGGCTATGAAAAAATTAATCGTGGACGGTAGAATTCATCCTGCACGTATAGAAGAGGTAGTTCAAGAAACTGAAAAAGATATTGAGCAGATCATTTTGGAGACAGGCAAACAAACGAGCTTTGAACTGGGAGTACATGATCTGCATCAGGAAATAATTAAATTAATAGGACGTTTAAGATATCGTACCAGCTATGGCCAGAACCAGCTACAGCATTCAATAGAAGTTGCACACCTTGCAGGAGTGCTGGCTGGTGAATTGAAACTTAACGCACAGACAGCAAGAAGGTGTGGCCTTTTACATGACATAGGCAAGGCGCTTAGTGCAGAGGTTGAAGGAACTCATGCCATTGTTGGAGCTGACTTTGCGAAGAGGTACGATGAAAAGCCAGAGATAATTAATGCAATTGCATCACATCATGAGGAGGTTCCTTCCGAATCAGTGTATTCTGTTCTGATTAATGCTGCAGATGCAATTTCTGCCAGCAGGCCGGGTGCCAGACGTGAAACGCTTGAAAAGTATGTTAAACGGCTGGAGAAGCTGGAAAGCGTCGCAATGTCTTTTAGTGGTGTTGAAAGTGCATACGCAATACAGGCTGGCAGAGAAGTCAGGGTTATCGTTCATCCGGATAAAGTCAGTGATAATGCAGCCTCAAAGATTTGCTATGATATTGCCAAGAATGTTGAAGAAGAACTTGAATATCCGGGAGAAGTGACAGTTACTGTGATTAGGGAAAAACGGGTAATTCAGAAGGCAAAGTGATGCACATTAGTTATGATGTCATAGTTGTTGGTGGGGGACATGCCGGATGTGAAGCAGCACTGGTGTCTGCAAGGATGGGTATGCAGACAGCATTATTGTCAATGAATCTGGACACTATTGCACAAATGTCTTGTAACCCTGCTATTGGCGGATTAGCAAAAGGTCAATTAGTACGTGAAATAGATGCACTTGGTGGCGAGATGGGAAAGATAATTGATGAAACCGCCATCCAGTTCAGACTTCTAAACGCAAGTAAGGGACACGCTGTACGATCACCACGCGCGCAAGCGGATAAAAAACTATATCAATTTACAATGAAGAAGAGATTGGAAGAGCAAGACAATCTCTCATTACGCCAGGATAGCGTTGAGAAAATTGTAATTGAAAATAGGGAGGTACTGGATTTAATTGGTAAAAGCGGTACAAGGTACCGTTCGAAGGCTGTAATAATAACAACAGGTACTTTCCTAAATGGATTGATTCACATTGGTAGCTCGCAAGTACGTGGAGGAAGATCAAGTGAACCATCATCTGATAAGTTGTCAGCCTGTTTACTGGATTTAGGTTTTGAGATAGCAAGGCTTAAAACAGGCACTTCCCCTCGCCTTAACGGTCGCAAAATTGACTACAATACTTTACGAGCACAGGAGGGTGATAAACACCCTACACCATTTTCCTTTTCTACCAAGAGCATCCAAAGACCTCAGATAAATTGTTATATTACATATACAAACAGGTCTACACACGAAATCATTAAATCTAATCTGGATCGCTCTCCACTCTATACGGGTCAAATCGAGGCTATTGGACCTAGATATTGTCCTTCCATTGAAGACAAAATAACCCGATTTCCTGACAAGGAGCAACATCAGATATTTATTGAACCTGAAGGGCTGGATACCACAGAAGTATATTGCAATGGCATTTCTACCAGTGCTCCATATGACGTTCAAGAGGCGATGGTTCATTCCATAAAAGGATTAGAGAAAACAAATATTACACGTTATGGGTATGCAATTGAATACGATTATATTCCTCCGACTCAAATCAAGTCAACACTAGAGTCAAAAAAAGTTGAGAACCTATTCCTGGCAGGACAGATTAACGGTACTTCTGGTTATGAAGAAGCTGCAGCCCAAGGTATCATGGCAGGAATTAATGCAGTATTAAAAATCCAAAAACGCGAACCCTTTCTTCTGGACCGTTCTGAAGCGTATATTGGTGTCTTGATTGATGACCTGGTTACAAAAGGAACTCGTGAGCCTTATAGAATGTTCACTTCAAGGGCAGAATATAGACTTATTCTTAGACATGATAATGCGGATAGAAGACTCATGAAATACGGTTATCAATATGGTTTGATTAGTAAAGAACAAATGGATAAGTTGTTAGAAAAAGAAGAGATCATTTCTGAAACAAATGAGTACATTGAGCACAAAAGATACGGGGCGGATTCATTGATAAAATTATTGAGACGGCCAGACATGAATTTTAGCGACTTGCTGGGATTAGACAAAGAATTAAGGGACAGAAAAATCTCATTTTCTGCTCAAGAACAGGTAGAAATTGAGGCTAAATATAAGGGCTATATCAGTAGACAAAATCAGCAAATCGAGAAGTTCAAAAAGATGGAAAACTTATCACTCCCTACACAGTTCCACTATTACAGCATACCTGGACTGAGGAAAGAAGCACAACAGAAGCTGGATCTGTTTCGCCCGGTTTCGTTGGGACAAGCTTCTCGTATTTCAGGAGTGTCGCCTGCAGATATTTCAATACTGATGGTCTATTTGTTGAGTAAAGGCAAAAATGATAGTCGATCAGTATCTATACAAGCACGCTAATCAAATGTACATTCGAGTTTATTCAGGAAGAGACTTTCTGGAAATGTAGGACTATCTTTTCATATTCATACTCATTAAAAATTCAGCGTTTGTCTGTGTTTTAGATAACCTGCCAGAAAGGAGTTCCACTGCTTCTGCCGGACTCATTTCATTAAGAACCCTTCGCAGCACCCAGACTCTTTTTAATTCCTCAGGGTCAAGTATTAATTCTTCCTTTCTTGTTCCGGATCTGTTTATGTCTATTGCAGGGAACAGCCTTTTGTCTGCCAATCTTCTGTCTAGATGTAATTCCATGTTACCAGTACCTTTAAACTCTTCGAAGATAACCTCATCCATTCTGCTGCCGGTGTCTACGAGTGCGGTAGCAATTATGGTCAAACTACCGCCTTCTTCAATATTTCTCGCAGCACCAAAGAACCTTTTAGGTTTCTGCAGTGCATTTGCATCAACTCCACCAGACAATATCTTTCCGCTATGTGGTATTTCAGTATTGTAAGCTCTTGCCAGGCGTGTGATTGAGTCAAGCAATATCACAACATCTTTTTTGAATTCTACCATACGTTTGGCTTTCTCAATTACCATTTCTGCAACCTGAACATGGCGACTTGCGGGTTCATCAAAGGTGGAGCCTATTACTTCAGCATCAACAGCTCTGTCCATCTCTGTCACCTCTTCCGGGCGTTCATCAATTAATAGAATGATAAGATTTACTTCCGGATGATTTTTTGTAATGCTGTTTGCTATCTCCTTAATGAGGACTGTTTTTCCAGTACGAGGTGGGGCGACAATCAAACCACGTTGTCCTTTGCCTATTGGAGTAACCAGATCCATTATTCGCATCTCTGTTTCGTCTTTTTTAGCTTCCAACATAATACGCTCATCAGGATGAAGCGGTGTTAAATCATCAAAAACACACATTTCATTTAACTTATCCGGATTTTCATAGTTTATTGCTTCTACTCTGAGGAGAGCAAAGTATCTTTCATTTTCTTTGGGAGGACGTATTTGTCCTGAAACGGTAGCCCCGGTTCTTATTCCAAACCGCCTTATTTGTGATGGTGATATATATATATCATCAGGACATGGTAAATAATTGTAGTCTGGTGAACGTAGAAAACCAAATCCTTCCGGCAGTACCTCAACCACTCCCTCGCCGTACATAAGTCCGTTTTGATTTACCCGTTCCTTAAGTATTTTAAAAATCAATTCTTGCTTTTTAAGGCCGGAATACTCCTGTATCTTTTCCCTTTTGGCAGTATCCTGAAGTGACTTTATTGTCATCTTCTGTAAAGCCGTAATGTGCATATCACCTTTTTTTATCTCTTCATACTTTTCGTTTGTATTTTTCTCTGCGGGTGGTGCACTCGCTTTTTTAGCAGGCTTGGGTGTTTTCGTAGCCGTTTTAGCTTTTGTAGTTGTAGTCTTCGTTGAAACCATGTTATTCTCCAAATTACTTTTTTGTTATAAATTGAGACCAGAAATCTTTAATCTGATTTAATGTGTCCTTTTTAGAATTGTTATTATTAATGATAACGTCTGAAATTCCTCTTTTTTGTTGTAATAAGCCTTGAAACTTTTCTCTTTTCTCTATTTCATCTAAAGGCCATTTGCGACTGCTTTGAACTCTCTCCTTACACCTGTCTTCGTCAGAATCAACAAATAATACAATGTCACAGATATCTACTAAGTTTGATTCAACTAATAGCGCGGCATCTAAAACTATAGCCTCTGTTGTTACATCAGAATGAAACTTAGCAATTTCACTTTTAATCTGCTTTATTGCTTTTGGATGAATTATACTATTTAGAGCAGAAATCTCTTTTTCTTCTGAGAATACGATTTCTGCCAATGCATCTCTTTTTATTCTACCGTGATTATCCTGTAAATGGCTTCCCCATCTCTTCGTAATCTCAAGGGCTATCTCTTTAGTATTAATAAGCTCATGACAAATTTTATCGGCATCAATAAGATCCGCACCCAACGATTCCAACATTGCTGCTATTGTGCTCTTGCCGCTTGCTATACCGCCAGTAATGCCAATTACCTTAATCCTCTGCTTCATTCAGTTCTTATCATGGTCTTCAGAAAGAAAAGAATTAAAACCATATTCAGTAAAAAGTTCATTAAGTCTATTATTGTCAAAATTATTCAGGCGACACGTTTCGAGATCATAATCCAGAGGAACTTCTGTATTTATGGTCGCCAGACGCATTGATAACCTTGCAGATTCTGCATATTTTACTAAGTTCTCCTGTTTTTTCTTTCCTTTTACCTTATCCGCATTTGCTAATACATTTTCCAAAGTTTTCCATTCTCTAATAAGTTCTAATGCTGTTTTAATGCCGATACCGGGGACACCGGGAATATTGTCGCTTGAATCTCCACTAAGAGCAAGTACATCAATAAAACTTTTAGGCTCAATCCCCATTTCGCTCCGTATCTTCTCAATATTTCGGATTTCCTTCTTTCTGGGGTTGAAAATCTTAATATATTTATCAACCAGCTGATCCATATCTTTATCGGTAGTTATAATTGAACATTCTATATTTTCCTCAGATACTTTCTTTGAAATTGTTCCAATTATGTCATCAGCCTCAAAACCCTGAATTGCAAATATTGGTATGTTATATGCGCCTATTACATCGAACATAAGTGGTATTTGAGACACCAGATCTTCAGGTGTAGGCTTTCTATGTTCCTTATATTTCTCATACTCTTTGTGCCTAAATGTTGGACCCTTTGAATCAAAGGCTATTGCCATGTAACCAGGCCTGTCCTCTTTTAATATTTTACGTAACATTCTAGTAAACCCATAAACGGCATTGATTGGTTGACCAGAAGGTGTAGTTAAACCGCTGATTGCATAATAAGCCTGGTATAGCTGAGAATGTCCGTCGATAATAAAGAAATTTTTTGGCACTTATGGATATAATAATATGGAATTGTATACTGATTTTGTTACATCTTCATGTTTTAGGAGATAAGCAAGTATTTGAGAGGTTTCAGTCGAGAAAGATTTTCAGGTGGCCTTTTGCTCTTTCTTTCAATAAATTATGTTCAATATGCAGAATATCAGATTATCTAAGCTTTCAAAGTTCACTGCGCAGTCGAATATAGCATTAAGTACAATAGAAACTCAGAAGTAAGCTATTTTACAAAAGCGGTGTCAAGAAATGTTAAGAACCTGTATAGATGAAAATATGCGGTAAATTATTTTGTGATTTTAGTTGCGTTTACAATATTTGTCAAGTAATTTTTAAAAATAATCTTAAAGTATTTTTGGATTTCAGACTAATGCGGTTAAAAAATGCAACTGGTTACTGAGGTTTAGAGTCATGTCCTATATAAGTATAGACACCGTCTTGAAATGGAAAAGGATTTGATCACAAAAACATCAAAGGCTCCACTGGTGCCGTGAGAAGAATTTTTTCGCCAACCCTCTTTCAAGGTGGGTACCCATTGTTAACCATAATTAATGGCCAGCAAATAAAAGTTCCCGATACGACGTTTGTAGGTTTTAAAAATATTTTGCTTCTTGCACGAACACAGTAGGGCCTTCAACTAGCTGTCTTATATCAAATGTAATAACCTAACTCAAGCATATTATTAATTAATCTGTAAGTCATTGATATAGATTCTCTTGACAGAATTATAGGCTAGAAGTAGTATTGCAGATTAAGAGAAATTCAGGGCTAAATTGATAGCTTATTAATTACTTAATACGGAATTATTATGAAACTAGGTGCGAGTTATTTTGGCAACAGAACTTTAAGGCATGTCGAAAAGGACATGGAGAAAATGGTACAGGATGGATGTAATCTTGTAGTTCATACAATGAGTGAACACGATATCGCTTATCATTCTCAAACAATGATTGATATTGTTCGGGTGAGCAGGAATGTCGGGCTGGAGGTATTTCTTGACCCATGGGGGATCGGCAGGGTTTTTGGTGGTGAATCTTTTTCTGCTTTTGTAAAAATGTTTCCGGAAGCAAGGCAGAGATTAAGTTTTACAGAAGGAGACTTTAATGTAAACAAGGCATGCATTAATTCAAGATCATTTAGAGATAAGATGTCACAATGGATTGATCTTGCGGCGAGTACGGGAGCGGAGGGTGTATTCTGGGATGAACCACATCTCTTTTATGGAGAGTTTACTGAACTGTTTGGTAAACCAAGAAAAATATGGGGGTGTACTTGTCCAACATGCAAAGATATTTTCAAAAACAATTTCGGTTATGAAATGCCACAGGAGTTTACTAATGATGTAATGGCATTCAGGCAGGATACCATATTAAACTTCCTGGAATTCCTATCAGATCATTCATCGAGCAAAGGCCTTAAGAATGCGATTTGTGTACTTCCATATACCGAACCTAAATATGGTATATATGAATGGGAAAAAGTAGTTAAGCTGAAGAGTGTCGATATATTTGGAAGTGATCCGTACTGGATATCACATAATGAACCTGTAGGTGATTTTGTAAAGAATGTATCCGGTGAAGTTGTCAGGCTGTGCAAAAAACATGATAAGGAGCCTCAAATTTGGATACAAGGATACAGGGTTCCTGCAGATCGTGAGCAAGAGATATCAACTGCAATTAAGGCTGCTATTGATTCCGGCGTTAAAAATATCGCAACATGGTGTTTTGAGGGAGGTGCATGTATGACATACATCAGTTCGGAACGGCCGGAAATTGTTTGGGACACAATCAGCAAAGAGTATAAAGGGTTATTAAAGGTAAATAAAGTGCCTAAAGTGTGAAGTGAGCTAAAATGCCTAAAGTTAATGTGTTTTTCAATTATTTAACTTAAGCGCATTTTCAATCTTCACGCTTTTTTTTTGCTTAGGCACTTTAAGCTTGTCAAAATACAACAATCATGAATGCAAAAATAGAAAAAATCGCAAAGAATGTATTAGAGAAAGATGAGATCTCGTACGATGACGCTTATTTTTTAATGCAGTTGAATGGTATTGAAATTTATGACCTGCTCTATTGGGCTAATCGTATACGATACAATTCATTCAACAATGTTGTCGGCCTCTGTTCCATAATTAGTGCCAGGCAGGGGAGTTGCTCGGAGGACTGCAGGTTCTGTTCACAATCCAGTCGCTACAAAACGGAGATATCCAACTTCCCACTAATTGAAAAGGAAAAGGTTGCGGAAGCCGTGGAAAAAGGAAAAGAGTATAAATCAGATTGTGTAGGCGTAGTGACGAGCGGATATAGTCTGGAAGGGAGTGATAATTTTGACAAGATCTGTGATGACGCATATGAATTATCAAAACAGAACGGTCCTCCTGTTCACACTTCAATAGGCATGATTACAAGTAAAATGGCTGAGAAACTGGCTTCAAGCGGAGTTGAGATGATTAATCACAACCTTGAAACTTCAGAAAGTTACTATCCAAATATATGCACAACGCATTCATATAAGGATAGAGTAGATACAATTAAGATTGCTAAGAATGCAGGTTTGCAAGTTTGCAGCGGTGGCATTTTTGGTGTTGGTGAGAGTGTTGAGGACAGATTAGATCTGGCTTTCAAACTTAAGGAGCTTGATGTAGATACAATACCTATGAATTTCCTCAGTCCTGTGAAAGGCACTCCTTTGTCTACAGAAAATTCATTGGAACCTATGGAAATATTGAAAATAATAGCTGTTTACCGTTTTATTTTGCCTGATAAGGGAATTAAGGTTGCAGGAGGAAGAGAAGAGAATCTGCGTGACGTACAGAGCTGGATATTTTACGCAGGAGCTAACAGCACAATGATAGGTGATTATCTTACCACCAGAGGAAAACTTCCTGAAGATGATTTGCAGATGATAAGAGATTTAGGGCTGAAGTATAATGTGGGAGAAATGTAAAAACATTGAATTATGA
>CAYTLC010000017.1:0-14889 GCA_964438395.1 uncultured Candidatus Scalindua sp.
TGGCAATGATTTTCTGGTTATCTTCTACAAGCAAAACTTTCATATTAAAATCCTTTTTTGTTCGAAAAACAGTAACTAAATAACGAACGGTGAATATCGAATTTAGAATTCACTATTATATATGTACTTTCCTGCCGCGGTCCGCTGCCTGGCAAAGTGCTTCCAGTTCGTCCAGGGCCGTTGTGCCGGCCTTAGTATCTTCTGCTTTTGCTGCTGCTTCAAGCACCTTTGCGGCATCAGTCAACATCTGATATCCATAGCTACCGCCGGCTCCCTTCATCTGGTGTGCAAGCCGGCGCAGGCCGTCATAGTCTCCATCCACTAACACCTTGCGCATGGCCTGTACATCATCTTCCAAGCCGGCAACAAATTCATCAATAAGCTCAACCAGGTCTGTATCATCTGCATATGCAGAACAGATCGTTTCTGGTACACTTTGTATTTTGGTCTCAGGCTCTTGCTCTTTTCTATTCAATTGTGAAATCAGGATCTCGGGTTTCGCATCCTTACGCTTCAATCCACAATTCCCGTCCAAGTCTGCAAGGGCAGTCGAATTTTGAAGTCTGATCTTGTCTCGCTGTTTTCCTCCATTACTCAGGTTCTTGATAATTGCATCGGCAAGCTCATTCTTGTTGATTGGTTTGGTAATATAATCGTTCATGCCTGCTGCAAGGCACTTTTCGCGATCACCCTTCATGGTATTTGCTGTTATAGCTATTATCGGAATGTTATGATTACGAACATTTGAATTCAGATTACGTATGGTACCGGTAGCTTCATAACCGTCCATCACCGGCATCTGGCAATCCATTAGCACCAGGTCGTAATCAAATCTCTCCAGTGATTCGACAGCCTCCTTACCGTTCGCAACAGCATCAGTACGGTATCCAAGTTTATTTTCCAAAACAGCCAGGGCAATTTTCTGATTTACAACATTATCTTCTACCAGAAGTATGCGGATACGTTGTTTCTGGTCCTCAGTGATAGAGTATTGGGTAACTATTTGATCGGTTATTTCTTTCTCAATACTTGCAGATTGACCGGTAACTATCCTGAGGCAATCCAGCAATAGTGATTGTTTTATCGGCTTGTGCAGATATGCCGCAAAGCCCAGCCCTTTAAAGTGCTCAGCATCCCCTCTACTGCCAGCTGAAGTCAGCATCACAAGAATCAATTCCTTAAACTGTGGTTCCGCCTTGATTTCCCTGCAAAGTGATTCTCCATCCATCTCAGGCATAAAGTGGTCAAGCAGGGCAATCTTAAACGGATCATTATCGGCAGCAGCTTCACGCAGTTTATTTATGGCTTCCTCTGCCATGACTGCCTCCTCAACCCGACAATGCCAGGATTCGAGGTGTGTTCTGAGGATGTGACGATTAGAAATGTTGTCGTCAACAACCAGTATTCGCTTATTCTCTATGTCACCCAGCTCCACAGGGATCTGTAGTTTGTCATAAGTCTGTTTTTTTACTACAACGGTAAACCAGAAGGTTGACCCTTCACCCTCTTTGCTTTCTACTCCAATCTGGCCTCCCATTAATTCAGAGATTTGTTTGGAAATTGCCAATCCAAGTCCGGTGCCGCCATACTGCCTGGTTGTGGAAGAGTCTGCCTGGGAAAATGATTTGAACAACCGATTCAAACGATCAGCAGGTATCCCAATCCCGGTATCTTTGACATCAAACCGTATTGTGACATGCGATTCTGTCTCTTCAACCATGATTACGTTAATTACGACTTTTCCACTGTCTGTAAATTTGATGGCATTGCCGATAAGATTAATCAATATCTGCCTCAACCTCCCCGGATCACCATTTAACAGTGAAGGTACTTCAGGGTTGATAAAAGAGTGCAATTCCAGACTCTTCTCATTTGCTTTGGTGGCGAGGATATCAGTGGTACTCTCCACGGCAATACGCAGATCGAAATTTATGTTCTCTATCTCCATTTTTCCCGCTTCTACCTTGGAGAAATCCAGGATGTCATTAATTATAGTAAGCAAGGCGTCTGTGCTGTCTCGGACTGTACTTGCAAATCTACGCTGTTCTTGAGTCAACTTTGTGTCCAGTAAAAGATCTGCCATGCCCATTATACCGTTCATTGGTGTGCGTATCTCATGGCTCATATTGGCAAGAAAGCTACTCTTGGCTGTATTGGCAGCTTCGGCAGCCTCTTTGGCAACACGTAGCTGTTCTTCTGCCCGTTTCCTTTCTGTTACCCTGCCCAGTTGCGTAGCAAGGGGAGAGATGATCTTCAATAAGTACTCGTCAGACTCCTGCTTTTCAGGGGAGAAGAACTCTAACACTGCCACAACCTTTTTTTGCTCAAAAACAGGAAAGGCAAACCCGCTTTTAACGTTGAAATTCTTTGTTAATTTTGCCCGGGGGAAGTTAGGATCTTTTGATAAATCAGTAATCCATGCGGCTTTTCCACTTTTTAACACCCGCCCCGGCAAACCGATACCTTCTTCAAATGTAATAGATTCAGTAGCTTTCATAAATGATTCATACTTCTTATAATGATCGAAAAACCATAGATCAGAAGGGACCAGGACATTATTTGAATCCAACAGATATACATGCCCAAGCGAGAATTTTGTAAACTCACATACCTTACCAATACATGTCCGCATGGCCTCTTCTACAGATGATGCTTCATTGGTTGCAACTGCTATCTCCTGCAATAAACGAACAAGCTTCGCCTCTCTTTGTAACGCGATCTCTGCATCTTTCTGCGCATTTTCAGCATACCTGCGTGAAATACCTATACTTAACACATTTGAGAGTTTACCCAGAAAAATTATCTCGTTCTCTGCCCGCTTGTGACCTTCAGGAAGATACAGTACTATAACGCCGAGTACATTGTCTTCATACATTATGGGTATGTTGTAGAGTCCTTGTGGCTTCATGCCTTCAAAGCGAATAACATGACGATCGTCCAGGCAATCAGAGAATTGAATGTTACGTTTCGCTGCAGCTAGGCCGCACATACATTTTCCGAAAGGAATCTGTTCGCATAACGTCTGGAGTTCGGGAGCAAGTTGATGTTTTGTGATGAGTCTCAGGGTATCTGTCTGTTCATCTGTGTCAGTTAGAAAAATGCCACCTTGGGGGGAGATGCCCAGCCATGGTACAGATGTCAGTGTTATCTCTAATGACTTATTGAGAAATTCCTGTAAATTCAGGGGTTGGTGTGACAGGTGCAGGATTTTACCGATGATTTCTTCTGTAATCGCAATTTTCTCTGCCCTTTTCTGAGATTCAAACGCCTCTTTCATCTTAACCATGGAGACTCTTTCACTCCTTTTCAATGCGTCTTCTGTTTTCTTGCGTTTTGTAATATCTTCATTGACCGAAACAAAATTGGAGATATCTCCTTTGCTGTTTTTAATGGGAGAGATAGATGAATATTCCCAATAGAGAACACCGTTTTTCTTTTTATTGCAGAATTCTCCTCGCCACTCATTGCCTGCTTTAATGGTTTCCCACAATTTTTTGTACTCTTCTCTGGGAGTTTTTCCGGATTTCAGTAGACTCGGGGTGTTTCCAAGTGTTTCTTCGGGGGTGTAGCCAGTCATTTCTGTAAACTTGGGATTGATATATTCAATTTTACCTTCACTATCCGTAATCATTATCGAAATGGGGCTCTGTTCAACGGTACGAGATAGCTTATTAATTTCTTCTGACTGTTTTTTTCTTTCAGTTACATCCCTGATGACAGCAGTAAAAGAGTGTTGACCGTTTTCACTATGCTGATAAGACAAAGACATTTCGATAGGTATTTCAACTCCTTTTTTTGTTCTTCCCATCGCTTCTACTCTTCTGTAGATAATTCCGGCTTCTCCCTTGTTTGCAAACTGTTTCATTCCCTCTTGATGCTGCTTCCAATATCCTTCAGGAAAAATGATTGCTATGGGTTGTCCTATGATATCGCATTTTGCATATCGAAATATCTTACTTGCTGCTTTGTTCCAGTCATTAACTATCCATTTCTCATCAATGCTGATAATTGCATCCTGTATAGTTTCCAGGAGATTATGATATTTTTGTTCCGATTCTTTCAGCGTATTCTCTTCCATAATGTCACTCTCTGGTTATGCTTGTTTAGAGTTTTGGCAGTGTAATATCATGTTCCCCGGCAATCTTATTTGCAAGCATTACACAGCCTATCTTTGCCGTCAGCCCTGCATAGCCAATATAACTCTCTATTAATTTTTCTGTCGCTCTGTTGCCGTCATTCTCAAAAGTCTTTACGGTACCATCATCAAGGACTTCCAGTCCTGCCTCTCTTGCACCGGCCAATGCCTTTTCAGTTCCTAATACTCCAAATTGGCGTTGAACAATTGCCGTCAGTATTGCAAGGTAGCCATTTTGGTTGCTCATTTTTCTAGTTTCCTCTTTAAATAATTTTTAATTTTAGATGTATCTACACCCAGGTGCCTACTTCTAATTCCCGTGCGGCCTGCAAATAAAGTTCGATGTCTTTGTTAATAACAGAACCATGTTGCGGACATATTCTTTCTATTTCTATCATCTCTAATTTGTCCAATGCGCTGTCTAATGCCACTTTTGACGCCAGGTATGGTTCTGTAAAAGCTTTAAAGGCTTCAATGTAATTTTCGTTTGCGTATAAATTCCAATCAATAGAAAATGCACCAAATATATCGCTCGAAAAGACAGTTTTTGTCTTCGCATCGTATGTTACCATTGAACCTGCAAAGTGTACGTAAGGGGTATGCACAAACGTTATAATTCTGCCGCTTTTTAATGTAAGTGTTTCTCCGTCTTCAACAGGAATGACCTCAGAGGACGAGTCGTAGTATCTCATAAATGGCGCTGCCCTGGTTGGTGTAATAAGCTTCACTCTCGGATTAACCATCTCTTCAAATAGAGGGATTGCGGCACATATATCAGGATCCTGATGGTGGACTACAATGTAGTTGATCCTCTCAGGGTCCACTACTGAGCAGACTTTTTCCTTTACTATGTTAAAATGCTCAGGAGCTCTAGAGCCGGGATCAAAAAGTATCACATCCTCTCCATCATCCAAAACATACGGATTATTGGAAAACCCCGCTTTTCTATCGGCAAAGCCCACCCAATAAATTCCCTCAACTATTTCGTGTGCTTTTGTTTCATCATAAGTATTAAAGGCATTCATTCTATTTTCTCACTCGACTCTGCTCAGGAAGATATTAAAATTTTTTATAACACAGTTGAAAACGCAAAATAGTTGCCAACTTCAATTATTAGGAATGTTTAATTTTTGAGCATTATTACGTTGTTCTATCCGTCAGACTAACTCTTCAAATGCCCAATCCGTTTAATAAAAAATTATTGGAATACTTTACAGGTGCGTTGCATAACAATTTGTGCTGTCATGACTTATGGCTGTTGCCATATAATGAAAAATTTCTGTGACTATGTCAATTAGCAAAAATATCGTTCATGGATCAATTTCTCAAAATGGCGTGAATCTTAAAATAGTTTATCAATAATCGAGCAGATCAAGAATAAGTATGAGATATTGGGGCTATCTTTGTTGTTATTTTGTACAGAATACTCGTTTTTTAAGTGATTGCGTGTCAATTCAATTACAAGAACGGAGAAAGGTAGGATCTGTCTAAATGTTATATAGAGCTCTTTAGGATGTTATTAATGCTTGGTTTTGTGAATATAACGTTCAACAGTATCTGCAAGACTCTGCGCCTTAATCGGCTTGGAAACATAATCGTCCATACCGGCCTCAAGGCATTTTTCCCGGTCGCCTTTCATGACATTGGCAGTGATGGCTATTATTGGAATGTTATGATTCCTGACGTCTGAACTCTCATCACGTATAATGCGGGTGGCCTCATAACCGTCCATCTCAGGCATCTGACCGTCCATTAATACCAGGTCATAATCTGATCTCTCAAGTGATTCTAGGGCCTCCTTGCCATTAGTAACGACATCCACATGGTATCCTCGCTTTTTCTCCAGAATGTGCAAAGCAATCTTCTGATTGACAGCATTATCCTCTGCCAGCAGTATGCGGACGTGTTGTTTATGATCCTCGGAGATAGAGTATTGTGTAACTATTTGGTCGGTCGTATCTTCCTCTACATCAACAGATTCTCCGGTAACGATCCTGAGACAATCCAGCAATAGTGACTGTTTTATCGGCTTGTGCAGATATGCCGCAAAACCCAACTCTTTGAAATGCTTCGCATCCCCTCTACTGCCAAACGAAGTCAGCATTATAAGAATCAAGTCCTTAAACTGTAAGTCTGCCTTTATCTCCATGCACAGTGATTCTCCATCCACCTCAGGCATACAATAGTCAAGCAGGGCAATCCCAAATGGATCTTTGTTATTTACAGCTTCGCGCAGTTTCTTCATTGCTTCCTCAGAGGAGACAGCCTCTTCGACACGGCAATGCCAGGATTCGAGGTATTCTCTAAATATGTAACGATTAGTGCCGTTGTTGTCAACAATCAGCACGCGCATATTCTTTATGTCACCCAGCTCTATTGGGGCTGGCAGTTGATCATAAGGCTGCTTTTTTATCACAGCTGTAAACCAGAAAGTTGATCCTTCGCTCTCTTTACTCTCTACACCAATTTGGCCTTCCATTAGCTCAGTAATTTGTTTGGAAATTGCCAGACCCAGTCCGGTGCCGCCATACTGCCTGGTTGTGGAAGAGTCTGCCTGAGAAAATGATTTGAACAACCGATTCAAACGATCAGCAGGTATCCCAATCCCGGTATCTTTGACATCAAACCGTATTGTGACATGCGATTCTGTCTCTTCAACCATGATTACGTTAATTACGACTTTTCCACTGTCTGTAAATTTGATGGCATTGCCGATAAGATTAATCAATATCTGCCTCAACCTCCCCGGATCACCATTTAACAGTGAAGGTACTTCAGGGTTGATAAAAGAGTGCAATTCCAGACTCTTCTCATTTGCTTTGGTGGCGAGGATATCAGTGGTACTCTCCACGGCAATACGCAGATCGAAATTTATGTTCTCTATCTCCATTTTTCCCGCTTCTACCTTGGAGAAATCCAGGATGTCATTAATTATAGTAAGCAAGGCGTCTGTGCTGTCTCGGACTGTACTTGCAAATCTACGCTGTTCTTGAGTCAACTTTGTGTCCAGTAAAAGATCTGCCATGCCCATTATACCGTTCATTGGTGTGCGTATCTCATGGCTCATATTGGCAAGAAAGCTACTCTTGGCTGTATTGGCAGCTTCGGCAGCCTCTTTGGCAACACGTAGCTGTTCTTCTGCCCGTTTCCTTTCTGTTACCCTGCCCAGTTGCGTAGCAAGGGGAGAGATGATCTTCAATAAGTACTCGTCAGACTCCTGCTTTTCAGGGGAGAAGAACTCTAACACTGCCACAACCTTTTTTTGCTCAAAAACAGGAAAGGCAAACCCGCTTTTAACGTTGAAATTCTTTGTTAATTTTGCCCGGGGGAAGTTAGGATCTTTTGATAAATCAGTAATCCATGCGGCTTTTCCACTTTTTAACACCCGCCCCGGCAAACCGATACCTTCTTCAAATGTAATAGATTCAGTAGCTTTCATAAATGATTCATACTTCTTATAATGATCGAAAAACCATAGATCAGAAGGGACCAGGACATTATTTGAATCCAACAGATATACATGCCCAAGCGAGAATTTTGTAAACTCACATACCTTACCAATACATGTCCGCATGGCCTCTTCTACAGATGATGCTTCATTGGTTGCAACTGCTATCTCCTGCAATAAACGAACAAGCTTCGCCTCTCTTTGTAACGCGATCTCTGCATCTTTCTGCGCATTTTCAGCATACCTGCGTGAAATACCTATACTTAACACATTTGAGAGTTTACCCAGAAAAATTATCTCGTTCTCTGCCCGCTTGTGACCTTCAGGAAGATACAGTACTATAACGCCGAGTACATTGTCTTCATACATTATGGGTATGTTGTAGAGTCCTTGTGGCTTCATGCCTTCAAAGCGAATAACATGACGATCGTCCAGGCAATCAGAGAATTGAATGTTACGTTTCGCTGCAGCTAGGCCGCACATACATTTTCCGAAAGGAATCTGTTCGCATAACGTCTGGAGTTCGGGAGCAAGTTGATGTTTTGTGATGAGTCTCAGGGTATCTGTCTGTTCATCTGTGTCAGTTAGAAAAATGCCACCTTGGGGGGAGATGCCCAGCCATGGTACAGATGTCAGTGTTATCTCTAATGACTTATTGAGAAATTCCTGTAAATTCAGGGGTTGGTGTGACAGGTGCAGGATTTTACCGATGATTTCTTCTGTAATCGCAATTTTCTCTGCCCTTTTCTGAGATTCAAACGCCTCTTTCATCTTAACCATGGAGACTCTTTCACTCCTTTTCAATGCGTCTTCTGTTTTCTTGCGTTTTGTAATATCTTCATTGACCGAAACAAAATTGGAGATATCTCCTTTGCTGTTTTTAATGGGAGAGATAGATGAATATTCCCAATAGAGAACACCGTTTTTCTTTTTATTGCAGAATTCTCCTCGCCACTCATTGCCTGCTTTAATGGTTTCCCACAATTTTTTGTACTCTTCTCTGGGAGTTTTTCCGGATTTCAGTAGACTCGGGGTGTTTCCAAGTGTTTCTTCGGGGGTGTAGCCAGTCATTTCTGTAAACTTGGGATTGATATATTCAATTTTACCTTCACTATCCGTAATCATTATCGAAATGGGGCTCTGTTCAACGGTACGAGATAGCTTATTAATTTCTTCTGACTGTTTTTTTCTTTCAGTTACATCCCTGATGACAGCAGTAAAAGAGTGTTGACCGTTTTCACTATGCTGATAAGACAAAGACATTTCGATAGGTATTTCAACTCCTTTTTTTGTTCTTCCCATCGCTTCTACTCTTCTGTAGATAATTCCGGCTTCTCCCTTGTTTGCAAACTGTTTCATTCCCTCTTGATGCTGCTTCCAATATCCTTCAGGAAAAATGATTGCTATGGGTTGTCCTATGATATCGCATTTTGCATATCGAAATATCTTACTTGCTGCTTTGTTCCAGTCATTAACTATCCATTTCTCATCAATGCTGATAATTGCATCCTGTATAGTTTCCAGGAGATTATGATATTTTTGTTCCGATTCTTTCAGCGTATTCTCTTCCATAATGTCACTCTCTGGTTATGCTTGTTTAGAGTTTTGGCAGTGTAATATCATGTTCCCCGGCAATCTTATTTGCAAGCATTACACAGCCTATCTTTGCCGTCAGCCCTGCATAGCCAATATAACTCTCTATTAATTTTTCTGTCGCTCTGTTGCCGTCATTCTCAAAAGTCTTTACGGTACCATCATCAAGGACTTCCAGTCCTGCCTCTCTTGCACCGGCCAATGCCTTTTCAGTTCCTAATACTCCAAATTGGCGTTGAACAATTGCCGTCAGTATTGCAAGGTAGCCATTTTGGTTGCTCATTTTTCTAGTTTCCTCTTTAAATAATTTTTAATTTTAGATGTATCTACACCCAGGTGCCTACTTCTAATTCCCGTGCGGCCTGCAAATAAAGTTCGATGTCTTTGTTAATAACAGAACCATGTTGCGGACATATTCTTTCTATTTCTATCATCTCTAATTTGTCCAATGCGCTGTCTAATGCCACTTTTGACGCCAGGTATGGTTCTGTAAAAGCTTTAAAGGCTTCAATGTAATTTTCGTTTGCGTATAAATTCCAATCAATAGAAAATGCACCAAATATATCGCTCGAAAAGACAGTTTTTGTCTTCGCATCGTATGTTACCATTGAACCTGCAAAGTGTACGTAAGGGGTATGCACAAACGTTATAATTCTGCCGCTTTTTAATGTAAGTGTTTCTCCGTCTTCAACAGGAATGACCTCAGAGGACGAGTCGTAGTATCTCATAAATGGCGCTGCCCTGGTTGGTGTAATAAGCTTCACTCTCGGATTAACCATCTCTTCAAATAGAGGGATTGCGGCACATATATCAGGATCCTGATGGTGGACTACAATGTAGTTGATCCTCTCAGGGTCCACTACTGAGCAGACTTTTTCCTTTACTATGTTAAAATGCTCAGGAGCTCTAGAGCCGGGATCAAAAAGTATCACATCCTCTCCATCATCCAAAACATACGGATTATTGGAAAACCCCGCTTTTCTATCGGCAAAGCCCACCCAATAAATTCCCTCAACTATTTCGTGTGCTTTTGTTTCATCATAAGTATTAAAGGCATTCATTCTATTTTCTCACTCGACTCTGCTCAGGAAGATATTAAAATTTTTTATAACACAGTTGAAAACGCAAAATAGTTGCCAACTTCAATTATTAGGAATGTTTAATTTTTGAGCATTATTACGTTGTTCTATCCGTCAGACTAACTCTTCAAATGCCCAATCCGTTTAATAAAAAATTATTGGAATACTTTACAGGTGCGTTGCATAACAATTTGTGCTGTCATGACTTATGGCTGTTGCCATATAATGAAAAATTTCTGTGACTATGTCAATTAGCAAAAATATCGTTCATGGATCAATTTCTCAAAATGGCGTGAATCTTAAAATAGTTTATCAATAATCGAGCAGATCAAGAATAAGTATGAGATATTGGGGCTATCTTTGTTGTTATTTTGTACAGAATACTCGTTTTTTAAGTGATTGCGTGTCAATTCAATTACAAGAACGGAGAAAGGTAGGATCTGTCTAAATGTTATATAGAGCTCTTTAGGATGTTATTAATGCTTGGTTTTGTGAATATAACGTTCAACAGTATCTGCAAGACTCTGCGCCTTAATCGGCTTGGAAACATAATCGTCCATACCGGCCTCAAGGCATTTTTCCCGGTCGCCTTTCATGACATTGGCAGTGATGGCTATTATTGGAATGTTATGATTCCTGACGTCTGAACTCTCATCACGTATAATGCGGGTGGCCTCATAACCGTCCATCTCAGGCATCTGACCGTCCATTAATACCAGGTCATAATCTGATCTCTCAAGTGATTCTAGGGCCTCCTTGCCATTAGTAACGACATCCACATGGTATCCTCGCTTTTTCTCCAGAATGTGCAAAGCAATCTTCTGATTGACAGCATTATCCTCTGCCAGCAGTATGCGGACGTGTTGTTTATGATCCTCGGAGATAGAGTATTGTGTAACTATTTGGTCGGTCGTATCTTCCTCTACATCAACAGATTCTCCGGTAACGATCCTGAGACAATCCAGCAATAGTGACTGTTTTATCGGCTTGTGCAGATATGCCGCAAAACCCAACTCTTTGAAATGCTTCGCATCCCCTCTACTGCCAAACGAAGTCAGCATTATAAGAATCAAGTCCTTAAACTGTAAGTCTGCCTTTATCTCCATGCACAGTGATTCTCCATCCACCTCAGGCATACAATAGTCAAGCAGGGCAATCCCAAATGGATCTTTGTTATTTACAGCTTCGCGCAGTTTCTTCATTGCTTCCTCAGAGGAGACAGCCTCTTCGACACGGCAATGCCAGGATTCGAGGTATTCTCTAAATATGTAACGATTAGTGCCGTTGTTGTCAACAATCAGCACGCGCATATTCTTTATGTCACCCAGCTCTATTGGGGCTGGCAGTTGATCATAAGGCTGCTTTTTTATCACAGCTGTAAACCAGAAAGTTGATCCTTCGCTCTCTTTACTCTCTACACCAATTTGGCCTTCCATTAGCTCAGTAATTTGTTTGGAAATTGCCAGACCCAGTCCGGTGCCGCCATACTGCCTGGTTGTGGAAGCGTCTGCCTGGGAAAATGATTTGAACATACGGTCCATATGTTCAGCAGGTATGCCTATGCCGGTATCTCTAACATCAAACCGTAATGTGATATGGGATTTTGTCTCTTCAGTCATAGTTACTCTAATTCCAACTTCTCCACTCTCTGTAAATTTGACAGCATTACCGGCAAGGTTAATCAAGACCTGTCGTAATCGTCCCGGATCACCGCATAATAAGGAAGGTACTTCCGGGCTGATAAAACAGGACAATTCGAGACCCTTCTCATGTGCCTTGACAGCGAGGATATCGGTGGTACTCTCTACGGTAATACGCAGATCAAAATTAATGCTCTCTATCTCCATTTTTCCCGCTTCTATCTTGGAAAAGTCAAGGATATCATTGATAAGAGTAAGTAAAGCGTCTGTGCTGTCGTAAACTGTTTCTGCATATTCACGCTGTTCTATTGTCAAGTTAGTGTCTAGTAATAAATCGGTCATACCCACAATACCATTCATTGGTGTGCGTATCTCATGGCTCATATTAGCCAGAAATGTACTCTTGGATTTGTTTGCTTCTTCGGCTGCTTCTTTGGCAATACGCAGTTGATCTTCTGAACGTTTTCTTTCTATTACCCTGCCCAATTGAGTTGCAAGTGGTAATATTATTTGCATTAATGACTCATCCGGCTCTAACTCTTCTGCGGAAAAGAACTCTAACACTGCTATAACCTTGTCTTGTTCGAAAATAGGAAAAGCGAACCCGCTTTTAACTTTGAGATCCTTCGTTAATTTGGATCTGGGAAAATTAGAATCTTTTATTACATCGGTAATCCATTCAGGCTTTCCACTTTCCAACACCCGTCCCGGTAAACCAGCACCCCTCATAAAGGTTGTAGATTCAGTAACTTTCTTAAATACTTCGTACTTCTTATGATGATCGAAAAACCATAGATCTGAAGGGATCAGGATATCATTTGAATCCAACAGGTATACATGTCCAAGCGAGAAGTTTGTAAATGTGCACAACTTACCAATGCATGTCCGCATGGATTCTTCTACAGTGGCTGCTTCACTGGTCGTAACCGCTACATCCTGTAATAGACGAATCAGTTTTGCTTCCTTTTGTAATGATGTTTCAGTCTTTTTGTGCTCTGTAATTTCATTCGTAAGTTTCTTGGCCATTATATTAAAGTAGGTGGCCAGGATGCCTATCTCATTGTTTGTGTTAACTTCGGCTCTAAATGAAAGGCTCCCTCTAGCTATTTTTTGTGTAGCTCCCGTCAACTGTATAATGGGTTTTAAAACCCGGTTTCTAGACCACCAAATGAAATAGATGAACACTAAGATAGCAAGGACAAGAATAAGGATATTGATCAATATATCCCTTTTTGTTGTAGACACCATTTCCAGCATGACGGCATTTGATTCTTCGCCGGAGATTTTTGAGATAGCTAGCCCGGTATTAATTGCTGTTGTCGCTACATCAAACCAGGTTGATGCGCTTATCGGATAATTCATGTCATTGATTTGTTTAATAATGACCCAGAATTTATCTTGTTCACCTACTGAATTAAGAAAAAATGGTTTATAAATTATTACTACCCCTGAAGCTAAAAAAACAGTTCCTTCTTTGCCTGAAAGGATCTGTTCTTTGATTTCAGGAAAGTCTTGCCGTACATTATGATGTGTTCTGTTGAGTAACTCCATCATTCCCCATTCTTTCGCTTTATCCGGGTGATGGAGATAAAACCCGTTTTGATCGGCTAAAATATAATTGCCGTCAGAATTATTCCTGATGTATTCAAGCGATAATAACGGAGTTTCAGCCAGTAAGTTGAATACAACAATCCCTGCCTGTATTTTGTCTACAAAAACCGGTGTCGCAAAACGCACAACAGGCTTATGGGGAGACTCAATCTTTCCGTGCTCAATGTTGAGATCAAGTGGAGAAATATATACTTCCCCCGGTTCCAGGTCTCTGGTATTCTTGAAATAATATCTTTCGCTTTTATCCTGCAGCTGTGTGTCTGTAGCTATTTTGGTTGTGTCACCATCAAAGTCAACACGCACACGTTCGTGTCCGGAATTATCTAAAAATCGTACCTGGTCATAGACTCTTTTAACTTGAGAAAATGTGCTAAAAAGGTTTTCTACATCTCTCTGGTGTCTGTGTGGATAAGTATCTTCCTCTGACAATAGGGTTTTAGCTAGTGCTGTTACATTTCTATGGTTGCTCATATTAAGTAAATCAGCAGATATACCAGTCAAATAATTTTTAAAAATCTCTTTCTTCTTAATAATTTCCAGAGAAGTGGCGTTTATTTCATCTTCTAATTTCTTGCTCTGCGCAAAAACCTCTTCTCTTAAATTTTGAAATTTATGCAGGAACTCTTCATCGAATATCTCAATAGCCTGTTTCATCTGGCTTGAAGTGGATGGCAGTTCCCTTAAAAGCAATATATTACCGAGAGACTGTTCTGCTAAGGAACGGTAGTTCTCTATACTGTTCTTGTCCTCATTAGAAAGAGGCTTCCCAGTCGCAATAGTATTGCCAACAAGGGCACGTTCCAGGCCTGCGTATTCGCAGAATTTTGCAATTTCAGGGCGCAGGACATTATTCAAATAGAGTATGTCCTCTCCCTTTTGTTGTGGGGTAAAGGCGGTACTGCACAATTTTAATTCGTTATTGATGTTAGTTGTGGCTACATCAATCCACTCATTTTTGGAAATATCAATGTTTTTAATTTTTGGACGTGTAAGTTTGAGTATCTCATATTCTCTAAGCCATTTATCAATTCTTGTTTCAAATACTTTATCCTTATTTACACTTAATAATTTTTTCACGGCGGTTCTCGCCTTTGAGACTTCGAAATCTCCATTTTCTGCCATCTTAAGGAATTTGGGGAAGAGGGGAGAAGAACTGCCTTTACCGCTTCCAATTATTGTGGCGCCGTAACCACGTTCGATAGCCTGCCATCCTGCCGCAACATTCAGGTAGCCTACTATTTCATTTTTTACAACATACCTTTCTGTTAGCTTACTCTCTTTAAGAGATCTATTGATTAGTATTCCTATCAGCACAAGCAAGCCGCACATCAGAATTGCTGAGATAAAGATGGATTGAAATTTAAGTGTTCTGGCTTTTGAAAT
>CAYTLC010000017.1:14989-23263 GCA_964438395.1 uncultured Candidatus Scalindua sp.
TTGGGAATGGTTGGTGCATGTAAGTCCGTACCTGAAACCGGAAGCATGCAAGCTGCCAGTGCCAAAAGCAACTTGAAAGTAGCGGGCGTAGATAAGGGTTGTATGTCATGCCATGAAGGTATTGAGGTTATTAATGACAGAATGCAACCGTATCTCCTGCTGTTTGCTAAACAGAAATATGGAAAGGGCAGGGGTTATGAGTGTGCTATCTGCCATGAGGGTGTTCCCTCATCTGGCATAAAGGAAGAGTCCCATAAGGGGCTCATCCCAAATCCTTCCAGTATGTGGGTACTTCACGAGGGAAAGGGCTGTGCAAAGTGTCATGATGGAAAGGGGAGCATTACTACTTTGATGGGGGAAGAACTTGAGAAACCTGTTGGCGGGGAGATAATGTCAGGGCAGACCGCAACTCTGGATCCGTCAGGAACCCTTGGTAGAAATTATACTACCCGTCTCTCCAAGTCGCTTCATTCACTTCAGACAGGTATCGTAAATAAAAACCTATCTTCAAATGGTGTAGTTTCGAAGGGCACCTTTCCCTATGGCAACTTTGATATGGTAGACACGGACGGCCAGGTCCCTGATGTAGGTACAGATAAATTCAAGGAGTGGACAGCGAAAGCCATTAAGTTTGGGTATCTGAGAAGACTTGATAGTGTGGAGGAGATACCTGATTTCGAGAAGGGCGTAAGTGTTTTCGGCTCGGAGGAGAAGGCTGGTTTCTCAGATACTTATAGGAAACAGTGCGGACGATGCCATGTCTGGGGAGAAGGAAGAGGTAAAAGAGGTGATCTCAGGGCATCAGGTTGTGCCGCCTGCCACATGCTCTATGGAAACGATGGGAAGCATGAAGGAGGTGATCCTCAAATAAAAAATACATCTGAACGTTCTCATCCGTTAAAGCATCGCATTACTACAGCAATTCCGGCAGCTCAGTGTACTCACTGTCACACAAGGGGAAAGAGGATCGGGACGACCTTTGTGGGGATGTTTGAGTTTGATTACATAAAGGATGCTCATGCCGCTCCTTTTGATGAAAATGCGCAGGCACAGAAACCTCTATTTACGAAAGAGTATATGCATGTACGTAAGGATGTGCATTTTGAAAGAGGTATGCAGTGCGTAGACTGTCACACATCAATTGATGTGCATGGTGACGGCAACATCTACCCGGCAACGTTATACCAGGTGGAGATCAGCTGTTACGACTGCCACGGGACTCCGGAGAAATTTCCCTGGGAGCTGTCCGTAGGATATGGAACTCCGGTAACTCTGGATGGCGACAGGGGGACATATAAAAAAAACAGTGTGGAGTATCTGCTTACTTCAAGAGGAAACGTAAAAGAAAACTGGAGAAGAGAAGGAAACACATCATATGTATACAGCAGGTTTACCGGAAAAAAGCATGAGATACCTCTGTTAAAGAAAATAAATGAAACCGATACCTACAAGACGAAACAGGGTAAAGTTGCTATGTCGACCATTCACAAGCATATTGAAAAAATGGAATGTTACGCGTGTCACGCCACATGGGCTCCGCAGTGTTTCGGATGCCATATGGAATATGACAGAAGGGTGGAGGGTACAGACTGGATTACTACTTCGAAAAAGGTTGATCCTGTAACCGGAAGACAGACGGTGACAAAAAAAGACGGTAACCTGGCACTGGAAAACCGCTCCTTTCTGAGATGGGAAAGTCCGATACTGGGAATGAATTTGAGGGAGAAGGTATCACCGCTTGCCCCCGGGTGTCAGGTCTTCTACACATTTATAGATGAAGAGGGAGAGATCAAGGCACTCAATAAAACTTACACTACTTCGACCGGGCATAATTCTCCAACACTTGCCCCTTTGCAGCCTCATTCAATTTCACTGGTAGCCCGTACATGTGAGGATTGCCACACCAACCCTAAAACTATCGGATATGGTACCGGTAATTCAAGGAGTGCCGGAAAAATTTTGGGAGACAGTCCTCTATTTCAGGATTTGTCAAAAGGCGTATATGGTGATATTCCAGGTGCGAAGACAGGTAAGTGGCAGGTTCCGAAGATTGCTGACTTTCCATTTGCCCTTGACCAGTTGGTTACGCGGAGTGGTAAACAGATCCAGAACATGCCGCTGCCCGAAGACAGGCCGTTAAATGAGAAGGAAAGAAATATTGTAGAAAGAGAGGGGTTGTGCATGGGATGTCATCAATACCATGGAACCCCGGAATGGGATAACATTATTAAGAAATACGGAAGGGCGGAAACTCCGGAGCAGCACGAAAAGATCATTGAAGAAGCGTTCAAGAGCTTTGTTGAAAAAGCGAAATAAATCTGAAATCCGAATTCTGAAATCCGAAATATTAAGCAAAGCAGGAGTGTTTAACTTACACGATTATCAATAAGGAGGTCAAGATGGCTCTACTAAAATCAATCAATGTACCATTAGGGACAAAGGCGATAGACTTTTGCTTAAAGGGTATAGACGGGGAGATGCACTCTCTCGCTGACTATGATGCTAAAGAAGTTTTAGTAATTGTCATTATGTGCAATCATTGTCCGTATGTTCATGCGGTGGATGACAGGCTTGTTCAACTGCAGGAAAAATTTGCGGAACGAAATGTTCAGCTTGTCGGAATCAATCCGAATGACGGAATCAAATATCCCGATGATAATTTCGAAAATATGGTTAAGAGGGCGGAGGAAAAAGGATACAACTTTCCATATTTAAGAGATGAAGATCAGTCCGTTGCAAAAAAATATCAGGCTCAATGCACTCCCGACATATACGTTTACAACAAAGAGAGGGAGTTATGCTACCACGGCCAGATAGATGATAATTGGCAGCATCCCGATAAAGTTACATCTCATGATCTGAGTGATGCGATTGAAGCGTTGCTGGGGGGAAATAAACCATCTTCCGATCAATACCCATCAATGGGATGTTCAATTAAGTGGAAGGAGTAATTGATGAGTAAGAAACCAGAACAAATTACCATAGGAGAGGAACTTCATATTTGTCCCGAATGCGGATACGAGGATGGTTTTCATACATCTTATGTACGGCAGACAAAAGAGCAGTGTAAAATCATCCTGATATGTCCAAGCTGCCATGCTCGTTTTGATCCGGATTGGGTGGTTAGCGTATAATGCCAGCGGAAGAGATAGTCGATCTTTATTTACTCAAAGTGGAGCAATGGTAGTTCGTGTTCCCACTCTAGTCATTTTGAAAATCGATCCTGGCTAATGTTTTTGTGTCTATGCCATATTCCCTATCTAGATGTTCCATTTCCAGTTGGAAGATCAGCCAGTTTGTTATCTCACCATTTTTCTGACGTATTTCATAAGCAATTTCTACTCCCCTTGTGCCCATCCGGTTCTCCTTGTCAGTACGGAACAGGGTCAGTATTTTGTGGGCAGCCATTTCATCTCCCTTGAATTTGATGCCGCTGTAACTGTAACCAACGATGTCAGCCGCCTTCTGTCCCGTTTTTGCTGAATATGCACTTATCACCTTTTTATTGCGGTCAAGGATTGCAAGACCGATAATTCCAAAATGCTCCGGAGATTCGTTTTCGAAGAAAGCCTCCATTATACCATCAATTGCCACCAAATTCCCCGTTGCCAGATGTGCAGATACCGCATTGGTTATATTATGAGAGTCCTGGATAATACGAGTCTCAAAGATCTCTTTCTTATAATCGAGAATTCTGTTCCCCCTGGAGAAATATGGAAGAGTAAAAAACAGGGAGATTATAACCACACAAAAGAATACGATAGATGGGATTAGCCATCTCTTCATCCGTTTGTATTTTTTTTCGAGATCTTTAATATTTGTTACGTCACGACTGAGAAAGATAAATCCCTCCACATTGTGGTGACCGTCATAGAGAACAGTTGTGCTGGTGGAGACAAAGCGCTTGTTTCCACCCGGTTGCTTGACAACCATCTCTTTTTCCTGCAAAGAATTGCCGGCCTGTATGTCTGACACAAACTGTTCGTAAGCTTTTGGATCCTGATACAAATCGGCTAATGGATAGCCTTTCATCTGCTGCCAGGTTCTGCCGTGTAGCTCCTCAGCGGCCCTGTTCCATGAGAGAATATTTCTGTTACTATCTGCCATAATAATTGCATCAGGAAGTCGATCATTAAACTCCCCGAGTCCGTGCATTATCTTGGTGGTCTCTTCAAGCCGGCTGGCAAGCCTTAACGTCATCTCATGAGCAATGGATGGGTATTTACGTAAGATATCCTTAATTTGATCGGCAGGGATCATCATGACTTCTACATCATTCAGCGCCTTGATTGTAGCTGTCCTTATCGATCCGAAGAGAAAAGATAACTCACCTGCTGTCGAACCGGGTTCAGTAACCTCTGCAATCTTCTTGTCGCCTTTATAGACCTCAAGTTCACCACTGATCAGGATGTACATGTCCTGGGAATGGTCACCTTGTAGAAACAGAGTCTCCCCTGATGCAAAGGTTTTTGCATATTGTTGCATGTCAGGTTGTTTGATGATATCCTGCATCTATATTCCTTTACTTTTCTACTAAAGCTTCATGAATAGCTATACCGATATCTTTTGACACTTCTGCCATAGCAAGGCTCATTGCCTGGGCCAGAGCCAGTGGATTCTTCTCTCTGCATTTTTTCTTCGTTGAAAAGCTTCGTTCAAAAATAATCCGTTTGCCTGCATCCGGTTCCCTGGCTACCTGCAATATTACACTTATCTTTAATACTGCTTCCCAACTATCATTTGAATCCCTCTCAAGGAACTCGTCCACAGTTCCCTCTACAGTATGTGTATGCAGACTTCCACTGGTTGGCGGGAGGACTGCCTCAAACAGGCCACTCTCCTTAAGGTCCCGGGAGAGGAAGTATGTTACAAACTCAGCCGGCCTTACTCTCCACTTATGATAAAAGTATGGAGAGCGTTTAAATTGCTGGTCGCTATAGATAATTCTATCGGTGTTGTAGATTGGTGATGCATTGAAATGTTTTATCTTGAGTACGGTTGACTCCTTGCCTGGATCGGTAGATTTATCACTCCTCAAAGCATCATACTCAATAATATAATACTCAAAATTTGTACTCGGTTGTTCAAGTGATACACAGCCACAGAAGGCCAATGAAAAAGTTATCAAAATAATTGCGATATAACGCACCATGTACCTCCGATAAGCTTGTTTTAAATATCTTTCTGTACTTGAATGACTTCAATGTGTTGTAAGCTTCAACAACATTGTACAAAATCAGAAATTCTAAGTACGAAATCCGAAATAAATATAAAATTCAAATTTAGATTTTACTTAACATTTTTTTCAAACTCTTTTTCTATAGGTGGTTCACTAAAAAGTAGCTGGGATGGTTGGATTGATACCTGCTCAAGAGTTTGGTCCAGATTACTACTTGCCTTTTCCAGGTACTGGCCAACGACAAGGATGTAGCGACCGAGATTTTCAACCTCGGTCTCTGTTCTGGCTATCAGTGTTGAAGTGTTCGTCATTAGACCGTCTGCATTGTTAACGACATCGTCCAGAGATCCAATACTCTTTTCAATACCGGTAATAAGCTTATCCCATCTTTCCGGATCAAAGTCTTTATTTATACTGGTTAACGAAGTCTTAATACCATCTGAAATTACTTTAGCATCAAAATCATGTAGTGATTGTTCAAGATGGTTCAGTGTAGTTTTTAGACTGGTAGATATCTCGACAATATCCAGGGAATTAAGTTTTTTTACGATATCGTCTACACTACGAAACAGTTCACTGATATTTGATGGCCTTGACGCCAGTACACGATATTCTGTAGGAAATTTCAGATTAGGAGAATCGGCGTCCATTGACTCATCCATAAGATCCAGCTCAATAAATTTGCTACCCGTAATCCCCACGGCCTTTTGTTGTGCGACCATGTTTTCCTCAAGTGTAATATCTGCTTCTATCTTCAGAATAACCTCTATTAATTTTGAATCCGGAGCCAGAGCTATACGTTCAATATGGCCAATGGAGACACCTCTGTATTTCACCGGAGAGTCGATCTTGAGGCCTTGAACAGATTCGTTAAAATAGACTGCATAGAATTGTCCCTTCTCAAGAAAACGATTCATTCCCAATAAAATGATGGTTACTATTGCAAGGCCAATACCTGCGGCAATGAATAAACCAACATAAAATTTGGCTTTCTGATTAATCATAGTTAAAATTGAAAAAAATTTAAGCCCACCTTAGAAGAGGCGGTATGTTATTAATTTCTTAATAAGTCACTATCAGATTCTGTTTCTCGGTTGAAGAACTGTCTGACAAACGGATTCTGACTGTTATCACGTAAGTATTGTGGCGACCCTTCTGCAATTATTTTTTTAACCCTCTTGTCAAGCATTATAACCCGATGGGCGACCGAAAATATACTGGGAAGTTCATGTGTAACAATCACCATAGTTGTACCGTAGCTGCGGTTTAGCCGCATAATCAGTTGATCAAGCTCTGCCGATGTCACAGGGTCAAGACCGGCAGAGGGCTCATCAAAAAACAGAATCTTTGGATTAAGCGCCATTGCCCGCGCGAGACCGGCCCTTTTTCTCATTCCACCACTAATCTCCGAAGGTAGATGGTTTTCATATCCTGTCAGGCTAACCTGTGCCAGTTTCATTTTTACGATATTATCAATTGAGGAAGCGGGTAAATCTGTATGCTCCTGCATTGGTAACGCAACATTCTCAGCTACTGTCATTGAGCTGAAGAGTGCGCCTCCCTGAAAGAGTATACCACATTCACGTAAGACCTGCTGGAGATTATCTCCTTTGTCATCAGTAATATCAATACCATTAATTACTATGTTTCCGTCCATTGGCCGATTGAGACCAATGAGGTGTTTCAGTAAAGTGGTTTTTCCACAACCACTTCCACCCAGGATTACAAATATTTCACCCTCGTATACCTCAAAATTAATATGGTTCAGTATTACATCCTCTTCATAACCAGCCACCATGTCCATAACCTTAATGGCAACTTTTTTTTCTTTTACAGGTTTATTAATCATTGCTTTATTAGAATTATATAATCCACGCCTTATTTCTAATTTTAGGAACTTTAGTTCACTTCAAACTTTAGGCACTTGTTTATGCTTTTGTCCATCACCCGTTCCAATACCTGAGTATGACTACAAGAAGTGAATCGCTCAGGACAATCAGAAAAATACTGGTCACCACTGCTGATGTGGTGGCCTTGCCTACTCCTGCGGCACCGCCTCTCACCTGAAAACCCTTAAGACACCCTGTCCAGGAGATGAGAAGGGCAAAGATGCCGCTCTTGAACACTCCCCAGAATACATCAAAAAGCGTGAGGGAATGAATAGTCTGGTTTGTGTAGCCACTTACGGTAAGGTCGAGCATGGTTACCCCTACCAGCAGACCTCCGGCAATAGCAAACAGATCAGAAAAAAGGGTTAATACAGGCATAACCAAAAAGGCGGCAAACATGCGTGGCAGTACAAGGAAGAAATTCGGATTAATGTTCATGGTAGATAAGGCGTCTACCTCTTCTGATATTTTCATGGTGCCAATTTCGGCCGCAAAGGAGGAACCGGAACGACCGGCCACAATGATGGCCGTCATGATCGGTCCCAGTTCCCGGGTCATCGATATACTGACAAGTGAAGCCACATAAATGTTAGCTCCAAACTGTTGGAGTTGGACTGATGACATGAATGCCATAATAAGGCCCAGGAGAAAACTGATCAAACCGACAATGGGTAACGCATCGAGACCGACTCGTTTCATATTTTCTACAGTATCGTTAAAACGCAATGATCCGGGATGTCGCAAAAACGTCAGTAAGGAAAAACAGGTATCACCCAGAAACATGAGCATAAACCTTACCTCACTACCTATATTAAAAATGGAGCTTCCAAGGTTAGCAAAAATGTTTTGTGATGTTTTATGTACGGAGACAGACTGTTGCCCCAACTCGTTAAAACGATGCATGGAGAGGATTTCATTCGCCTGCTCAGAAATATTTGCTAATGAAAAATTACCACGTCTGTCACCCATTATTTTCTTCAATCCCACAAGTACAGATACTCCATAGTCGTCAAGGTAGGTCAATTTATCCAGATCAACTACCAGACTATCCGGTTTGTGAGTCCGCAGAAGTGTGTTAAATTCCTTTGTAAGCTGAGAGGCGTTACTCACGTCCAGCCTATCCTGAAAATGGATAGTTAATTTGTCAGGACTTTCCTGGCTGAAGCTATATAGATCTGTAAGATTATTATTCAAAATAGTCATCTT
>CAYTLC010000018.1:0-17479 GCA_964438395.1 uncultured Candidatus Scalindua sp.
ATACAGGATATAAAATAAAATGCAATCAGTACCAAAAAAAGTATTCTTCACAAAAGGCGTAGGCAGGCATAAAGAAAAACTACAGTCACTGGAACTTGCTCTTAGAAAGGCCGGTATAGAGAAATGTAATCTCGTCAGGGTGTCAAGTATCTTCCCGCCAAATTGCAAGATTGTATCAAGGGCGCAGGGTGTTAAACTTCTTGAGCCGGGCCAGATAGTATTTTGCGTAATGAGTACCAACGAAACCAATGAGCCGCATAGGATGATATCCGCATCAGTTGGCCTGGCAGTACCTGCCGAACCTAACAATTACGGATACCTGAGTGAACATCACGCGAATGGTGAAACTGACGAAACATCCGGTGACTATTCGGAAGACCTGGCAGCATCAATGCTTGCCAGTACGCTAGGCATTGAATTCGATCCGGAAAAGAATTACGACGAGCGGAAAGAGATCTATCGTATGAGCGGTAAAATAGTAACATCGAGAAACACCACTCAATCGGCGAGAGGTGACAAGAACGGTTTATGGTCTACAGTTGTATCCGCCGCGGTATTCATTCCTTAACCTTATTGTAAACTTGTAACAACAAACCAGGCAGGCAATGTTGTACTTAAAAGGAATACTCTTATGATCAAGAAAATCTCCGGAAACATTATTGCACCAAAGGGTTTCAAGGCCGGTTCTGTACACTGCGGTCTGAAAAGAGATAAGAGAAACCATGATATAGGTATCATTTTTTCAGAACAGCCTTGCAAGACTGCTGCCCTCTTTACAACAAACCAGATAGTTGCCGCACCAATAAAGCTGAGTAGAGATGTTGTAAAAAACGGCAAGGCTCACGCAATAGTAGTAAACAGCGGCAATGCCAATGCGTGTACAGGCAAGAAGGGAGAGAAGGATGCGGAAACAATGGCGCTTCTAACGTCCAGACACCTGAATATCAAACCGGATGAAGTCCTGGTTGCCTCTACCGGTATAATCGGACATCACCTTCCCATGGCAAAGATAAAATCCGGCATTAGCAACTCCGCAGAGTGTTTAGGTAATAAGAACACCCATGCGATAAGTATTGCAAAAGCCATAATGACAACCGACCTCGTTCACAAACAGATTGCCGTTAAGACAAAGATAGGCGGTAAGGAAATTACTATCGGAGCAATAGCCAAAGGCTCCGGTATGATCTCACCGGACATGGCTACAATGTTCTGCTTTATCACTACAGATGCAGCAATCTCTCTGAACACATTAAGATCCTGCATAAAGAGATCAACAGAAAGCTCTTTTAATCAGATCACTGTGGACGGCCATATGAGCACAAGTGATATGGTCGCTATTCTTGCAAACGGTATGGCACAGAATCGCACAATAACATCTTCCACTAAAAGTGATCTTGCACAGTTCCAGAAAGCACTTGATTATGTAACTCAGAACATGGCAAAGGAGATCGTAAAAGATGGTGAGGGCGCCACAAAGTTTGTTCAGATTGAGATACATGAAGCAAAATCAGTTTCTGAAGCAAAGAAGATTGTGCGAACAATAGCAGAATCTCCACTGGTGAAAACTGCCATAAATGGTGAAGACCCCAATTGGGGAAGAATTGTCTCGGCAGCAGGTTATGCCGGAGTCACTCTCGACGAATCTAAACTGAAATTAGCCGTTAACAAGGTTACGATATATAGAAAAGGGTTACCTGTAACACCTGCCCCAAAGAGATTAAATAGTGTAATGAAGAAGAAAGAGATCACGATTCAATTACATCTTGGAATGGGCAACAAAGGTACTACATTATGGACGTGTGATCTATCAAAAGAGTATGTAAGTATTAATGCTGATTATCATACGTGAATTTTTGCGAACAACAAAGGTCAGAGCAGGTCATTTCAATCTTCTTTATAAACAAAATCATCATAATCTGTTTCAACTCTTACTTTGTGTTCCAGTTCTTCTGCTGCCAATTCCTCAAAGAGGTTCCTGACAGGAATACTGATAACAGCCTTTAACATGCTGTCATAAAACGCATAAACCTTTTGTTCCCTCTTCATTACATGTACCATTATATCCTGAACGGTTGAATCCGGAGTAATCTCTTTATCCAGCAAATACTGATCTAAGTGAAAATCGTGTATTTCTTTAACTGTATGATGCTCTTCTTCAACTTCGTTTAAATCGAATTTTTCGAATTTCTCCTTGTGCTTTAACTCAATATTTGCAAATTCCTTGAGTAACTCTTTCGCGGAAGGATCTTTTGCTATTTTAGCTGCTGTAGAATAAAATTCATATGCATCAATTTTAACCTGAATCGCCATATCCAATATTTCCTTTAGCTGTTTATTAGCCATTTCGAGCTCCTCCTTTTAAGATTGTTCACGTTACCTTACTCCTTTTTAATACCATCCCTTCTTAGTTCAAACCGGGATTATCTATTACGAATTTTTCTCACAATCCGGACAAACAACATGTCTGGATTCTGCGCCAGAATGCTCACGAATAAAATCTTCTATTTGCTTCCAATCGCCATCTTCATTTTGTATCTTTTTGCAAGAAGAGCAAATATGAATAAGCCCGGCTAATGTCCTGGTCTTAGCGAGTTCATCACTAAGATATTGAACCTGTTTTCTTCTTTTTTCTTCGGCCTTGTGTTTATAAAGGGCCAGTTCAATAGCAATTGTCATGTCTTCATCTGTAAATGGTTTGACGATATATCCAAGTGGTTCTGTTATTTTTATTCGTTCCAGAATCTTATCATCGGCATAAGCGGTCAGGTATATAAAGGGGATACCGAATCGCGCATAGATTTGCTTTGCTACTTCAATCCCATCCATTCCCCCTTCTAACACAATATCAGTCAGTATCAAATCCGGTTTTTCCTCCTCCGCATTTTGAATCGCTTCCTTTCCTGTTGACGCCAGAGAAGAAACAGTGTATCCCAGGTTCTCTAACCTATTCCGTGTGTCCTCTGCGGTAATCCACTCATCTTCCACAATCATAATCCTTGCATTTGCCATTTTCTTAGACCCTCTATTCTTATGAAAAAACCACTCTGCACATGCTACTTTTTAGACTTTAATTGGTCTGTTTCATGTTGTAACTTTTTTAGCTCCATCTCCAACATCCCTCTATGAGAAAGCTCCTGGTTTGCAACTTTTATGAACATTCTCCTGGTACCCTCATATTCTGTAGAATCTGCAAGATCCTGGTAAAACTTGTAAGTTGTCTCCTCTTTATGAATTGCAATGATCAAGACTTCTATTATTTTTTCCAACTCTTTGACTCGTTTTCCTAAATCTGCAATTTGCTTCTCCATAAATCAAGCTCCTTTGTTTTCAGGTATAATAAACATGGTAATTTTTTCATCGAGGCAGTCCGTAAACCACTCTGCCACCCAAATGCCCCAGATAGGTGACAATTGGTATAATAGAAATGTTTAAAATAATGAAGACTATACTATATACTCCTATATGATTCAGTATTCCGGGATATAACCAGTACCATGTGGTACATAATCCTCCAACTACATTCAATATTATCCCGAAGCGGATTTTATTAATGAAGATATGAGTCCTTGCACCTCGAAACTTTTTCTTCCACTCAAGTATGCCGGTATAATGGCTTAGCGGTGTGAAAAGAGTTGCAATTAACATGAGGTAAAAATATGAATTACTGAATGACTCCTTACCGAAAATTAAGGAGAGGAAAAGAAAGATAATTGCTATAGGATAGAGGGCCGTAGGGAAATGTACCAATATCGCATGGAAAGGAATATCAAGTACACTGATCTTTATCTTTGTTTTTTCCTGAAACATTTTTTCCAGGATGCCAATTCGACCTGTTCTTATGGTCAATTTCATATCAAAACCTGCTTTCACTAATCCTGTCACTATAACTGAAATAGTGTTTATGAAACGTTAATTCAATCAGATTGGTTATCTCTCTCTTCTTCTATTATTGTCTGAACTCCAACTATCGGTTGCACCCCATTTGCTATTCGCTTGATTATAAATCTTCTAGTTTTTAGATAATAATCCATTATGTAATTGGCTTCAAATGGTTCTGGAGGGGAAGTACCTTGTAGACAGACAATTTGTCCATTACTCAGTCCGGAAATATCCTCTATCTGTAAAGTCAAACTGCTACGGGAATAATCACGAATGGTAGTTATTGTAGTAGTTTTCTTACAATCTTCCGGATAAAGATCCAATGATGGCTGGTCCCATCTCCAAGGTCGCCGTGGAAATTTACGTAAGTCAGTTGTTTCAACAAAATTACCCTTTGGTTTGTAAAGTACCCCGTGTACCTGTTTAAACCACCAGGAGTGTAAATCAAATAAATCTTTAACTATACGACCACGATCTGCATTTCGAGTTTCCGCGTGAAACAGGTCTATGTTTGATGTAACCCACATTTTCAAGAAATGGTCTTTGAGTATATCAAAAGTCATTACATCCAGTTGTTTCTGGAATTTAAACACCGGCATGTTATCACCTATACACAGATTTGATACGTTTTGCCCCGGGCTTCGGCCAAAGGTATACGGCTGAAAATGGACGGTGTTGTCTACTATCATTAACCAGCAGTTTGGAGTATGCGTATAAAACCTGACATTTGATTCAACATTTGGAAAGCTGCGGAGCCTGTTACATGCGTGGACAAAATCACTATAAACCCGTTGATGGAAGAATGGATCAGATGGTTTTATTCTTGTTCTATCAGTATTAATGATCTTTGTCGCCTCAGAAGCAGTGCTCTCAAGCAGTGTTCTAAAGACCGCTGTATCCTGGAGTGCATCAAGTAGAAGTATTCTGACATCAAGACCGCATATTATCTTTTCGTCAAGGGAGGAAAGTAAATCATCCAATTGAACAATCTCAGAGTGTGCAATACCAAGAAGCCATAATCTTCTTTCTGCATTTTTTACGGCATTATAAATATGTTCTTTTGTATCCTTGCGGGAATAATAGATATCTGTAAGTCCACAAACTGCTGCTGTACCGATGAGTTGATTGGAGGAACATAAAGATTTTTCTATGAGGGCCCTGTTATCGTTGATAAGCTTGTTTGTGGGATAAAGGGTTTCTGTAAAAATACTCTTCATGTGCCCAAATATTTCCCACCAGAAAAATGCATACTCTATAATGTGTATACACATTAAGGCACTAAGTACAAGGAACAGATGTTTGACCGTTTCAGGTATATCGTGCCAGTAACGAGGCAGCAAAACGTAAAGTGATACCGTGATAAGAAACAGGAGGCATACCATTGACATCCGTGCAAATGGTCTTGGTTTTTCGCTCATCGATCGTCACCTCCCAATCGATAAAAGTTTTATTTTTCCAAATTAAACATCCACTCTGTCATAAAAAGACAGTTTTTATTCTGTTTTGTCAAGGTTACTTGAATTAATTTCCAGAGAGCATAGATTTAATGTCTTCTGAAACTTCGCCTATAGTTTTTACCTTAAATTCTTCAACCATAATTTTTACCATATTAGGTGTCAAAAACCCTGGCAATGTAGGCCCCCGCCTTAAATTTTTCACGCCCAGATGAAACAATGCCAATAATATTGCTATTGCCTTTTGCTCATACCATGCAATATCGAAAGAGAGCGGCAAATCATTAATATCAGTCAGATCAAATGCTTCCGCAAGTTTTTGTGCAATTAGGACCAGAGAGTATGAATCATTACATTGCCCTGCATCAAGTACTCTTGGAATTCCATCAATATCACCTAAACCAAGTTTAATATATCGATACTTTGCACACCCCGAGGTTAAAATAATAGTGTCTTTCGGTAAGGCTTTGGCGACTTCAGTATAGTATTCCCTGGTCTTGTGCCTGCCGTCACAACCTGACATTACGATAAAATGTTTAATCTTTCCTGTTTTTACTGCTTCAACTATTCTATCCGCCAGGGCCAAGACCTGATGATGTGCAAAACCACCAACTATTTCACCTTTTTCCAGTTCCATTGGGGGTGGACATTTCCCGGCAAGTCTAATTATTTCAGAATAATCTTTCATTACCCCGTCTTTCCTGTCAGCAATATGCTTTACACCCGGATATCCGGACATACCCGTTGTAAATATTCTATCTCTATATGCATCCTTTACAGGAACAATGCAATTTGTTGTTATTAAAATAGGGCCATTAAATGAATCAAATTCTCTGGTCTGCTGCCACCAGGCATTTCCATAATTTCCAACAAGATGTCCATACTTCTGTAAACACGGGTAGTAATGTGCTGGAAGCATTTCACCATGTGTATAAACATCAATCTCTGTTCCTTCAGTTTGCTTAAGGAGGTCTTCTAAGTCCCTGTAATCATGGCCTGAGACTAAGATTCCGGGGTTATTACCGACTCCAATATTTACTCTGGTTATCTCCGGATGACCAAAACGTTCGCTATTTGCCCTATCCAAAAGTGACATTGTTCTAACGGCGCATTCTCCGGTCTTTCCTAAGACTCCCAGCAACTCCTTAATTGATAAATCTTGAGTAGTTGCGGCCAATCCTTCCATTATAAAGTTATATATTTCCTGCTCTTCAAAACCTAATATTGCGGCATGGTCTGCATAAGCGGAAATACCCTTGCAACCATAAATGATAAATGCTTTTAAAGCACGAATGTCCTCATCTAAAAAGGACAAAAAACCAACTTCTTTTGCTTTTTCATGAAAGTCGTCGACATTTTCTGAATGCCATGAAACACAATCCGGAATATTTTCAGAAAATGTCTTTTGAGTAGAGACAGATAATAATCGCTCTTTTAAATTCTTTTTAATACCAAGACCTTCTTTTATTAATGAGATAATTCTTTCATCATCGAAATTAGTATTTGTAATTGTAGAGAAAAGAGATTTAGCAACAAACAAACCAATATTACTGTCAATACGTTCAAACCTGTTTACTTCAAGTCCACAGATGGATATTCCTTTGAGAACAAAAATCAATAAATCCTGAAGGTTAGCGGTTATTTCCGGTTTACCACATACACCTCTCACCGTACATCCTGAATTATTCGCGGTTTCTTGACACTGAAAACAAAACATGATTATTTACCTCCTCTAATGTAAATCTGCTACAGGAAGCACCTCCTGTAAAATAACAAAGGTTATTATGGACAGAACTTTTAAGCGACTGTAGAAATCTTGAAAGAAATGCTGTGTAAATGATTGATGATCTAATTGATATTCAGGGAAAAGAGGATGAGATAGTTTACGTTTATGTTGCGATGGAATTAAAGCGGTAATGCCAATGTAATAAATGTGAGTTTTAATACATCTATAGCCACCTTCCAATTGGTACCGGTGACACTGTAAGACTTTTTTCTCAATGCAGCAACCAAAAATGGTAATTACTCCGAAACCCGCTGGGCCACATCCCCAGGCAAAAGGATTCTCTCTATTACGGCCTAAAAGGAGGAACACTCTTTTTCTGAGAAAATCCTTGTGGGGAGGAGGACGGCCTATTGGGAAACGGGAAGCATATTTTTCCCCCATTTCCTTCCCCTGTTTTTAAGGATTCTATTATTAAAACAACAAAATCGTTTCGCAAACTTTTGAAACGTGAAATAAGAAACAAAGATAATGTGTAATACGGTTCTGCAGAAATTGATGTGAAAAAAAGAAGAATAGTAATAGTATGAGATGTTTTTCTCATTACTAATTACCCCCACTCCAGAAAAACTTACAAAAAGCCCTTATAGCCCTATTTTTCTTCTAATATCTCGTTCGTTTCTACTCCGAAACGTACAGCAGAGACAAGCCTCAAATAGAAAGATATTAGAGTTACCTACAACTTGAGTATAACCCGTAATTGTGACTTTTCAATAGTAAAAAAGATAAGAAAAAAACTTTTTTTTGTTGTTTTTTTGATTGTTAAAGGAGAAATAATAAAGAGAAAAATATGTGCAGTGGCACACTTTTCAATATCTTTCAAATATTCTAGGCCGGCTCAATCTTACTAATCGGTCGCAAACATTTTTCATTGTCAAGGTTCTCAGGCTCTTCGTATAATACCAAAGTGAAAAAAGAGACGATTGCATCTATTACTACACCAATCGGAGAAGGGGGAATCGGCGTAATACATGTCTCCGGGCCAGACTCCCTTGAAATCGTAAATGCGGTATTCAAGGGAAAGAGACTGAAAGACATGAGAAAAGCGGAATCAAAAAGGCTCTATTATGGCGATATTCATTCAAACGGTACAACAGTTGACGAAGTAATCGTAAACGTGCTCAGGGAGCAGGACAGTTTTACCGGAGAAGATTTAGTAGAAGTTAACTGCCATGGTGGAATCCTGGCGGTTAAGAAGACACTCGAATGCATGGTATCTGCAGGAGCAAAGGAGGTTCACTGGGGAGAGCTGGCCTGCCGCCCCCTATCAAACAATAAAATCGACCTTATTCAGGAAGAAGCTCTGCTGGAAATACCCCGGGCAAAAACTAAATTAGGGGTCAAAGTCCTTCTCGATCAATATAATGGTGCACTATCTTCTTACATACAGAAAACAGTTGAACAGGTTGAAAAATGTGATAATGACAAAGAACAGTTATGTGATATCAATAACAGGTTAAAAGAGATACTGACAACCGCAGCCTTCGGCTGTGCAATCACTTCACCCCAAAAACTGATCATTACGGGTAAACCAAATGCTGGCAAATCCACCTTAATTAACGCACTGCTGAAGGAGGACAGGTTAATCACGCACGAAGAGCCTGGTACTACAAGAGACGCGATTGATGAAATGATAGAAATTGACAACATACCATTAACAATAATAGATACTGCCGGTATAAGAGAGACCGATCATGAAGTGGAAAAACTTGGCGTCCTGGAAAGCAAAAAACAGTTGAGAGAGGCAGACAAAATAATCATTGTGTTTGACAGTTCCAAGCCTGCGGAAAAAGAGGATAGAGAGATAGTAAAATTTATTGAAGAACTTGAGTTGCAGAACACTGATAAAAATGTTTCTATCTTCCCGGCACTGAATAAGGCGGACCTGCCCGGTAAATTAGATCTGAAAGCAGTTGTGGGAAAAACCTTTGAACCGATGTGCCAGGTATCTGCATTAAACGGTGATGGACTCTCCACCCTGGAAGAGAATCTGGTTTCAGAGTTTAAGGAGTTTACAAAGTACACACCCGAACGACCTATCGTCTTTACCAGACGACAACAGGGACATCTATCAGATGCATTAAATATATCAACCCAATGCATACAACTCGCTGACGAGGCAAAGAATTATTCAGTACTCTTAAATGACCTGAAGCAAAATCTCTTGCTGACGCTTTACACCTGAGCTTTTCTGCATCTTCGTGTCTTGGTGCCTTCGTGACTGGATAAATCCAGGCAGATCATTCCTTCAAAAAGTCTCGAACCTTCTTAATATCAGCCCATACTTTCTTCTTGTCTTCTGGATTCCTCAGCAAATAAGCGGGATGGTAAGTTGCCAGGAATTTTGTATTCTGATATTCAAAGAATCTCCCTCGCAGTTTACCAATAGTCTCTTTCGTATCCAGCAATCTCTGTGCGGCAAATGTACCCAACGCACATATTATCTTTGGACGTATTATCTCGATCTGCCTGATTAAATGCGGCGAACACATAACTATCTCATTTGCGTTGGGGTTTCTGTTATCCGGCGGACGGCATTTAAGGATATTGGCAATGTATACATCACCCCTCTTCATGCCTATAGATTCTATAATCTTAGTTAGCAGCTGCCCCGCTTTCCCGACAAATGGTTCTCCCTGTACATCCTCGTAATAACCTGGAGCCTCTCCGACAAACATAAGATCCGCATCCGGATTCCCGACCCCGAAGACTACATTTGTTCTATTCTTACACAACTCACATTGTTCACATCTGTTTACCTGCTCTTCTAATTTACCAAGCGCCTCAATCTTTTCTGATCTGCCAAATTCAACCTTTGTCCCTTCATTGTAAGTATCGATGTTTTCGCAAACAGTTTCCGGAGTGGGAGATTGAGAGATTACATCCTCTTCATAGGACATCGTGTTTTTAATTACAGGGTCTAACTGCAGGTAATCCACACCTAACTTTCTTTCTAAATCTACCTTATCGGAAAGACCTTTAAGCAATGATACCACCTCTGCCTTTGCTTCCTGCAATTTTGATTGTTGACGTGATGAACTCATATAACAATATTGTTGCGGCAAAGCTGCAACCAGGATTGAAGTGTCTAAAGTGAACTAAAGTGCCTAAAGTTAAAAGATAAAAAACTTGTTTATTACCACAATTTTAGTTCACTTCAAACTTTAGGCACTTTTAACTTTTCATGTCACATCAAGATTATATCTGAGCATACAAAACAAGTCAAAATCTCTTTTTGCTTGAATTTACTATGAGACAAACTTACAATGTTTAATTCTACATATATACTTCTTCGGAGCAGAGTTACGATGCAAATCACCGTAAACGGTGAAAAAAGAGAGTACTCCACGGGAACATCCCTATCAGAATTACTGAAAAGTATTGATATTGATGAAAGGTATGTTGCTGTAGAATTAAATCGTAAAATAGTCCCACGCACGCAATTCAGTGAAAAATTGCTGGCGGAAAATGATACTTTAGAAATCGTTACTTTTGTTGGTGGTGGATAATAAAATGACAGATACAGTTCTCAAACTTGGCAAATATGAGTTTAATTCCAGGTTGTTTGTTGGTACCGGGAAATATGAAACATTAGATTTAATGAAAGAGGCCCTGGAGGCCAGTGGTTCAGAGGTTATTACAGTAGCAGTCAGGCGCGCGAGCGTTGGTTGCAAACCGGGAGAATCACTGCTCGATTATATTGACCAGGAAAAATATACAATTCTTCCCAATACTGCAGGGTGTTACTCTGCTGATGAGGCTGTCAGAACAGCACGCCTGGCCAGGGAAATGGGAATATCAGATTTAATTAAGCTTGAAGTCTTAGGAGACAAGGACACACTGCTGCCGGATCCTGTCGACACCTTAAAAGCCACTGAGATATTGGTCAAAGAGGGTTTTACTGTACTTGTGTATACCTCTGATGACCCTATCATAGCAAAGCGTCTTGAAGATGCGGGCGCCACTAGTGTAATGCCTGCAGGGGCGCCAATAGGTTCCGGCCAGGGAATCCTGAACCCAAATAACATAAGGATCATTCTTGAGACATTGAGTGTACCTGTTATAGTTGATGCCGGAGTGGGAACAGCTTCAGATGTGACTGCCGCCATGGAACTTGGTTGCGTGGGCGTACTGTTAAATACCGGTATAGCGGGGGCAAAAGACCCTGTTCAGATGGCCAGGGCAATGAAGCTGGCGTGCGAGTCAGGCCGTCTGGCATATTTATCGGGCAGAATACCAAAAAAATTGTATGCGAATGCCAGCAGCCCCTTAAAGGATTTCTAAAATCACTCCGGTTTATTATCTTACCCTTAATTGACAAACCAATACCAACTAGGAAATGACAAATATCAAAATACAAATAACAAATAAATACCAATAGACAAACACAAAATCCCAAACTAACCGGTTTCGATCATTCGTACATTGTAATTTGAAATTTGTTTGGGATTTGAAAATTGTCATTTGGTGCTTGTCAGGCATTCTACATAACCCTAATAAGTAAACATATTACCAATATTATTCATTAATCAAGAAATAGGATACATATGTTAGCCAAACGCATTATACCCTGCCTTGATGTAAAAGATGGCAGAGTGGTAAAAGGAACTCAATTTTTAGATTTGAGAGATTCCGGAGATCCTGTAGAGATTGCTGAGCTGTACTGCCAGCAAGGTGCAGACGAGCTGGTCTTTCTTGATATTACCGCTTCACACGAAAAAAGAGGCATTATACTCGACGTAGTCAGACACACGGCAGAAAATGTTTTTATGCCTCTTACTGTTGGCGGTGGAATAAGGACTATCGATGATATCAGGACACTCCTGAACGCCGGCACCGACAAAGTATCTATAAATACTACAGCTGTAAAAGATCCTGATTTCGTGAACAAGGCATCAAGGCGCTTTGGCAGCCAATGTATAGTGGTCGCCATTGATGCCAAAAGAGATGGAGACGGATGGGGAGTATTTATAAATGGGGGACGCATCCCTACCGGAAAAGACGCTGTTCAATGGGCCAAAGAAGTAGAATCAAGAGGTGCGGGAGAGATACTCCTTACTAGTATGGACTGTGATGGGACCAAAGATGGCTTTGACCTGGAACTTACACGGACAATCTCCGAAAATCTGGAGATTCCCGTTATCGCTTCCGGCGGCGCTGGAAATCTAGATCACTTCTTCGATGTATTCACAACAGGCAAGGCAGATGCTGCATTGGCCGCATCAATTTTCCATTTTAAAGAATACGAGATTGCCGCAGTAAAGAATTTTCTGGCTGATAAAGGGATAGTAGTCAGAAAAACATGAGCTATACTTATCCAAATAAGCCATTCAAATAAGGTCGCTATCGATACAAAACCATCCTTCAACTCCGCACGGAAAACGCCACACGAGTCACATTCGTACGCTCAGTGCAAGCCCCACCGAAGCGATATTGACTCTCTAATTCCTTTTTTGACATGAAGATAAGTTTTCTGACAAAAAAATGGTTGTATTTTTAAGCTTTTTATCTTAATATGCTGACTTGTAAAATTTTTCAAACGAATTCATATTTCTTTTTTTACAAACTAATAAACACCTGATATGAGCCAATCACTGGAAGCTAAAGTTGAGTTTGAAGACGTATTAAGTTGGATAAAAAGGATTGGAAGCGATGCATCATCAACCGTTCCTCTGTTGCAGGCGGTACAATCAAAATATGGTTATCTGCCGAGAGCAGCAATGGATATGATAATCCAGAACACCGATATAACAGGTAGTCAGGTATACGGTGTAGCGACCTTCTATTCTCAATTCAGATTAAAGCCGGTCGGACGTCATATGATACGAGTATGTCACGGAACCGCCTGTCATGTTACAGGAGCTGACAGACTCGATACTTCTCTGCGCCACATTCTCAATATTACCGACGAAGAGCAGGATACAGCTGAAAACGGAAGTTACACTATTGAGCAGGTTGCCTGCATCGGATGCTGCAGCCAGGCTCCGGTACTGGTCATAGCAGACGAAGTTTCCGGAAACCTTACCGGTGCTAACGCACAGAGAGCATTAAAAAAACACGCCAAAAAGAACGAAGAAATTGTGGCGAATATATAAATTTATTTAAAGAGTTAATTTAAACTATGGACTTAAGTAATCTAAATGTAATTGTTGGAGAAGGGACCTGTGGAATTGCAGCAGGCTCAAAGGAAGTGATCGAAACCTTCCAGAAGCACGCTCCAGAAATGAATATCAGAACTGTCGGTTGTGTCGGTATGTGTCATCAGGAGGTAATAGCCGAAGTAAACGATGGTAACGGCAACAGGCACATATACGGTAACGTCACAAAGAAAACAGTTCCGCAAATCATAAATTTCCACAAAGGAGAGGGAGATCTTCCTGAAAAACAGCTGATATTCTCACCTGATGACCAGGATCTGGACAAATGGCGATACCTGGCACATCAAACCAGAATAGCCCTTCGAAATGTCGGATATCTTGACCCAACCTCAATTTCAGAATACGAGGCAAGAGACGGATACAAGGCAATTAAGAAAATTCTGGCGGAGATGACACCTGAACAGGTTATCGAAGAGGTCAAGATCTCAAGTATAAGAGGACGAGGCGGCGCCGGATTCCCAACACATGTTAAATGGAATTTTGCAAAACAATCTCCTGGAGAAGTCAAATATCTGATCTGTAACGGTGACGAAGGTGACCCCGGTGCATTTATGGACCGTTCACTCCTCGAAGGTGACCCACATAATGTAATAGAAGGCATGCTGATCGCCGCATATTCATTTGGCGCATCAAAAGGTTACGCATATATTCGTGCAGAGTACCCGCTCGCTGTAGAAAATTTTGGCAAAGCGATAAAGGATGCACATGAACTTGGAGTTCTGGGAGACAATATTCAAGGATCCAATTTCTCATTTGATATAAAGATTAAGGAAGGTGCAGGCGCTTTTGTCTGTGGAGAAGAGACGGCACTTATCGCTTCAATCGAAGGAGACAGGGGAATGCCAAGGTTCAAACCCCCCTTCCCTGCTATCAAGGGTCTATTCGGCAAACCAACTATCATCAACAATGTAGAAACCCTGGCCAACCTGCCATGGATAATTAATAATGGAGGCAAGGCGTACGCCTCTCACGGAACAGAAGATTCCAAAGGAACAAAAGTATTTGCGTTAGCAGGAGCTATTAAAAAAGGTGGACTGGTTGAAGTTCCGATGGGAACAAAGATACGTTACGTTCTGGAAGACATAGGCGGAGGATCTTCATCGGATTTGCCTTTGAAGGCAGTACAGCTTGGCGGACCATCCGGAGGATGTGTCCCTGAGAACCTGTTTGACACTACAATAGAATACGCTGCAATAAACGCCACAGGAGCCATTATGGGTTCCGGCGGTATGATAGTGATGGACGGAACAACCTGTATGGTTGATCTTGCCAAGTATTTCCTCGGATTTACCCAAAATGAATCATGCGGTAAATGTACCTTCTGTAGAATAGGCACACTGAGGATGAGAGAGCTTTTAACCAAGATTTGTGATGGAAAAGGCGAAATGGAAGATCTTAACGCTCTTGAAGAACTAACCGAGCAGATCAAAAAGTCCAGTCTGTGCGGTCTGGGACAGACTGCGCCAAACCCTGTTGCAACAACTCTGAAATATTTCCGCAATGAATACGAAGCCCATATTAAGGACAAAAAATGTCCTGCCGCAGTATGCAAGAGCCTGATAACTCACACCATTACAGCTGCCGATTGTTCAGGTTGCTCCTTGTGTGAAATGCAGTGTCCGGTTGATGCAATAACAGGACAGAAGAAAATAAAGGGTTCTTATGTCATTGATCAGGCAAAATGTATCAACTGCGGAATGTGTTTTGAGGTATGTAACTCTAAAGCTATTATAGTCCAATAAAAATTTTAAATTAAAATAATATAGGCTTCAGGTATTGATAATGAGCGATAATGTAACAATAACATTAAATGGTAAAGAGATAGAAGTGCCGTCTGACGTGACAATCAGAGTGGCAGCAAAAAGTCAGGGCATTGATATCCCTACTTTCTGTTTTGATGACAGACTTAAGGCATATACAAGTTGTTTTCTATGTGTTGTAGAGGTGGAGAAGGCAAGGAACATGATACCTGCCTGCAGTACCACTGTCACTCCGGGTATGGTTATAAGGACTGATACAGAAGCCATTAAGACTACCCGGAAGATGGCACTAGATCTGCTTCTTTCTGATCACAGTGGAGATTGCGTTGCACCATGCGAGGACACATGTCCTTCAAATGTTGATGTACAGGGATACATTGCTCACATATCAAACGGAAACTTTCCTGCCGCCGTTAAACTAATTAAAGAAGTAAACCCCCTGCCGGTCATCTGTGGCAGAATCTGTCCTCATCCTTGTGAAGCTCAATGCAGAAGAGGTCTTGTTGACGAACCGGTAGCCATTAATCCCATGAAAAGGTTCTCTTCAGAATACGAATTGGAGCATGGTCCGTTTCTACCTGAAACAAAACCTGACACCGGTAAAAGAGTAGCTATCGTTGGCGGTGGACCCGCCGGACTGTCAGCAGCTTATTTTCTGAGGCAACAAGGGCATGCTGTAGATATCTATGAAGCCCTGCCTGAACTGGGAGGTATGGCAAGGTACGGCATTCCAAGATTCAGACTGCCGTGGGACAAAATGGATAAAGAGATTAGTGCGATTATTGACCTTGGTGTAGAAGTTCATCATAACAAGAGACTGGGTAAGGATTTTACCATTGACGAACTCAAAAGGAACGGTGCAGATGCTGTACTGTTAGCCATCGGCGCACACAAAGCCAAGAAGATGATGGTGAAAAACGAAGATATTCCGGGAGTAATCGGAGGAATAGATTTCCTGCGTAAGATGGTGCTGGGTGAAGAGGTAAAAGTAGGTAAGAAAGTTGCTGTTATAGGCGGTGGAGATACTGCAATGGATTGTTGCCGTGTTGCCAAACGAGCCGGAGCAGAAGATGTCACCCTGCTTTACAGAAGATCACAGGAAGAGATCCCTGCCCTGCAGCATGAACAGGACGAGACTATTGAAGAAGGTGTTGATTTCAGACTGCTGACCGCTCCGGTTGAAGTGTTGGAAGAGAACGGAAAGGCAAAAGGTCTGAAGGTAGTTACAATGGAACTTGGCGACCCTGATGAATCAGGCAGACGAAGACCTAAACCGATTGAAGGCAGTGAGGAAGATCTCGAATTTGATCTGATCATCGCCGCCATTGGACAGGATCCTGACGTTTCCTGTATTGAAGGTGAAAAAGAGATGCCGGAGTGTACCAGGTGGAGCACCTTTACATATGACGAGAAAACAATGATCACCACTGTTGAAGGCGTGTTTACAGCCGGAGACTGTGCTTTCGGCCCGGACACGGTAATTCGTGCGGTATCCGAAGGAAAACAGGCGGCCAAAGCCATCAATCTATACTTCGCTGGTACCAAAGTTGAGCTCAAGAAAGAGTATCAGATCACAGCAGGCAGGTTAAAAGACCTCGATATGGCGGATTACTCTCCAAGGTATACCCATAAGAAGAGAGCACTGGAGACTACACATCCGGCAGACGTCCGCATGGCATCTGGTGGATATGATGCGATAAACGTAGGACTTGACGAAGTACAGGCTATGGCAGAAGCTTCGCGTTGCATAGAGTGCGGCTGCACAGCGAAGTTTGATTGTGATCTCAGAAACTACTCTACCGAATATGGAATAGGAGATGTTAAGTATACAGGTGACCGGAGAAAGTATGACGTCGACACCAGGCATCCATTAGTCAGTATCGAAGCTGACAAATGTATTACCTGTGCCAGTTGCGTTAGAATCTGTAGAGAAGCCAGGGAAATCTCTGCCCTCTCTTTTGTCAATAGAGGATTTGTTACCAAAGTTGCACCAAATTTCGAAGATCCTCTGCAGAACACTGACTGTGATGCCTGTGGAATGTGTATTGATGTATGCCCTACCGGAGCTACTGCCGAAAATACAGGCAAGGAGTATGGCCCGTGGGTAACAGATATGAAAATCAGCACCTGTCCATCGTGCCCGAGAGGATGCGCCATAAAGGTTCACACAAAAGAAGGTCTGATAACCAAGATACAGAGTGTTGACAACGACCCTGTCAACGGTGCCATGATCTGCAGAGAAGGCAGGTTCTCAAATCACCTTCAGAACAAAGCTATTGTACTTTCCGAAAATGAACTGTCGGAACAGTTGAGTAGTGCTAAAGGCATTCTGGACACTGCCGGTAAAGTAGTAGTAATAGTTTCACCTAAATTAACAGTCGAAACTCTCTTTACCGCAAAAGCCCTCTGTGACGAAAAGAATGGTACTCTCTACTATGTTGCCGG
>CAYTLC010000018.1:17579-23226 GCA_964438395.1 uncultured Candidatus Scalindua sp.
CCTGGTTTCCAATTCCCTGCCGGCCCGTAATGACCCGGAATCCATACAGCACTGACATGTGGTTTTACCGGTTTTTTCTTTGGATGATGACGATGTGGATGTGCACAACCAATCAACAACGCGACTACTAAAGCAATACATAATCCCATAAAAGAATTTCTCACAACTAATCCTCCTCAATAAAGGTTATAATCTCTTTGCAACATGTAATATTAATCAGCTATGTTTTACTATCTGGTGCAAAGAAATTATTTAATTATTTCGAAGACATTACAGGGTACAAAGCAAGCTGATAAAAAAAGAGATGTAATTTATTTGGCTGGATGACTTGGTAAAATCGGAAGAAAGGATTTTGGAATTGATTATTAGAAATAGTTACATAAACTCACAACACGCAACTCTTTTTCCTTTTCTGGTTTCTTGTTTTCCTGTCAATTGTCTACTGGCTACTGACAGCTAAGCTTTCAGCAAAAATCCATGAGCACTCAGCCCGGCACCGAAAGCAACTATTAAACACCAATCACCGGGTGCAACACCCTTACTTAAAATCTCACGCAAAACAAACAGGACTGTAGGTGACGACATATTTCCGTATCCTGCAAGGATATCACGTGTTACCTGTAATTTTATTTCCGGAATTCCCAATTCATCTCTGACCGCATTGATCACCTTTTCCCCTCCCGGATGGAATGCCCAGTGATTAATATCTTCCAGTTTCAACCCTCTGGGTATTAACAGGTCATTTACTACCCTGGCAACCGTTTTACTGGCAAACTCTGATAATTGCAATGAAAGCTGGTTATGCAGTTGCCCGTCTCTGTAAATGTATCGTATATCTTCTCGATATTTCGTATCACACCTGCTCGCTGATGCAACCAGTTTTAATGCACCGGGTCGACTCCATAGAACAGCAGCAGATGCACCGTCAGCAAATAGTGCATTAGAAACAATCAGGCTCAAATCATCTGCCATCTGAAATGTTGCACTGCAGATTTCTACTGAAACGCTCACGACTACCTCGTCTCTATTCACTTGTATCATATCCCTGCAAACCTGCAGGTTTGGAATAGAACCTCCACAACCGCTCCCCACAAGATCATGTATCCTTATGTTATTTGAAAAACCCAGTTTTTCCAGGAGATATGTTGAAATACCCGGACAAATGTAACCGGTACATGTATTCACCACTAATCCGGTTATATCGTCAGTTGTAATCCCTGCCTGCTCAAGTGCGTTGTTTATAGCCTGTGACGAAAGTTCCACGGCCCAGTGCGTAAACCTGGCAATGCGAATATCCGGATCTTCATTCACGAGACACTCAAGGTCTTTCACGGCAATATACCTGTTTAATACACTCGGATGAGCAAAGATCTTAATCATTTTCGACAGGCTCCTTGGTTCTAAAACCTTCGAATAATGATTTCTCAGGAATGCTTCTGCTTCTGACTGCTTTACTGCATAAGGTGGAGTGGCTACACCGAGAGAAGCAATAGATACACTTTCATTCTTCATACGTGTGATTCACTTTCTTTAAAAGATTATTATCTCAAATTTTTCAATAATATCTACGGATAAGATTACGAATCCATTCCCAACCACCTGAGCCCCCTGCGAATGTAACGTGTGTTCTTCCAGAGAGGAGGTTTCACTCCCAACCAGTATCCCGCTAAATTAATTGCAGGCAGAATCGGAAGACCAATAACAGCCGGAGTAATAAAATTCAGGTGTGCTGCCATACTGTTGCTAACTTTTTTCAGTAACCACTCCTTATTAATAGTTGGAGAGAGGTAAAATACCGGTTTAAGCATTTCCCGGGGAGGCAGGGTTAATACACCCTCTGCCCTTGCAATGTTTTCAAGTTCAGTACCAGGATAAATACGTATCCCTATCATGAAAATCGCAACGTCTCTCTGGCCGATACACGTTTCTGCAAAGTGGAGAGTTTCCTTCACTGTCTCCTCGGTTTCACCTGGCCCTCCTAACATAAATACCCAGAGGCATGGTATCCTGTAGCGTTGAATAACCTCGGATGCCTTGAAGACATCCCTCGCAGTATAACCTTTCTTCAAGCGCTCCAGGACAGGGTCAGCTGCGCTCTCAACGGTAATACCAATTCCGACAAAACCTGCCTGCTCCATCGCTCCAACAAGCCTGTCATCCAATAGATACGGATTTAACTCCACTGTTTGAAGCCGGACATTTGTTTGAACCTTTGCAATAGCATCACATAATGCAATTGCATGATCATATGGCGAATTAAAGACATTGTCTACGAATTCAACATCTCTTAGCCCTCTTTTCTCCAGGTCCATGATTGTGTCTCCTATAATTTGAGGGTCACATAATCGGTAATCCTGACCTTCGATCTTTCTATAGGTACAATAAATACATTTAAAATGGCATCCCAGTTTGGTTTGAACAGGCACAGGGGAAAACCTAGAAAGATAGGCAGGTAAATTTATCCAACGACTAAAGTCCGGCAGTAAACCGTTATCGGAGAAACGGTTGACAAAGCCGGTATTTATTCTGAAGCCGCTATCTTCAATCCAGGCGACACCGGCGATATCTTTCGGCATCATATTCTTTGACAACATCTCCAGTACTTTTGGAAAAACAATTTCTCCATCACCCAATACTGCCAAGTCAGCTTCAGAGAAACGTAGCAATGCTTCCGGCATCACACCTACAGCGGCACCACCCAGAACAACTGTCGCATCTGCCTTCCTGCGAATAGCCTTCATAAGTAATGCCAAATCATCATAGAACGCAACAGGATGCTGCATGTCATTATTGTCGATATTGCGCAGAGAAATCCCCACAACATCCGGTTTGGTTTCATCAATAACAGACCCCAGAGCATGTAACGGATTCCTTTCAAACATCATGTCCAATAATTTAACCTGATGACCTGCCCGTTCACAGTACTCTGCAACAAGGCATGCGCCAAGAGGCATTACCGGTATAGGACCGCGATATCGATTTGTGATGATCAGAAGTACATTCACAATTTACCCTTTTTTAGAATAGAACTGTCCACAACTACGTCCTTACTATAATTAATATTATTATATTCCATAAAAACAATATACAAGCAGCTTTTTTGAATATCTTTGTCAATCAGACACTCTTTTCTGTTAAACTATTAGTTAACCATGAATAGAGAAATCCTAAAACTTGCGATCCCAAATATTATCAGCAACCTTTCTGTCCCTCTTCTGAGCCTGGTTGATGTGGCCCTGATGGGTCATCTAGATTCAGCCGAATATATCCTTACCATCGGTTTTGGGGTGATGATATTTAATTTTGTATATTGGGGCTTTGGATTTTTACGGATGGGCACCACCGGTTTTACTGCACAGGAATTCGGCAGAAAGGACAACAGAGAGTGTTTACTGATACTTGGCAGAGCACTGTTAATTGCTGTGACAGGTGCCGTGCTGTTGATAGCTTTCAAACACCTCCTGCTGAAATTGAGCCTGCACTTAATCGGAACAACCCCTGAAGTTAACGTATACGTAGCAGAATATTTCAATATCAGGATACTGGCCGCTCCGGCGACAATAGCCCTGTTTGCATTTACCGGTTGGTTCTTCGGCATGCAGAACGCCAGAATCCCGATGATCATTACAATAACTGTTAACCTGATCAATATAGGTGTCAGCTACTGGTTTGTAAGGGTCACCGGGATGAAGTCTGACGGAGTGGCATTAGGTACGTTGATTGCGCAATACTGCGGCTTAATAATGGCATTGGTATTCTTTTACAAAAACTACAGGCACATGCTCCCTTTCTGGGACAAATTGGGCTTGTTCCATATTGGCAAGATGAAGAAGTTTCTCATAGCAAATTCCGACATTTTTATAAGAACTCTATGCCTTATGTTTGCTTTCTCATTCTTCAGGGTTCAGTCCGGCAAGGAGGGAGTAATATTAGGTTCCGCAAATTTTATCCTCCTGGAATTCATTACGATAAGTGCATACGGAATAGACGGATTCTCTTTTGCCGCTGAATCGGTTGTCGGAAAATATTTTGGTGCCGAAGATGCGGGAAATTTCAGGAAAGCGATAAAAGTATCCTTCCAGTGGGGTTTCGGCATAAGTATTGTTCTGGTTTTACTTTTCTTTTTCTTTGGCAGGGAGATACTTCAAATATTAACAGATAATCAGGAAGTACTTAATGCAGCAATGCCTTTCATGGGATGGTTGATTATTGCACCGATCATTCATGCAGTACCATTTATCTGGGATGGAATTTATATTGGCATTACCGCGTCAAAGGCGATGAGAAACACCATGCTTCTATCCACATTCCTTTTTTATCTGCCAACATACTACCTTTTACACGGCACAATGGGAAACCACGCCTTATGGCTGGCCCTAACCATTCTTATGCTTGCCAGGGGTATATCCCAGACAGTCCTGGCAAAATATGTTGTTTTTAACAAGTTAAAAAGTTAAAAGTGACTAAAGTTTGAAGTGAGCTAAAATTGTTGAAAAAACGAATATCTCATTTTTTATTTTAGGCACTTTAGTTCACTTTAGGCACTTCAAACTTCCTTTCAAATCAACCCCATCTCCTTGACAGTATCCCTCTCTGTCTGCAGCTCCTTCAATGTTGCGGAGAACTTTTCTTTACCAAACTCTCCGTGCGCAATACCGTCAACAACTTTGACTTCACCATTTTTCACGTGGCATGAAAAAGAGAAGATCAAGTCTTTATCTACTCCATACTCTCCATTTGAAGCCAGGCACATAGAGAATGTCTCTCCTTCCACCGTGTCACGAATCAGTCTGTTAACACCTGATACACATGCATTGGCTGCTGATGCTGCAGATGACAATCCCCTGGCCTTTATAATAGCTGCCCCACGCTGCTGTACCGTCTTAATAAAATCTTCCTGTAACCAAGCCTCATCTGTAATAACTTCACTGACAGGTTTACCGCAAATCTTTGCATTATAAAAATCCGGATATTGAGTAGCAGAATGGTTCCCCCATATGGTAAGGTTCTTCACTTCAGTTGTATCTACACCCGCCTTTTGTGCCAGTTGAGTAATTGCCCTCTTCTCATCGAGAGCTGTCATGGCAAAAAACCTGTCATTTGGGATATCTTTGGCAGTATTCATGGCAATTAGGCAGTTAGTGTTACAGGGATTACCGACGACAAACACACGGACATCTTTCGCGGCATTGTCATTGATAGACTTTCCCTGGCCGGTAAAGATCCCACCATTAATTTTCAGCAGATCAGACCTCTCCATTCCAGCTTTTCTCGGTACCGAACCGACTAAGATAGCCCAGTTAACATCGTTAAAAGCCACATCCATATCACTGGTACATGTGATCTTTTTGAGTAAAGGGAAGGCACAATCATCCAGTTCCATTGCTACGCCCTGAAGTGCTGGCAGTGCAGGCTCAAGCTCTAAAAGCTGAAGTTCAACTTCACACTCTGCTCCAAACATCTGCCCGGATGCAATCCTGAACAGTAGTGCATAACCGATCTGCCCTGCCGCACCGGTTACTGCAACCTTTACTCTATCTTGTGCCATATATATATCTCCTTGAAAGAAAAGAATTTGAAATGTTGTATGTAAAAATAGACTATTAATTCTACCCTTTGAACCAAATATATAAAGATAAATCTCTTA
>CAYTLC010000019.1:0-22773 GCA_964438395.1 uncultured Candidatus Scalindua sp.
TGTTGATTGTATCAACTCCCGCATAAAAGAAGGAATGCAAAGGCGGGAAGCTATTGTCGAGGGAGGTAAGATACGACTTCGTCCAATTCTGATGACGACTACCACTACCATACTTGGATTGCTTCCATTGGCGTTGGGTTTTGGTGAGGGTGCAGAGCTCAGGATGCCTATGGGTATTACAGTAATCGGTGGATTACTTTTCTCAACACTTCTCACCCTCATACTGGTGCCAATAGTATACGATGTTGTTGAAAAGATAAAAGAATCGGCTTGGAAAAGAGATAATATTTAAGAAGGATTTTACACCTTGTGATCCTCCTTGCACTATTTTGTTTCTTTGCGGTTTATAACCACTCTTTTGTTTGCAATTCCACCCGCAATGTGGTAGCTTCCTGTACACCGCATAGAGGTAGAAAACCCATCTTTTTTATGAAAATCTGATTATATGGAAACAAATAAAGAAGACATTGTTGCTGACCAGTACGAAAAGTGGGTCTATCCGGAGCCCATCAAAGATCTGGCGGAAGACAGGGCTAAAGGGAGGACGGATGCTACCAGTGTTCGGATGGTCCATTTGATGTATTGGCCTGATGGTAGCTATTTAAAGCGCTATGACAAAAAACTCAACATTCTTATTGCGGGATGTGGTGCCAATGCTGCAGCAAGATTTGCTTATGAACATCCAAAATCTAATGTTGTAGGTATTGATCTCAGTGCGACAAGTTTGAAGCACGAAGAGTTCCTCAAAAAAAAACATGATTTAACCAACCTGACTCTTCATAAGATGCGCATAGAAACGGTGACTGAGCTTGGTCAGGAGTTTGACTTCATAGAATCTTCCGGTGTGCTACATCACCTTCTGGATCCACAGGCTGGCCTCGCTGCACTCAAAAATGTTTTAAAGCCAGATGGTGTCATGGCTATCATGCTTTATGGTCTCTATGGTCGGGTTGGAACATATATGCTTCAATCTCTTTTTCATCAACTGGGACTTAGACAGGGAGATGAGGATGTTAAGGCAGTTAAACAGGTCTTACAAAATCTTAATCCTTATCATCTCGCACATCACTATATAAATGATAACAGTGACATGAGATTTGATGCTGGCATTGTTGATTCCTTTCTACATGGCATGGATAGGCCGTATACCGTTCAGGATTGCCTGGACTTTGTAGAGAGGGGTGATCTGGTATTTCGAGGCTGGATTAACAGGTATGATTATTATCCTGACGGCCAGATTCCGGAGAGTAGTCCAATTTTTTCACGAATACAATCCTTACCTGAAGAAGATATCTGGAAGGTAATGGAGCTGCTCCATAGCCAGATCCGGATGCATTTGTTTTATGTGTGCAAAAAAGATGTACCACCAAAAACATACACTATTGACTTTGATGGTCCACAGTTTCCTGGCATTATTCCTCACCAACGTATTCATGAGTTTACAGCTGCTGATCCAGCGGCAAACAAACCTGCCATGATCACCCGTATGCCTTATCCGGCAATTCCACTCAACGAATGGCAGGCAAAATTGTTTAATCTGTTTGACGGCAGAAAAACTGTTAGGGAGATTATATCAAAGTGTGAAATTAGAGAGACGGAAGAAACCCTGACCGTATTCTTTCGCAACTTCCTCCATAGTCTGTGGCGGATGGGACACATATATATTCAAATTCCTGAAGAATAAGGAATTGCTTTTCATGCTAAAACATGCGTTGAATACCAATTGGAATATTACTATTGACACAAAAAATTAAATAACATAAAATCAAAAACAGTATTTTGTGTGTATAGATTCAGTACGAACATTTTTTTCACCTGAATTCCATTCAGGGGCAGAGAACATTCTTCTCTTGAACATTTTTTTCCCGTCTGTTAGATTAGGTGATCTATTTTAAATGGCATATCACCATCCTCTGTTTTTTGTATGCATAGCACCTCTGTACTCCATGTAAGCAATCATTTTTAGAGAATACTCGGGATAATATAGTTGCGTTTATAATACCATGTTTAACTTTTATATTCAAAGACGTGTAAATATAAAGGACGATGTTCTGTCCGGCCTTACTGTTGCTCTGGCACTAATACCGGAGGCGGTTGCATTTTCATTTGTTGCCGGAGTAGAGCCACTCGTCGGTTTATACGCAGCGTTCATTGTGGGGCTTATCACGGCAGTCGCTGGGGGCAGGCCTGGAATGATATCAGGTGCTACTGGCGCTCTGGCGGTAGTAATGATTGAACTTGTCGCAAAGAACGGTGTTGAGTATCTTTTTGCGGCGGTTGTACTGATGGGTATTATTCAGATCACTGCAGGGCTTTTTCGCCTGGGCAAGTATATCAGCCTGGTGCCTCATCCAGTAATGCTGGGGTTTGTCAATGGTCTTGCGATTGTTATCTTCCTCTCTCAGTTAAGACATTTTAAGCTGTCTGGCGAGGCGGATGTGTTGACATGGATGCAGGGAACAACGTTATGGATTATGATAGGATTGGTTGTGGCGACAATGGTTATCATTTATTTTCTGCCACGTTTGACGCGTGCAGTTCCGGCTCCACTGATAGCTATTTTAGTCATTTCGGCAGTAGTAATTGGGTTTAATGTAAATACACTGCAGGTAAGCGATATGGCCTCTGTTGCCGGTGGATTACCACAGTTTCACATTCCAATGATTCCTCTGAACTGGCATACACTCAGCATTATATGGCCCTATTCTATAATACTTGCTGCCATAGGTCTTCTGGAGTCCCTGATGACATTGTCGCTGGTGGATGAGATAACGGAGACTCGCGGTCAAAGCAACAGGGAATGTCTTGGTCAGGGTATCGCAAATGTTGTGTCTGGTTTCTTCGGTACGATGGGGGGGTGTGCCATGATTGGACAAAGCATGATAAATGTAAATTCCGGTGGCCGTGGCAGATTGTCGGGTATTTCAGCTGCAATATTCCTGCTTTTGTGTATCTTATTTGGATCGAAATACATAGAAATGATTCCGCTTGCTGCACTGGTAGGAGTCATGTTTATGGTAGTATTAAGTACTTTTGAGTGGTCATGCATCCGTATCATTCACAAGATGCCGCATGCTGATGCGTTCGTGCTAGTCCTTGTTTCTGGTGTAACTGTGTTTACTGATCTTGCAATTGCAGTGGCTGCTGGTGTAATCGTCTCTGCACTGGTTTTTGCGTGGAAAAGCGGAAAGACCATTCAATTAGACTCACTCGTAAGCACGCCGAGATTATGTGTCTACGGCCTGTCAGGCCCACTGTTTTTCGGGTCGGTGCGAAAGTTCCTTGATTCATTTGACCCATATAAGGATCCGGATAATGTAGTCATAGACTTCAGGCATTCGAAGGTATGCGACCAGTCAGGTCTTGAAGCGATCAAATCATTGTCCGACAGATATTTTAATGTTGGTAAACGGTTACACCTTAAACATCTCAGCGAGGAATGCCGTAGCTTCCTGAAAAGTATGGAAGTATTTGTCGGTGTAAACGTTATCAGGAAACCGCAATTCCGTATGATACCAAGTCATGAAAAACTGAAGTTGGTGCTGCCGGAGACTGAGCCTTAAACTGCTAACTAAGAGAAGCATTAATTAGTGTTGCATGCTTCCTTATTCACCAATAATCTTCACCAGGACCCTCTTTTTTCTTCTGCCGTCAAACTCTCCGTAGAATATCTGTTCCCATGGCCCAAAGTCAAATCTGCCTTCGGTTATCGCGACAACGACTTCTCGGCCCATGACTTGTCGCTTAAGGTGTGCATCTCCATTATCCTCACCAGTATTGTTGTGTCGGTATTTGGAAAGAGGTTCATGGGGTGCCAGTTTTTCCAGCCACTCTTCATAATCGTGATGAAGTCCGGACTCATCATCATTTATAAATACTGATGCAGTGATGTGCATGGCATTAACCAGAACAAGGCCTTCCTGAACACCGCTCTCTTTGAGACAGGAATTTACTTCTGGGGTGATGTTTATAAACTCTCTTCTCTTCGTAACATTAAACCATAGCTCCTTTCGATAACTTTTCATCTAAATACACTCCTTTATGTAATTAAAAATATATGCATAGAGTTTCAATATTGATAACCTATCTACTCACACCCCTGTGACATCATTCTGTACCGAGTCTAGGGGTGGTTTCGCAACAGCCGTATCAATTATAACGGTTGACAACTCATTTCACCATACTATAGAATAATCTGAAAAAGCTAAAGGAACCTAACGTTTGGAGTAAGCTAAACTTGTGGAAGAATATTTTTTTGCTTAATGCACTTTTGCTCACTTCCTGTCTGAACAGTTTTGCATTGCAATGATATTTAATAAGGTTTTAATCATATGAAAACAATGTTATCCGGAATTATTAATTATGTAACAACTGATATCTGGAGGATTCGTCTAAAAGACCATCCTCGTAAAAAAATATTCTTCATTACGCAGCTTAGAGTTGTGGTGCTGGCATTTCGCGGATTTTATGAAGATAAGTGTACTTTAAGGGCATCAGCTCTAACATTTTACTCTTTGCTCTCAATTGTTCCTGTTGTCGCACTTATATTTGGCATAGCAAAGGGATTTGGTTCTGATAAGGCCTTGGAAAAGCAGCTTCTGGAAAAATTTCCAGGTCAGGAAGAGGTTCTCATGCAGGTTATGGGATTTGCCCGCTCACTTCTAGATCAAACCAAAGGAGGGATGGTGGCCGGTATTGGCCTGGCAGTGCTTTTCTATATAGTAATTAAACTGTTAAGTAATATTGAGCACTCATTCAATGATATCTGGGGAATAAAGAAACCACGAAGCACGGTAAGGAAGATAACAGATTATATTTCTATAATGCTTATTTGTCCTGTTCTTATAATTGTGTCAAGTGGTCTTACCGTGTTCATAATTACTCAGATAACTCTCATAACCGAAAGGTTTTCAATTTTAGGATTTTTCAGTCCACTGATTTTCTTTTCGTTCAAACTACTACCTTATTGCGTAATCTGTGGTGCCTTTACTTTTATCTATATCTTTATGCCTAACACGAAGGTTAAATTCTTGTATGGTCTCATAGCAGGTGTGATTGCGGGCATAACTTATCAAGTAGCACAATGGGGCTATATCCATTCCCAGGTTGGTGTAGCGCAGTATAATGCTATTTATGGAAGTTTTGCCGCATTTCCTCTTTTCTTAATATGGTTGCATATTAGCTGGTTAATCGTCCTTTTTGGAGCAGAAATTTCTTTTGCTCTTCAGAATATAGATACATATGAATTCGAGCCGGATTGTTCACGTGTAAGTCTCTCGTACAAGAGACTGCTTGCTTTACAGATAACTCACTTAATAACAAAGAATTTTTCTAACGAAGTTAAGCCTTTAACCGCAAATCAGATTTCTCATGCTCTGGAAATACCTATTCGATTGGTAAATCAGATTCTTTACGAATTAGTTGGGAGTGGAGTTGCTGCAGAAACTAAGACTGAAGATGACCTGGAGTCCGCATATCAGCCTGCATGTACGATTGATCTGCTTACCATAAAACACGTAATTGATGCTCTGGACAAAAGTGGAACTGACGATATCCCTGTTGCACAAAACAGAGAATTAAAAATATTGTCAACTACTCTGGAAACTTTTAATGACACAATTGAGAAATCTTCAGCTAACAAGCTGTTGAAAGATATATAAGATTTCTTACTGTAAAACCGTGTTGGTAGATGATGAAAATTAAATCAGCCATTTTAGTTCTCCTGTTATTTCTCATACTTCCAGGATGTTTGGTCAGATATGGCGAAAAAAGACTAGACTATTTGCATAAAATTACAAAAGATTGGGAAAAACCAGGATTTGTTTTGACCGAAGATAAAATTAAAGAAAAACTCGGTAAGCCAGGTTTTTTGAAACCTATTTATGAGACAGATTTTGTCTTGTCTTTACCTAAGTCGAAAAAAATATTACGCGATCTAGATAAAGACAAAGGAGTCTTGCTAGAATATTATCCTGATGATCTTTACGATCAGTTGCTGGGAAAGCATGGAAAATTGAAAAATTTGAAATTGCTTTCATATGTTTATGACAGGATGGGTTTTGAGGACCCTTCTCTAACATTTTATATTGGAAGCATTGAAGGTGCAGTAGAAAATGAGCCTAAAGTATTTGGATGGGATTTTGTCATGATCGGATCGGAATATAAGGACCATCTTAATATAAATAGATGTAACTGCGAAGTGGGGAGAGAGGATATTGATAGTTTTAAAGCGGGAAAGAAAGCCGGTTATTTGAGGGTGCCCTACATTTTTTTGATTGATACTGTTATCGGTCTCAAGCAATTTGCCGGAGAGATTGTCAAGTCTCCGATTTCATTCTTAGAGGCTGAATTGTTTGAAAATATGATTATAGAGGGAAAGATTCCGTTTTACAAGCTAGATGGTTTTAAGGCTGCTGGAGAGGATTGGAGAAATGGGATTACAGCGCTTACTTACAGGCACAGGATAGATGGTGGTCAGGGGATGCTGGATGCAACTCAGAACCTACTGGGAGAGATTCCGATAATTGGTGCAGCATTTGATCAAAGGTATGAGGAGGATAATAGAGTTGTGAATAAACTGTTTTTGACAAGAGGAATCTATGGTGGTGATAACTATTCTCAGAATATGGCTCTATGGGCTCACTATCTAAAGAATCCACCCGAGGAAGAATGTCCACCAGATCGGTTTGTTAAAGTAATACCTTACAGATATGGAAGCGGTGTTGACATTTTTTGGTCTTTGCTTAATATATCGCATGGCTATGCCTATGAAATGGCATCAGAGATTGTTTCTAGATGTGATGTGCATCCGGGGAACGCTGTTGCCTTAAGCGGGCATAGCGGAGGTGTGCAAAGAAGTATTGAAACTGCAAGGATTCTCAATGATGATGGGATTAAGGTGGAGAAGATACACGGGATTGCTGGCCCTGCACGGGGATATGTTCCATGTGAGAAAATGAGGATAGTACTTAATAGTGAATTCTGGAGTGATCTCGTTAGCGATATATCTCGATTAGTAAAATATATGTTTCTCTCTTTTTCAGCACCAAACATAGATTGGGATACCGATGATCGTGAGGCAAGACTTAAAGATGGGGAATATTATAAACATAAAACCCCCGGCTTTGTTGGTGGCAAGACAAGATTAAAGTATGATGGCTTCTTATATGATAATTATGAGTATCTCTTAAAATAGTTTTTGCGCGAATAAAAAATTCAGGTTTAGATTGTTCGAAAAAGTTGATATGATTTGTCGATGCAGTATGATTTCATTTACGAATAATTCTAAATCTAGCCAATTGATTAAAATGAAAAGATTATTAAATATTATTGCCTTTGCAATTCTGCTAACCACGTTATTTCTAATAAATAATCCAAAAGGTGCTTCTGCTGAGATTGTTGTAGTCCACGCTGATCAGGCATGGCAACAGACAGACATCATTCTGAAGAAGAACCATATTATTAATTGGAAGGTAAGTGAGAACGATAACTGGAGCTTTAATATAGCAATGTTCCCGGATGGGCATAATGCAGATGGAATACCAGTGCCGGCTTTAGAAAGTTACGCGTTACCGGGGGGGAACATTGGTATGCTTCTTGGTAAAACAGATGAAGATATGATTCTGTCAATGGGCCTGTCAGGTTCTGCACCTGTTTTGCCGGGTGAGGAGGGGAATTATCTATATTTAACCATGAACGATGACTTAATTGGTAAGTTCGGAGAAGGGTTCAGGGATAATAATGATGAAATAGCGGTTACGATAACACAAACACCAAGGAACGTAGTCAATATTGAAGTTTTGTTTATTGAGGGCTGTCCCGGGTTATTATCTATCACAGACAGCCTTACAGACATTATTGCCGAGGGGGCAGTTGATGCAGACATTACTTTGATTTTAATTGAAACAGCGGAAGATGCAGGACGATTGCAGTTTACCGGTTCTCCAACTGTAAGAATCAACGGAAGGGATATAGATTCTAATATGAAGACTATTAAAGATTATGGTCTGAAAAGTCGCCATTATTACGTAAACGGAAAAAAGCTGGATTATCCATCTAAAAGTATGATTAGAGACGCAATCAAAAAGGTAAAATAGTATCAAGAGTTATCATCTTGCAAAGCCTCAATATTATCAATTCATATTATATTCAAACTTCCTGAATATCCTCAAAGCGGAAAAAACTACCTATAAAACGTTGACAAAATCAACAATGCAACAGAGGCAGAAAAAATAGAAATAGTTTAACGATAAAAACCTAAATGTATTTGCTTTGGATAAGGCCTTATATCACAGGGGCTTAGCATGAAATAAATTTTCTGTGGCATTCGTTTCTACTATATATTAAATTTATTAGGCACGATTTTAGCGATGTTGGTATCTCCCAGGTTGTAAACGAACACAGAAAATGTTTGCAGAAACTAATAAACAGTAAGAAGTTAGTGTTTTTTCTTAATATAGTTTATAAAACCTAGTTGACTAATTACTATTAAATAAGAATGAACGAATCATCATTAACGGAAGAATATACTGCTATTTCAGAAAATGCTTTAATTGAAGGCACGAAGATAGAGTTTGATGTGTTTTTGAAAAGCGATGTTGGGGGACGCTCCAAATATATCTTATTCTGCCGTGGAAATCAGCAATTCAGTGCTAAGAGAAAGGAAGAATTAATAAGTAAGAATGCAAGCAGGCTTTATATCTCTTCAAAAGACACACAGAAATATCTCAAATATCAGGAAAATAACCTCAGGCAGATTGTTGATGATAGCAGTAAAACTTCGTTGCAGAAATCAGGTGCACTTTATCAGGTTGCGGGCAATATAACTCAAAACATCCTGGAAGATCCAAAGTCCGGACAGAATATAGACCGGGCTTCTGCATGGGTGGGTAATACAGTTGCTCATATTCTTCAAAACGAAAACACATTCTCCAGTTTGTTTGAAGTTACTTCCAGTGATTATCGTACATATACGCATTCTATTAACGTGTCAGTAATCGGGTTACTCTTTGGTAAATATCTTTCCTTAGAGCAAAAGGATTTGGACAGTCTTGGAACAGGTCTGTTGTTGCATGATATTGGTAAGTCAACACTCCCAAATGAAATCTTAGGTAAATATGGAGACCTCACGAAAGAAGAGTCTGATGAAGTTAGAAAGCATCCTAAGGCAGGTTTTGATCTTCTAGAACATAGGGAAGACATTGATGGGCTCTCTTTGAAGGTAGTTATTCAACACCACGAAAATAATGATGGTACTGGATACCCTTATGGACTTGCGGGTGGCGAAATCCATCTATTTGGACAAATTTCCCGGATAGTCGACGCATACGACGCTATGACATCCAACAGGCCATACGCGGCAGCAATGAAACCATTTGCGACACTGGGAGTAATAAAAGAAGGAAATAAGACTTGTTTTGATGAGGAATTGTTAAAAGAGTTTATTTGCTTTCTTGGGCTAAAGGATAGGCGCAGTGAATCCAGGGTTAGTGATACATTGCTGTCCTCTTCATTTGTGGCCAAATGACCTGACTTGCAACTCATATTCTACAATATAAATACGTAAGCAAATGCAAAAGCTACAAAAACAGATAAATAGCAGGCAATAGTCAATTTTGATAAAACGTGTCTTGTTTTTTTTGATAGAAGATAGAAAATATAGATACTTCCTAAGACTCCCGCAAGTATAAATAATAATTCAATAGCTGATATTGCCCCAGTTTTACCAGCAGACAGAATTTTATCTCCAACACCTACCGGTTGATAAATCCCTGTTATCTCTAACAGCTTCCAAAAATCTACCTTAAGTTTATTCCAATAAAAAGCGAGGTGTCCCATAAGCGCGAGTGGAATAGCAGCATATCCGAAATCCGTAATTCTTGCTTTCGCATTATCAAACGAGAATTCATTGCATACATAATCAAGAAAAATGATAGAACCAGATGGAAGAAATGACACAAGGGCAAATATTAATGTATAAAGAACAGTCTGGTTTATTTCGGTGGTACTATACAGAGATTGAAACCACTGAGAATCGATGCTGAGCAGGCTCCCATACTCTACTAACAATATTCCCAATAGAGATAAACACAGTAACGACTCAGACAATGACCTGTTGGACATGTTGCCTATGTCGCTTCCCGGTACCTGGAGATTGACTTTTATTGAGCTGTGGCTGCAATTCTTATAACAATTCATACATAAAACACAATCTCTTCCATTTTCCAATCCATAAGGATGTAGATACATTGGACAACCTTCTATTAATTGAGTTCCCAGGTAGCAGTCGTGAGTTTCACATTGGTTCAGGCAGACACTTCTGTTTGCTTTTAAAGAAGTTATTGATGCAAGTGAATAAACACCAAATAAACCTCCCAATGGACAGACATATCGACACCAGGCTCTTCTCTCAAAAAGCAAGCCTGAAATGACGGCACCCGAAAGAAGAAATATAATCAAGTATGCAGTTAGTGTAGAAGAGCGTGGAATTGCCGTGACGCCTTCAAACCAGAAGACTAATACTATCAGTCCAATGGCAATATGCTTTCCGTACGAAACCAGCATCTTCGGAATGTGTAGATTAAAATTTTTAAATCTTTTTATCGAATCACCGACAGCGGCAAAGGGGCATATCCCGCACAAAAATCTTCCGGAAACAAAAGTTATTAAGTACATTCCAAATATGCCTGCCGACCAGAATAATATATTTATAAAGTTTAACTGCCCATCCTTATGTCCACCAAAAAGCATAAAGAGTGTAATTACAAGGAATATAGAACTTAAAACCTGAAAACCAGTTGGGTAAAACTTGCTCTTTAAAAAGCTTTTGACCGCATCAAATGAGAGTAAATCAAAAGACCATTTATTTTCTCCCATTGGTATACCAAAAAATATCTGTTCTGACGTAATTACATCACCCTTTGCCAGAATAACTGCACGTCTCAGTACGTTTTCAAGTTCTTTAACGTTTCCGGGCCAGTCATAACTCATCAATCTTCCCATAGCGCTGTCGGATATTTTTCTCACGTCTTTGTGCAATTCACGACTGATATTCTCAAGGAAGTCTTTTGTAAGCATTGGAATACTACGTTTCTGATCTCTAATAGCTTTTAATTGATAGTGGTTTTTGTTTAATATTTCGTATAGGATCTTATCAAATCTACCTTCCTCTATAGATGAGGCAATATTGTGAGACACGGATGTAATAATTCTCGCGTTTGAAAAAATAGCGTCATTGCCATTGACACGATTAAACTTTCCTTCCTGTAGGTAATTTAGTAATTTGATTTGGTTTGCCTGGTTCAACCTGTCTACATGATTCAAAAAAATAGTTCCAGAGTCAGCCAGTTCAATAAATCCCAAACGTGTTGATGTGTCCCCTTTTGCAATACCTTTCTGAACAGACAAATTGTCCTGTAAACCTTCTCCTATTGAGTTACCATCGCTTACTACTGAAGAACTTTTCTGATATCCAAAAAGCTCTTCACCCCATGATTCGCTGTCAATGTCTCTGCAATCAAACTTTACAAAAGGGCCTTTGTAGCGTTTGCTCTTGTAGTGAATGATTTTTGACATGGGTATCTTTCCAGTTCCATCCTCGCCGCCTATCAACACAGGTTCATCAACTGAAGACATAGAATCAACGAAGGTATTTATCTTGTCAATATACTTACCTTTGCCCACAAAACCTGGCTCATCCAGCACTCTCCTGCTACTTACGCCCTCAGCAATTTGTATCCTTCTCTTAAGGCGTGCATGAGAAATAGCAAGGGCAATGTGATTTGCCATAATTGTTAACCCTCTGATATCATCTTTTGTGTGCTTCCGTTTATCAACTGTCTGGATATTAATTGCACCAATAACATCATTCTTGTCACCTAATGGCACAGACAAGAGTGAGGAGAAGCGGTCCTCATGGATTTCTGTAATAAACTTCACTCTGGGATCGTCGTGAATATCTTCAAGGGCAACCGGTTCGCAATTCTTCACTACCCATCCGGTAATTCCTTCTCCCTCGTCTAATCGCATTCTTACATTTTTAATAATTTTTTCATCAAAACCAATTGCAGCTTCCAATACCAGTTTATTAGACACAGGGTCTACGAGATAAATAGAACAAGCATCTGCTTCCATTTCCTTGTTAACGGCTTTGACAACAAACAAGAGTGTTTTATTAATGTCTTCTGATGAGTGGAAAAGCCTGGTTACTCTATTTATTACGTCCAATTTTCTCTCTTTTTCAGACTTATCTTCAATTACTCCAACAATTTTGATTTTTTCCGTTTTAATAAAATCAAAGAAGACTTTTATTCTCATTGAAACAACTCTTGTTAAATACGTATTCAAAAGTGGATTCGTTTGAAACAGTTCCTGGATGTCATCGTTGTAAATTACAAAGAGTTCAACATCTTCCTTTGCCTTTTTGGTTGCAAGGTATGGTTCATCTGTGAGAAGGGAGATAGCTCCAAAGCAATCCCCCATTTTGAGCATTGCTACTGTAATCTCATCTCCGCTACCATCAACTAAGGTTTCTACTACAGATCCTGCATGGATGATAAAAAGGCAGTTTCCTTTGCGTCCTCTTTCACATATAGTCTGTCCTGCCTCATAGCGTTGGATCTGGATCTTCGATACAATCTTCTTTAAAAGATTGTTAGACAATAAGGAAAAAGGCTCATAATTTCCAAGAAAGTCTCTTTTTCGTTTAAAAAAGCTCTTCTCTTCGGTCATTTCTATTTTTTTCTATAACAAAATTATTATATTTATGATTGATAATATCTCATAAACTATTGTGTATTAAACAATTATGGTATTATCAATTTTATAGACTCAATACTACATTATTAATCCTGAAAAAAAATAATAATATTTACAATTATTCATAAATACTTGGTAAAATAATCTAACTCAATGATTTTCAATGATATACAACTATTTGTTGTAGCAAGTAACTATGCACCTGAAACATTAAATTATTGTTTACGTGAATATGATTATCCTTATGACTAATGTTTTTATTATGAGAATTTAAAGTAATAATCAGTAGATAAGATTGACAAACACCTATAACTAAATTTAAAAAATAGAGTTAACTGCTTACAGTCAAAAAAACAGAAAATCACTTGACGTAAATAAGTTTTAATGTATAATCCTTAATCTATATTTGTTTTTCAGGCTGACAAAATACCTTGGATTCACAAAGGGTGGCTTTGGCCGTATTTTATGTAATAAGAGTAAGAATTACCGCATTGTAGATTGTTTTTAATTTTTGATTTTGAAAGGAGAAGGGAATGCTTAGTAAACTGAAGATTGCATCTTTATCGCTGATGGTCGTGGGATTACTTTTCTGTGTAAGTAAGGCTACTTATGCTACAAATACTTGGAGACCTACTGATGGAGGGTCAATTCTCGTTCAGGTTATAGCACTTGGGTATGCAGTTCCAGGAGCAGAAATAAGTGTTGGAGATAGTTCTGATACTACCAGTACTAACGGAAACAGAATGTTTTCTGTAGAGCCTGGATTCTACACAGTTTCAGCTACAGGCCCACATGGCGGTGAAGCTACAAAAGAAGTTAGAATTAGACCAGGTGAGTTCGTACAATGTACACTTGAATTAGGTCCTCACGCCCTTCACGCTGGCGAAGGTCATTGATTTACACTTACGTTAAGTAAGAATTATCTAAAGGCTTCAGGGTTAAACATCGACCCTGAAGCCTTTTTTTATTGAAAGGTTCCACAACACCCTCATTACCAACCCCCTTATTCTTCCCTATATTTACTAAAGTCATAATCATTGATAAATAGTTTTAGATTATCTAAAAAAACATTCACAACCCATTCAGGAGGTGGTAACACACATCACGGTTGATTTGTCATTATGCACCAGTATAATGAACTTTATGAAAAACAGACAGGTGGTCTGTTCTGTGCATATATGAGTGATCAGGATATTGCTATTTATATTGTTTATTAATTTATAAGGGAGACAGAAATGAAGAGTAAACTGAAATTTACTTTACTCATGGCTGCGGGATTAATTTTCTGTGCAGGTACAGTAAGTATTGCTGGCGACTGGAACGAACCTGCAACCGTCATTGTTCAGGTTACTGCAGCGGGTTCACCGATTGGAGATGCAGAAGTGAGTATTGATGACCAATCAGATACTACCGGTCACAACGGAAACCGTGTTTTCCAGGTAGGTAAAGGGCATCATACTGTTTCAGTTACAGATATCCATGGCAACTCGGATAGCAGAGAAGTTCGTGTTGATTCTGGTGAAATTGTACAGGTTACATTTGATTTAGGAGCTGCAGGCCGTCCGGCTACCGGAGACCATAGACAGGAACTTACTTTTAGCAAGAACTAACTAAAGGCTTCAGGATTAAACATCGACCCTGAAGCCTTTTTTTTGTTTAATATCTCTTTAATATACCCACCAAAATTTTCATACTCCTGTCAAATGCATTTAATGAGTCAGCTGTTGTCTCAACTCTCAAAAATAGTTATTTAAAACGAACCATCCGGGTATTTTGTCTATTAACTGATCTGTTACATATCAGAGTTGATTTATGTCTAAGCATTAGTATAATGAACTCCGATGAAGGATAAATTGGATGTAGAAGAGGTTATAAATCACATACGTAGCGTTGAGGATGTTACTTTAAAACCCATAACGGATATTGTGGCTCTTAAAATATCCAAGGGGCCTTATGACAGGGGGCCGGAAAATAATCTTTCTAAGGCAGAGGAAATAACTGCAGAATACATTTCAGAAAACCACTGTACTTTTGATGAATTTCATGAGAAGTTGACAATATTAGACGGTGGAATTAAAGGGTTGGAAACCTTTGCTGATACAATCTATCAATATTATACAGCAAGTGACCACTTGGATTTTGAAACGGTTAAAGACAAGATATGCAGTAAGAAAGATATCACATTAAAGACAATAGCTGATCTGGTTGCATACAAAATAGCCGAGAGCTCTGATGATCAGGGTATTGATTTGAATTTTATCTCTGCCCAGACTTTCGTGGCAGAATACATATCGAAAAACTTTAGAAATAGAGCAGAACTCGAAAACAAGATAACAAAACTGGGTAAAGGTAAAGACACAAAGGGACTAAGTGCTTTTGCAGGCATTGTGTATAACCATTTTGTTAATAATAAATGAAGGCTATCTTTGTTCATCTGTCAGGAAGCAAAAGAGGTAAGACTGAATTCTTTACGGATTCCAAAATCAGTGTTGGAACAGATCCCTCCTGCAATCTCAATTTTGATCAATCTATCGACAAAAGCACCTCATCTTTTCATGCTGAAATAAATTTACAGGAATGTGATTATGTCCTGAAGGATTTAGATAGCGCTGAGGGCACGTTTGTGAATAACAGGCAGATAAAGGAGGTTGTTATTCACGATGGAGATCTTATTGAATTTGGTAATAATGGGCCAAGGGCGCGTTTCAGGATAAAAACTGAGGAAGGAGATGTATGTAAGCCATTCAGGGAAATACTGGCAGATTCTATGGATATTGCCAGAGAACCACAAAAAGGAAGAAAGCTGATAACAGCGAAAGCTTTTTTTAAGAGTTTATTATCTGAGGCGTATACACAATCTTCAGCGAAATTTAAACTTGTTACTGCCTTTATCTTCATGCTCGCTTTAATTGGTATTATTACATTAGTCTATAACATATACTCCGGCCTGACAGAGACAACAAAAAGAGTAGAGCTTCTTGAATCCGAAAGCACTATCGGTGAAAAGATAATAAAAGATTTCAGTAAGGGTGTCTGCTTAATTCAGTGTTCTTTCTTATTAATTGATGACGCTTCAGGTAAGCCGTTAAAATCATGGAAGGATGGACGTCTACTTACTAATGAACTTACAGGAACAGGGTTTATTATAGGCAATGGTATGGTTTTAACAAATCGACATGTCGCAGAGCCCTGGTGGCAGCAGACGGCACAGGCCTTTCCTGTAGAACCAGGTTTGACACCCAGGATTGAGGTATTCAGGGCTTTTTTTCCTGATGTGGTAGATCCTGTTCTGCTTAAAGTAGAACAGGTTTCTGACATTGCCGATGTTGCTCTATTAAGTTTTGATCCTGAAGGTATTGAAGTGCCGGATATAGAGTTGGATCTGAGTAATGGAGATGCGATAGAGGGAGAGCCTGTTGTTCTGTTGGGTTATCCGGCCGGCATGAATGCTCTTTACGCCAAAAGCGATCCTGAAATTGCACAGGAAATATCTAAATTACCATTTCTTGATGCAGCTCAGGAACTTTCTAACCGTCGCCTTATAAAACCTATAGCAACCCAGGGGCATATTAGTGATGTTTTAAGTAAAAGAATTATATACGATGCGCAAACAACTGTTGGTGGTAGCGGAGGACCGCTTTTTAATAATAAAGGTGAAGTAATTGCTGTAAATTATGGAATCTTTCGCGGTTTCAGGGGAGCAAATTTTGGTGTCCCTATAAAGTTTGCCCTGAAGTTAATAGAAGATGCAAAACATTAATACGGTTATTTTTGATATGGATGGTGTGGTTGTCGATGGAATGCCTTACCATATCAAATCATGGAAAGAGGCTTTGTCGGCTATAGATATGCATGTTTCAGATCTGGAGATTTACCTGATGGAAGGTATGACAGGCAGGGAAACAATGGAAATATTTGCCAAAAAAAGTAATATCTCAATTTCAGACGAAACCGCTGACAAGATAATAAAACTTAAACGTAAGATATTTAATGATATTTTTACCGTAACACTGATAAAAGGTATTAAGAATTTATTGTTAGAGTTAAAGGATCGCCAGTACAATCTAGCCTTGGTGACCGGTACCCGCTTAGATGTTGTTAAGAAGGTTTTACAGATGGGACTGGAAAATATCTTTGAAGTTATTGTTACCGGAGAAATGGTAAATAGAGGAAAACCAAACCCTGAACCATACTTGAAAGCCGTAGATAAACTTAAAACGACAAAAGAGGATTGCGTAGTTATAGAAAATGCGCCGGCAGGTATTACTTCTGCTAAGGGTGCCGGCCTAACGTGCCTTGCAGTACAAACTTCTCTTTCAGAAGAGTACCTGCAAGATGCAGATAAGATATTTAAAGATATAGATGGTATCTCAAAGTATTTATTAAATTCTTCTTAGTAGATAGAAGTAGTCAATTTAAACCCATAACATAAATCATATTTGCTAAATTTAGAGTCCCAGGAGTTTATTAGTGAAAAAGCTAAAATATTTGTGTCTGTTTTTGTTTATTTATCTTGTCGTCTTTATTCCCGTAGTATCTGAGGGATCAGAAATAGATCTTGGATGGAGCGTTCCTGAATATTTTGCAGACAATAAGGGCACAGAAGATGAAAAGAAATTTTTGATCTGGGTATTCTCAATAGGAAATACTATAGATAAGGCAATTTCGGTATCAGTGTCGACTATGTTGTTAACTGACACGAACAAGTATTACGAGGCTAAATATATCCCGGAGATTGCAGAAAAAGTTTCTGAAGATGGTGAGAAGTATTTAAGTTCTGATAAAATGAAAGGAGAATATGGTCCGGGAGTTACCAGAAAGTGCGTTGCAGTATTTGAAGATATTGATCCCTATGCACAGAAAATAAATATTTTTATGACTGGATTGTCACATTTTTTCTTCTGGAGATCGAGAACGTCAGAATATTCCTATAAAATTACTTACAAAAGATCAGGAAGCAAATGGAGATTGGTAGATCATGGTTTCTCAAAAGACCGCTCGCACATAAACTATGTTGACAAGTTCAAGGGTACTCCGCCGGATACAAGTTACTGGCCCTGAGGAGAAATATCACTGCTGGCATCTGTTTCTGTTGGTGTATCTTTCGGGGAATCATTTTGAACCTTCTCTTTTAGAAGTCTTCCTGATTTGAACCTGACAACTCTTTTTGGAGGTACGTCTACTGTTGTGCCGGTTTTGGGGTTTCTTCCAATCCTGGATCCTCTTTCTACAGTAGTGAGAATGCCAAAATCCCTGAATTCCAGTCGATTGCCTTTAACAAGCTCCTCAGTGCATAATTCAAGGAAAAGCTGAATGGTTTGTTTAGTTACGATTTGTGGGCTTCCTAATTTTTGAGAGATCGCCTCAGCTAGTTCTCTTTTTGTGATTGTGGCCATATTCGATTACTCCAAAAACAATTATAATTCTCAAGAACGTAATTTGCAAAAGGTAAGGGCATCAAATTGAAGCTGATTATACACATAAGTTTAATTATGTCAACATCTTTGAGGAAAAAAGCAGATTTTTTTTTCGGATATTAAAAAAGCACTTTTACTTCCCTGTACATAACATAAGTTTTTTAGGCTGTCGATATGAAAATTACGGACTTTTTACACAAGCATAGTAAATCAAACAACTTACCCGTCTATATGTTGAGTGGTAGCGAATACTTTCTAAAGAAACAGGCATTAACAGGTATAAAAAAGCAGTTTTTTCTTGAAGGAGGAGTTAAAGAGGGCTTGATCGAGTTTAATGGTAAAGACACGGGAAGTAACTTTACGCTTAACCAGGCAGAAGGTAGTGCCACACAAAATGTTAAAGTTTCTGCTTTATTAAACGATGTTTTTGATGAAGTTAGAACTGCTCCGATGTTTGGAAAGCATAAGTTGATAATAGTTGAGAATGCTGATGGTCTCCTGGTTAAGTATCAGGAAAGGATTTCGGAATACATCAAAAATCCTTTCAGCACTAACTGTTTGATATTGGAAGTGTTATCCATAGACAAAAGAACTAAATTAGCAAAAGCAATGAGCGGCAAACATGGCATTCTTGTCGAATGCGATAAACTTTTTGATCGTCCTGCACCCTGGGAAACGAAGAAGCCAGAACATGACAGTGAATTAACAAAATGGATTGTTGTGCATGCCAGGACTTACGACAAGACAATGAATCTTAAATCCGCATTTTGTTTACTGGAAAGAACCGGAAACAATCTGGCAGTTATTGACAGGCAGCTGGATGCACTGTCAATTTTTGTAGGTGATAGGAGTGAAATTTCCATAGAAGATATTCAAATGTTCTCAGGGGCAAGTCATAGAGAGAAACTTTTTAATCTTCTCGATGCAATTGGTATGAAAGATACGATCTCTGCTGTAAAGATGGCAGAAAATATTTTCAACATAGGTATGGAAAACGAGCGTAAAGCAATTACATTTGATCCGAGATCAATAGCCATAACTATTGTAATTTCAACACATAGAAGAATGAAGGATTTGTGGAAGATTGTCAGGGTTCTGGACAAGGGTGGAAGTAAGGAAGAGATTTTAGAAAAACGATATGCTCCAAGACCATTTGTTGACAAAATGATAAAGCAGGCCCGGAATTTTAATGAGGAGGAGATGTCTGAAAAATGGGAGTATATGCTTGAGGCTGACTTGTTATGTAAAACAGGTCGGCTATCGCCAACTCTCATAATAGAACAACTGATAACTAAGTTATGTATGTGGCCGAGAGCTGAAGGAAACGGTTCAACATCTTAAGTGGTGTCTGTTGGCATGGCCTTCTATTAAAGCGTTTTCAATAAGTGGCAGATTTATTTTAATTTTTATGAGCCTTGATTGAGTCAATAAAAGACTCATTAATGGGTAACAATTAATATCAATTTTTGATACAATAATTGTGGGTAAGAACCGCAGTGGTCAGGAAATATATGTTGTTGATATATTTTCCGCATTCGACTGCAGATATATTATGAAAAAGACAAATGGTTGGAGGTTACCATGAAGAAGTATGATCAGATTCGCAGGAAGCTCATTGATAGGCGAGATGAGATAAAGGGACGTATAAATAAGGTTGATCAAGATATACTGCATACCAATGGCGCTCCAAATCCTGATTCTGGAGAACAGGCAGTAGAGCGAGAAAATGACGATGTGCTTGAGGCCCTGGGTGGTCTTGCGCGTTCAGAATTGGAGAAAATAAATTCAGCACTCGAACGCATTGAGCGGAATGAATATGGGAAATGTATGTTATGTAAAAAGGCTATAGCTGCAGAAAGACTCAAAGCGATTCCTTTTGCAGATCGGTGCATTAATTGTGCGGATAAGGATATTGACGATATAGATTAACAACCCTGACTCTTTATTCTAATATCAGTTCAGATTACCTTACTCAGGGAATTTTTGTGGGTCTATCATTTGGAAGGCTCTTAACGGAAGGTTATTATGAACGCACATAAACTTGCAGGTAAAAAGGCTCCACGTGAGCTTCTCACAAATATACCTCGACTCCTTTCTGCTTACTATACAAACAAACCAGATATCGATAATTCACATAATCTAGTCTCATTCGGTACATCCGGACATCGAGGCTCTTCATTTAAAAACTCTTTTAATGAGGACCATGTCCTTGCTATTTGCCAGTCTATATCCGAATTGAGGAAATCAGGTAATATTACGGGACCTCTTTATGTTGGCAAGGATACTCATGCACTGTCTGAGGCTGCGTTTTTCACAGCTGTTGAAGTTTTTGCTGCTAATGACATAGATATTATGATACAGACAGGTTCAGGCTATACTCCAACACCTGTTATTTCTCACGCAATCCTAACTTATAATCAAAACAGAACATCAGGGCTTGCGGATGGAGTGGTCATCACTCCGTCTCACAACCCACCCGATGACGGAGGTTTCAAATACAACCCACCAACAGGAGGCCCAGCTGACACTGACACTACTAATATTATACAGGACCGTGCCAACGAAATACTTATGCAAGGCTTAAAGGATGTAAAACGTGTGCCTGTTGAACGTGCGCTGAATGCCAATACAACACACGAATATGATTATGTGGAGCCATACATAAATGATCTCGAAAATATCATCGATATGAAGGCTATTGCATCTGCAGGGCTCAGGATCGGTGTGGATCCCATGGGGGGGGCAGGCGTAGACTACTGGGAACCCATCGCCGAAAGATACGGATTAGATATAGAAGTAGTAAACAAATATGTAGATCCTACATTTTCGTTTATGGCGGTTGACAGGGATGGAAAAATCCGTATGGATTGTTCATCGCCATATGCTATGGCCGGACTCATAGAACTTAAGGATGAGTTCGACATTGCCTTTGGAAATGATCCTGATTATGACCGTCACGGTATTGTTGCCAAAAGTACCGGTCTCCTAAACCCGAACCACTACCTTGCAGTGGCAGTCTGGTATCTTTTTCAAAACCGTCCTGATTGGCCAAAAGATGCGGCTGTTGGTAAAACACTTGTTTCAAGCTCTATGATAGATCGTGTCGCCGCACACATGGGGCGTAGGCTCAACGAGGTGCCTGTTGGCTTTAAGTGGTTTGTAGATGGCCTTATTGACGGTTCGTGCGGTTTTGGTGGAGAGGAGAGCGCTGGAGCATCATTTTTGAGAAAGCAGGGAACGGTATGGACAACCGACAAGGATGGAATTATCCTGGACCTACTGGCTGCTGAGATAACGGCGACCACTCAACGTGATCCCGGAGAGCATTATAAGGAGTTGCAAAGCCAATTTGGTGATCCTGTTTACGAACGCATTGACGCACCTGCAAGTCGTGAGCAGAAGGCTGTATTGGGGAAGTTAACATCCGATATGGTTAAAGCAGAAAAGTTAGCGGGAGAAAGCATAATTGCTAAACTCACTCACGCGCCGGGTAATAACGCGGCGATAGGGGGGTTGAAGGTGGTTACTGAAAATGGCTGGTTCGCTGCCAGGCCATCAGGTACCGAAGACATTTATAAAATATATGCCGAGAGTTTCGTTGGTACAGAGCACCTAAGGAATATCCAGGAAGAGGCTCAGGCTATTGTGACTGCTACATTTAAGAGTGCAGGCTTGTAAAACATTGGAGGAGAAAAATCATGAAACATATCCTTGTAACAACAGATCTTTCGGGAGCATCTGAGTCCGCATTTGAGTATGCGAAGGAACAGGTAGAGCTGGCTGGAAAAGATAAGAGCAGAATTACCCTTTTGAAAGTGGTCGATGTCGTGCCACCGGCAGGTATTAATTTTGAATATGGGTTGGCGCTTCCTGATAAAAAAGGGATGCTGGAAAAAGTGTACAGCCATGCTTCAGAACAAATTCAGGAAATAGCAGAAAAACAATTTGCCGGTTTACCTGTTGAAACTGCCGTCATTAAACCGAAGAAAGCTGTTTATCAGGAGATTATTAATTTTGCAGAAGCAAATAATGTGAGCCTGATTGTGATGTCAACTCACGGGAGAACCGGAGTGAAGCACTTTCTTTTAGGGAGTGTAGCCGAACGGGTAGTGCGGCACTCTCCGTGTCCCGTTATGATTGTTCCGGCAAAACTGTAAAAGAAAAAACGTGCTCAGATACTTTCAATCCGGAGGTTGTACTTATCGTCTCTAGTCTCGATGCTGATTTTATACTTCATCCCAACTTCCAGAAATTCCTGTATGCTAGCGGTTATCTCGTTGCCGCTTAAGACTCTCTTATTTCCTTTGTCAGCAACACGGTCGTCAATGTGGCTTGCGTCTGTAACATCATCATCGTAAATGTGACTTGGATGTTCCTTTTTCTCTTCGTATAGTCCGCACTGTCTTAACGAGCTTGAATTATCATGTGAATGGTACCAATGTCCCTCATAAATAGTCTCCACTTTATCCTCTCCTTTCTATTCACCGTTTTAGCATTATCACTAGATTCATTATATTCTTTTAATTATAAAACGCAACAAGTTAGCTCACTCCCCAACAAAATTAAGCAACGGAATCCTCTTCTGTCATTCCAATGTTTT
>CAYTLC010000020.1:0-16134 GCA_964438395.1 uncultured Candidatus Scalindua sp.
TGAGGTAGGTTGTAAGGTTGTAAACGCAGTACTTATTCCACGTTAATTTGTTTACATCTTCTGGTTTAGTAATAAATACCGGCCTTGTTCTTTCCGGCACGCTTCCCTCACCGTACCCGAAGACAACTTTTACCGTGCCGTTCTTCAGGAGTTCCTCAGCTTTTTTTCTCAGTTCCTCAATCATTCAACTCATCTCCATATTCTATAGATTCAGGTTAACAAACCTGTCATACATTACTAATTTAATCAGCTTGTTTCACCGGATGCGGCATTTGCTCCACCTGAAACCTCAGGGCCGATTGTATTAAGCTTCTGATACGATTCAAACGGGCCAAGTTCTCTTACCGCGTCAACTATACCGTTTATTGTTTCCACCCATTTTCCACCTTCCGCAGCAGATATCCATGAGAACTGAATCCGTTCCGGATTAATACCGCAGAATTCGAGCAGTGGTCTGAATACATTCCATCTACGTCTGGCGTGGTAATTACCGGAATTGTAGTGACAATCTCCCGGATGGCATCCTGAAACAAGAATACCATCTGCTCCACGTTCAAATGCCTTTATCAAAAAGAGGGGATCTATTCCTCCGGTGCATGGTAGTTTAATGATGCGTACATTTGCCTGATACTCTTTTCTTCCTGTACCTGCAAGGTCAGCCCCGGCATAGGTACACCAGTTACAGAGAAAGGCAATTATCTTAGGTTCGAATTGATTTTCAGGTTTAGCTTCAGCTTTAGACATTGTATTTTCTAATTAAATTCTACGGAATTAATCTCCGCGAAGACTTGTTCGTCATTAAATCCGGCCAACTCAACACTCTTGGACCTGCATGTTGCTGCGCACAAACCGCATCCCTGGCAAAGACCAACGTTTACCTTTGCAACGGTCTTTATTGTACTGCCGTCTCTCGCCTTGATATCTTCTTCCTCAATCGCTCCGTACGGACAGACCCTTTGACAGTAGAAACACCCGATACAGGTTGAGAATATTGGTGCAGGGAGCCTGTCTACTTTGGCGACAACAGGTTCACGTTCCAGCTCATCTGCTGATAAGAGTGCAAGTACCTTACTTGCCGCAGCACCTGCCTGTGCAACCGTTTCCGGTATATCTTTAGGACCCTGACAAGTTCCTGCAAGGAATATTCCGGCACTGCTACTCTCTACCGGTTTCAGTTTTGGATGTATCTCCGAGAGAAATTTATCTTTGTTGTACTGTATGCTCAGCTTCTGCGCGAATTTTTCAGCATCATCCTGTGCCTTCATTGCAGATGCGAGCACAACCATGTCCGCTTCTATTTCTACTACTGAACCGGTTAGTGTGTCAGCTCCGAGTACAACAAGTTTATCACCTTTTTTATAAATCCTTGAGACACGGCCTCTGAGATAGGTAGCGCCTTCCTCTTCAATCGCTCTCATTGAGAACTCTTCATAATCTTTTCCGGCGCACCTGATATCTATGTAGAATACAAATGCGTGTCCGTCATGTACCTTGTGTTTATACAGCATGGTATGCTTGGCTGTATACATACAGCAGGTCTTGGAGCAATACGAACATCCTTTGGCAGGGTCTCTTGATCCCACACATTGGATGAATACGATTATCTCCGGCACCTTTCCGTCAGAAGGTCTTTGAATCTCACCTTCGGTAGGGCCTGAAGCACTTGCAAGACGTTCAAATTGCAGTCCGGTTATTACATCTTTATATTTTCCGCCACCATATTCACCATACATACTTGTATCGTCAAGTTCCTTGTAGCCTGTTGCAACAATTATTGCGCCGACTTTCTCGGAAACAATCTCATCTACCTGGTTGTAGTCGATAGCCTTAACAGGTGCTATCGGACATGAGTCCAGACACTTTCTGCAGACCTTGGAGTCATTTGGTTTAATATTTCTCTTGCGCGCATCCTTCATAAGAATGCAGTTTTCTCTGTCGATAACAGGTTTACTGGGGATCGCCTGTGGAAAAGGAACGTATATCGCAGTCCTGTTTCCAAGGCCCATGTCAAATTCACTCTTTATTTTTTTGCACGGGCATACTTGCCAGCAGGAGCTACATCCTGTGCACAGATCCAGATCAACCGATCTTGCTTTCATACGTATCTTGATATCAAAGTTACCAATATAACCATCGACAGATTCTATTTCAGACCATGTGTACAGCTTTATGTTTTCGTGCTGTGCAAGCTCTACCATCTTCGGTGTCATGATACACTGTGAACAGTCCAGGGTAGGAAACGTTTCAGACAGCTGGGCCATATGACCGCCTATTGACGGCTCCCGCTCAACCATAATTACTTCGTGTCCGGCATCGGCAATATCCAGAGCAGCCTGTATTCCGGCAATACCGCCACCGATGACGAGGGCTTTTCTTGTTACCGGCACTTTAATTGGATTCAGGGATTTATCTTTCCTGGTCTTCTCGGTCATCATTCTTACGAGATCGACAGACTTTTCAGTTCCTGTGGGTTTATCAGGATGGACCCACGAACACTGTTCCCTGAGATTTGAGATTTCTACATGATACGGGTTCATACCTGCTTTTTTTGAGGCATTACGGAATGTATGTTCGTGCATCTTAGGAGAACAGGCAGCGACGACTACACCGTCCAGTCCTTCTTCCTTGATCTTATCTCTCAGGAGTTTCTGACCGGGGTCAGAACACATGTATTTGTAGGTGGTTGTATACGAAACACCCGGGTTGTTCTTTTTGGCCTCTTCGGCAACTTTTTCAACGTCAACTGTAGCAGAGATATTCGTACCACAATGACAGACAAAAACACCGATTTTCTTACTCACTTGTACATACTCCTTTTATTTTTCTATATCTGAAAATGTGTCAATGACAGAACCTGTATCGATAAAGTGTTTATCCATGCCGAGGTCTTTTGGTTTTAGACCAAGAGCAAGGCCGATTAGTTCTGAGATATACACTATAGGGAGATTGAATCTACGTCCATATTCTTTCTCTATAGCTTGCTGCCTCATATCAAGGTTTGCATGGCACATAGGGCAGGCTACAGCTATGGCGTTTGCACCTGCATCAATGGCGCCTTCCAGGATATCATGAGTCAGTTTAACTACTATATCCGGTTTGCTGAGTGTAAAACCACCACCACAGCAGTTTGTTTTGAATTCCCAATCCACAGCTTCGGCTCCAATTGCTTTAACAATATCGTCCATAGTCTTTGGGTTTTCAGGGTCGTCAAATTTAAGTATCTTGGGAGGTCTTACCAGGAGACATCCGTAATAACTGGCAATCTTCAGGCCTTCAGGTTTCTTCTTCTGTTTCTCCGTAATCTCATCCATGCTGTAGTTCTTGACAATTTCAAGGTAGTTTGAAACCTTAACATTGCGACTGATTGGCATCTCTATAGCGTCTTCTACTTCCTTTCTCAGCTTTTCATCATTTTCAACATCGTCCTGAGAAACAATCAATCTTTGGGAACACATAGGACATGGTGCAAGGACTTCATCATAACCGTCTTTCTCTGCCAGGCTGATATTTCTAACCGACAGGGCAGTAGACAGTTTATGGTTAGTCGCATGGGCAGAAGAAGCGCCACAGCAGTTCCAATCATCGATCTCTTCCAGTTCAGGGCCTATAACACGGGAGACACCCAAAACTGACGTACCGTACTCTTCCGATGTTGAACACTTTGTGATTGCACAGCCCGGATAATAACCTATCTTTGTTTTTTTTGTTTCTTCTGTCATTATTTGTAGTTGTATCTTTATCTTTTATTCAAGCTTCTCGAAAATTCGCTTAATACTGTCCTTGCCTTTAATATCGTGTGGCGCCAATGATAACTTTCCCTTCATCATCAATTGAGATCCATCTGCCACATCTTGCAAAATGCTCTTTAAAGCGGCTTTAGGCCTCTTACTTTTGAACTCCATTAGCATTCCAGTCTCAGAGATTCGACCATGTTTCTTGATAGAGTTAAGAAATGCTTTGTGGAAAGTGGTAATATCCTTTTCCGTCGGGTTTGCTATGCCTTCTTCAAGTGCCATTTCTCTTAAAACATCCATTAATTCCGCAATCTTTACTTCTTTGGGGCACCTCGTTGTACACGTTACACAGGAGGCACATAACCATATTGTTCTTGAAGTCAGGGCTTCTTGTTTCATGCCGAGCTGTACAAACCTGATTATCTGGTTTGGCATGTAGTCCATCTCATACGCTACAGGGCAACCTGCCGTACACTTACCGCATTGATAACATTTCTTAACATCTATTCCGCTTCTCTCTTCAACTTCCTTTGCGAAATCAGATTTCCGCTCTTCTGTTGTAATTTTAATCTTCATTTATATTTAAAACAAATTTATAGAAAAAAAGGTTCCTTTTTGTTCAGGCTTTAAAGCATTTTGAAAACGAAAAAGAGCGATTATACTATAAAGGGTAAATGAAAGTCAAAAAATTTAATATTTTTTGGGTTTCATGGAACTAAATGGAGTTACTCTTAAATCGGGGGAGGAGTATAAATGACTTAAATACATTAACTTGAAATTTTGTTTTTTTCGATTATATTATAGTGCTGTAATGAGTATGCATACGAATTCCAATATTGGTTAATTATGATCCCAAAGGAAATACTAAAAAAGGTAAAACAGATACAGATACGATCAAGTCGGCTTGTAAACGACGTATTGGCCGGTGAATACGTTAGCGTATTTAAAGGTCGTGGTATGGAATTTGACGAGGTGAGGGAATATCAGGCAGGAGACGATATCCGTACAATTGACTGGAATGTTACGGCACGTTTGGGGCATCCATACATAAAAAGATATACTGAAGAGAGGGAACTGACCATTATGTTTCTGGTTGATCTCAGTTTTTCCGGAGAGTTTGGGAGCGAGAAGCAGTTTAAGAATGAGATTGCAACTGAGATTTGTGCTGTGCTTGCCTTCTCTGCTGTCAGGAACAATGACAAGGTTGGTTTAATCCTCTTTACTGATAAGATTGAAAAGTTTGTTCCTCCGAAGAAGGGAAAAACACATGTACTTCGTGTGATCAGAGAGGTGCTTTACTACAAACCGGAAAATAAGGGCACAGATATATCAATAGCCCTTGAGTATCTCCTGAAAGTTACGAAACGCAAGACCGTCTGCTTCCTGGTTTCAGACTTTATAACTGAGGGTTTCGAACGCGCTTTACGCATTGCAAACAAGCGTCACGATATGGTTGCTGTTTCCGTGACAGATCCCCGGGAACTGGAGATACCAAATGTCGGGTTTGTTGAGCTGGAAGATGCAGAGACCGGTGAGATAACGCTTATTGATACCTCAGACAGGAAAATGATGGAACGGTTTAACAGTTTTAATGTAAAAAATATGGAGGAGAGGGCAAAATTATTTAGAGGTATGGGAGTCGATCTGGTTGACGTGAGAACGGACAGCTCGTATGTAGAACCAATTATGAAGTTTTTCAGGGCGAGAGAGAAGAGACTGCAGTTCTGACCTCGGCTTTTATACAAATACTTTGGCTACATTATTTTATGGATTCTTTTGGGAACATTAAATTTGCTTTCCGGGTATAACCGGATAATGGTGTACTGATTATTGTGCTTTAGCAGATCCTGGTAAAAATTACGATTTAGAGACTAAGGTATTAAACCCGCCAATTAGTTCCGACTGAGTATGGCAAGTATCTCGCCTGGCAGCCTGATCAGTCCGGTATCGACTATCTGCGAAGGATGGCTAACCAACTGCTTAATAATTTTTGGAATTTTTTGGGTTTTAATATAATCCATTTGTTTAACATGAATAATATCACTAGATACGCAATAATTATTTTCATGCTCTTCTTGTACGCAGGAGATACGTGCCTTGCACAAGATGCATTAAAGGATGAGAGCTCAAATAAATCGGTTAACGTAACCGCTGGTGTTGATAAGGCCAGGGCTACAATTGGAGATGAAATAAATTATAAGATAACGGTAGATTTTCCCGAGAATGTAGAGGTTTTTTTTCCTGAAACACAAGATAAGATCGGTGGGCTTACAGTAAAGGATTTTGCCGTTTCTGATATTAAGCGGGACGAAGGTAGAATTACAAGGGAGCTTAATTATGTTCTGGAAACATACAAAGCCAGTTCATATATAATTTCCGCATTTGATATTAAATATAAAGAGAAACTTAAGCCTGAGATAGAGGTGGCAAAGACTCCGGAAATCTTTGTTGAGGTTGTAACCGTGCTGGATGCAGATGCCAGTGATGTAAGGGGCATCAAACCTCCAGTCTCTTTGGACAAAAGATATTTTAAGCTGTACATCATTATTGCAATAGTTTTTGGCGTTTTATTGCTGGTGGCTATTGTCCTGCATTACGTATATCACAGGAAACAGGCAGAGACGGAGTCGATACCTGAGCCACTTTCCGCCCATCAGATTGCTTATAATGACCTTGAAAGTTTAAGGGCCATGGACCTCGTAACGAAGGGCCAGATAAAGGAGTATTATTATCGTCTGTCAAATATTGTCAGGCACTATATTGAGAACAGGTTTAAACTGATGGCCCCTGAAAGAACTACAGAAGAGTTTCTGTTAGAGATGACGGTTACAGGGAAATTATCAGGAGTGCACAAAGAACTCGTTGGGAATTTTCTGGAACACTGTGACATGGTCAAGTTTGCCGCCTATGGCCCGGACAGTCGTGAAATAGAGAGTTCATTTAACTCGGCAAAGAAACTGGTTGATGAAACTAAAGTAGTTTTTCAGGAAAATATTGTTGAGAATGCGGACGTTAATTAAGTAAGAGGAATGATGTTATACAAGAATCAGGCAAAATTAAAAAATATAGCAGGTAAAGAATGATAATTTTAAAAGATCCATTAATTCTGTGCTTAATCATTATCCTGGTCCCGCTTGTACTTGCTAATTACATTTTCAGAAAAGATCGCGGGATTCTGAGGTTCTCCTCTCTCAATTATTTTAAAAGGATAGAACAGGGAAGCTCCGTTAAATATAGACACATTCTGATTGCATTGAGGGTGTTGATAATTATTTTGCTGGTGCTCGCCCTTGCGAGGCCACAATCGGGAAAGGCGCATTCAAAGGTTACCACAGAGGGAATAGACATAATCCTGGCGTTGGATGTTTCAGGCAGTATGCTTGCAGAAGATTTTCATTTGAAAAACAAAAGAAGGAACCGCCTTTACGTTTCTAAAGAGGTGGTAAAAGATTTTATAGAATGGAGAGAGAACGATCGAATAGGAATGGTGGTTTTTGCCGGACAGGCTTATACACAATGCCCTCTGACGCTTGATTATGATGTGTTGCTGCAATTTCTAGACAAAGTGGAAATCGGAATGGTTGAGGATGGTACTGCAATCGGTTCGGCTATAGGCGTATGCGTAAACAGGCTTAAAACTTCCAAGGCTAAAAGTAAAGTGGTGATTCTTCTGACTGACGGACGTAACAATGCCGGAGGGATTGATCCGTTAACTGCCGCCGAACTGGCAAAAACATTTGGTACTAAGATATACACCGTCGGGGCCGGTACGAAGGGACTTGCACCTTATCCTGTCAAAAACCTTTTCGGATTGAAGACGTACAGGTCTATACAGATTGATATTGATGAAGAGGGTTTGACTGAAATTGCAAAGATAACCGGCGGTAAGTACTTCAGGGCAACGGACACCGCCTCTCTGAAAGAAGTTTACCGACAGATTGACAGCCTGGAGAAGACCAAAATGGAGGAAGCCAAATACACTGAGTATAGTGAACTTTTTACTTACCTGCTAATTCCCGCGTTTGGGATACTTCTCTTAGAAGTTGTACTTGCAAATACAAGATTCAGGAGAATTCCGTGATATGAAATATGAAAATATTAATTATCTATATCTGCTGCCAATTGTTTTTACTATGGCGTTGGCTTATGTTGTGTTTTATAGGAACAGGCAGAATGCAATAAAGAAATTTGTCCAGGCGGAATTGATGGACAGCATCGTAGCGTCTGTAAGCAAAAGGAAGCAGAAGATAAAGGCGGTCTTTATTATCACGGCACTGCTCTTCATTGTGTTTTCTCTGGTGCAGCCTAAATGGGGATACCATTGGGAAGATGTGGAGAGAAGGGGGATAGATATTGTTGTTGCTGTAGACACATCTCGCAGTATGCTGGCAGATGACATTAAGCCAAACAGATTGCAAGCGGCCAAAAGAGAGATAAGTGATCTTATAAATGTTATTGACGGTGACAGGGTTGGTTTGGTTGCGTTTGCGGGGACTGCGTTTCTTCAATGTCCGTTGACTCTTGATTACGGTGCCTTCAATCTTTTTCTGGATGATATTAACACAAGTCTGATTCCTGTTGGAGGCACATCATTCGGTGAGGCGATAAAAAAGAGTATGTCAGCGTTTAGTGGCAAACTGAAAAAGCACAAGACGATCGTTCTTATTACCGATGGAGAAGATCATCAGGGAAATGCTATGGAAATGGCAAAAGCTGCGAAGGAGCAGGGTATAGTTGTTTACACGGTCGGAGTCGGTAAGAAAGAGGGCGCTTACATAAAACTGAAAGATGGTAAAGGTAATGAGACGTTACTAAAAGATAAGGAAGGTAAGGTTGTTAAATCTCATCTTGACGAAATACTTTTAAATAAAATCGCCCTTGAAACTGGAGGTGCTTATACTCCCGCATATGGAACACAATGGGGCCTCGCTAATATTTATACAAATATAATTGCCAATATGGAGGAGAAGCAACTGGGCGGAAGAAAGATAAAGCTATATGAGAACCGATTCCAGATTCCATTGTTTATAGCCCTCATTCTTATTACATTGGAATCCCTGATCGGAGAACGTACCAGAAAGAAAAAGACTCTGCTTGATAGAGGAATTGTGGAATAGAAAAGTTATTTTAAATCGTTATGATAAAATTCAGAACTAAACTGAGAATATTTATAATACCGTTAGCTTGTGCCTTGCTGATCGGCTGGATAGACCCTGCTTCAGATAAGAACGAAGAAGGGATTCTGCTTTATAATGAGAAATCGTATGACGAGGCGATAAGCAAGTTTGCGGACGCACAGGTGCATCTACCGAAATCAGACGAATTGGAGTTTAATATTGCAAATACCCATTTTCAAGGGGGCAAGCTTCCTGAGGCAGAAAAAGCGTATAAAAATGCCTTGCGTTCAAAAAATAGTACCTTAAAGGCAAAAGCTAATTATAATATGGGCAACACTCTTTACAAGCAGGGTAAACTTAATGAGGCACTGGATTTTTATAAGAAGGCTATTGAGTTGACTGGTAAAATAGCAGACAAAGAGAATGATGAAATAAAAGGGATTAAAGAGGACGCGAAGTACAATTATGAGTTTGTGCAGAAAAAAATGGAAGAGATGAAGCAGGAGCAACAAGAGCGGCAGGATCAGGAAGAGCAGGAGAAAGAGGATAAGGAAGAAGAGGACAAACAGGAAGAACAGAAGCAGGGTGATCAGCCTCCGGAAGAAAAAAAGCCTGAAGATCAGGAACAGAAGCAGGAACAGCAGCAGCAGCAAAAACAGGACAAGGAGAAAGAGGATAAGGGTAATCAGAGTGGACAGCAAAAGGAGCAACCGCCTGAAGGGGAAAAGAAAGAGTCTCCTCCTCGTCCTCAAGAGAAAAAGGAGATGACAAAGGAAGAAGCGGAAAGGATCCTTGACTCGTTGAAGCAATCAGAGGAGTCTGCCCGTGAGTTGCAGGAAAAAGAGAATGAATCGACTCAATTTCAGACAGAGAAAAACTGGTAAAATATGAAGAGAAAAGTTTTAACATTAATAATATTTGTGTTCATGCTTAGTGTGATTTCTGCCGCTTATGCGAAGGGGGTAAGTAAGGAAGTAAAAGTTGTAATCAGCGTGGATAAAAACAGGGTTGAAGTAGGAAGCCATATCCGTCTTACAGTTGGTGTAGAGGGGGCTTTTGATACAGATATACCGGAGCTATCCATGCCTGAAAGTTTTTCCCTGATGTTTGGTCCGAGTGTGTCAACACAAACAACGATAATAAATAATGTTGTTAAGGTTTTCCGGGGCTTTATGTATGGGTTCAGCCCGAGAGAAAAGGGTCAATTTGAGATAGGTCCGGTGACTTTGGAATATAAGGGCAAAACATATACATCAAATTCGATCAATATCGAGGTAATAGACAGAACACCATTTGAGGGTGTGATAGATGAAGAGAGAGATACAAGCGGGCAAAGGGTAGATATAAATAAAATGGTGTTTGTTGAGCTTACAACCAACAAGGCGGAAGCATATATTTATGAAGAGATAGTACAATCCTTCAAACTGTACTTCCAGAAAGGGTTGCCAATTGATGACCTCGATTATGTTGCTGCTTCAACGAAGAGCTTCCTTGCCGAGAAGCTTGGCGATGAGAGACGTTATGAGGAAGTACGAGATGGAATACTTTATAATGTAATAGAGCTTCGTACGGCACTCTTCCCTCTGGTTTCCGGTAAAATAGAGATACCTCCCGCGAGTTTCAAATGTAATGTTATCATCAGGCAACAGAGGAATAGAGGCTCTCTGTTTGATGAATTTATGGGTGGCAGTGGTAGGAGGTATCCTGTGGAAAGGAGTACAGAACCTGTGAAGTTGGTAATAAAACCATTGCCGGTTATTGACAGGCCTGACGATTTTACCGGTGCGGTAGGAAAGTATACCATGGATGTCCTTGCAAAACCCACAAAAGTAAAGGTTGGCGACCCGATAACATTAACGATAAATATTCGGGGAGAGGGGAATATTCAGACAATAGGTGAACCGTTACTCGATTCTGAAAGTATGAAAGACTTTAAGGCTTACGATTTTGAGGCTAAGGTGACTATAACAGACAGAGGGTACGGTATAAAGGGAGAAAAACTTTTCAATAAGGTAATAGAGCCGCAGAGTGAAGATAGTAACATTATACCCGGGATATCATTCAGTTACTTTGATCCGGAACTGGAAAAATATAAAACGCTTACTTACGCGCCGATTCCCATAGAGGTAGAAAGCTCAGAAATAGAGATCCCCATACACTTGTCTGTTGAGGGTGCGGGAATGACGAAGGGGCAGGTTAAAATATTGACGAAAGATATTCTGCCCATCATGTCCGATTTATACTCATTTGAGAATCAGGGTCCTGCTATATACAAGAGGCCTTTTATTCTAGCTATTGTTTTTATAATACCAATTCTTATTGTAGTAGCATCTTTTTATGTGCAGAGGCAAAGGGAGTTGCTGCATACCGACGTAGGTTACGCGAGAAAAAAGCGTGCGATGGCTCATGCACAGAAACATCTTTCAAACGCGCGGGAGCTATTGCAACTTGATAATCCGTCAGAGTTTTACGCCACGCTGGCCAGGACTGTCCTTAAGCATATTGCAGACAAGTTAAATGTGACACCGGCGTCCGTCACGTCAGACAACATTTATGATATGTTGGAAAAACGTGGTGTATCGAATGATGTAATAAAGGAGCTGAGGCAGTGTCTTGAGTCCTGCGATTACGGCAGGTTCTCTTCCGGGCAGTTGTCTAAGGCGCAGATGGAGTCAACACTGGATACTACGGAGCAAGTTATAATGCATCTGGAAAAACAATTATGAGACAAAAAAACATACTGATAATTTTTATTTTGGGCTTTGTATTTCTCTTTGAAGGGGGTTATTTAGCTGACGCTTTTGCGCGTGACAATCAGGCTGATATTTTTTTCAGAGCAAACAAGGAATATAGTGCCGGACAGAAGGCAATGGCGGAAAGAAAAAAGGAAGATGCAGTTGGGAAATTTGAGCAAGCGGTCAGCTTATACGAACAACTGCTTGAATCAGGTTTTGTTAACGGGCAGATATACTACAATCTGGGTAACGCCTATTACCGGCTGGGTACGCCGGGGAAGGCAATCATGTATTACCGCAGGGCAGAGGAGCTGCTTCCGAGAGATGCTGACATAAAGGCAAATATCAATTTATTGAAACGTGATTTTGTTGACAGGGAGACAATTGGTCAGAAGCCGGAGATCCTTAAGGTTGCGTGTTTCTGGTATTTCTATCTTAACCTGAGCGAGATTACTGCCATTACAATATATATCTATCTTGCACTCATTGCATCCATACTCTCTATAATCTTTTTAAGGCAACAATGGATCAGAAAAATTATTATTATTTTCGCGTCCTGTTTTCTTGTACTGGTCATTTCTCTGGGATTAAAGGCATATAATCAATCCGTAGAAATGGGGGTGGTGATTGCGGACGAGAGCAATATTAGATACGGCCCGGGCGAAGAGTATGAACCCAAGTTTAAGATACATGAAGGTGCAGAGGTAAGGATAGAAGAGAAAAAAGATAAGTGGTACAAGGTTTATGTCTTTGTGGATGTGGAAGATGTTCATGACGACGAAGGCAAGAAAGAGACCGAGTCCAAAACAGGCTGGATACCCGAATCTGAAATTGGAGAGATATAACACAAAAGAATAGTGAATATGTAGAAGCAAAAAAGTTTAAGGCGGGGATTATCTCCATGTTACTCAATTTTATGAGTATTATTTTATTTGTGAGAAAGAGCCCCGCGCTTTATTTTGAAAGTCCTCACCAAGATACTACATATTGTAGATCATCATTAGACTGTTAATAGATATGGTATTAATATGTGATAAAAAGTCAAGTATAAATTCCAGGTCATAAGCCTCCCCGCTTTTAACTTCCGAGCAAATCAGTGGTTAAGTAATTTTTTATTCTTTCTTTTATTTTTATCTAAACCTGCCATGCGAATTTTGAAGTTTTTTCACCTGATTTCTTTCCGAACTCCGAATCAATAACAAAGACTCTTAATTCTTCAATCATAATGTTTTTTCTCAACTTTAACTTTTTTATCTATCAGTGAAAGTCTGTGGCTAGCTTCTCTTGTTTCCTTCCTTTGCGCTCTTCGCGCCTTCTTGTTCTCGGCACCTTTTGTCCGGGGAGGGGCAGTGCACAATCTTTTATTATTGCAAAACAACCCCTCTCTTTTATAATGACCAACACTGGGCAGTAGATACAATTTACTTTAATGCAATTTCGGTTATTACCAGAGACCCGTTTTTGTTATCTGAAGATTTGTCTGCCTGGTCTTGAAAACATGAAATTCTCAAATACTATTACCGGCGTCCTGTGCCTATATTCCAGCCGGTGTTGGAGATTGATCCCCTTTATAATATTTGCCTTAGTACTGCTGTCTGCAGGCTTCAATGGCATTGTATGGGCCGGTAGCCATGGAGGTGGTCATGGTGGTTCAGGCGATCATCACTCTTCCCCAGGTTCCGGTGTGGTTGTCGTTATGGTCAGTGCTGTCCTTATCCTGATGATTCTGGCAGCGGGTGTCCTGGCAGCGTCTAAACGTATTAAAGTTCCATTTGCAGTTGCGCTGGTCTTTGCAGGATTTGCTATGGCCCAGCTTGCTCCCTATGGGCCTGATATGCTACAGCCATTTGTAGATTACAAATTTACACCTGAAGTCTTTTTATACGTTTTCCTTCCCACTCTTATCTTTGAAACAGCCTTTAATATGGATACACGTGAATTGCGTGATAACATATTACCGATCACCACGCTGGCTATTCCGGGACTGCTTATTTCCACTGCCATTATCGGTTTGCTTATATCCAAATTCACACATATCGAACTTCCCGCTGCCCTGCTCCTCGGGGCAATCCTCAGTATTATTGATCATGTTGCGGTTGGCGCTCTCCTGAAACAGGTAGGTGCACCAAAGAGATTGATGATTCTTATGGAGGGGGAGAGCCTGTTTAGTGAGGTTACTCTTATTGTCGCCGCTCACATCCTGTTTGGGATGGCCTTTGCGGGGCATATTTCATCAGGAACTGTGTTATCCGGGGTAGTTAAGTTTTTTATCGTCTTTGCCGGTGGAATTTCTGTAGGAGTGTTGACTGCGCTGATTACCGGATTCATACTGAGCAAAGTGCATGACAATCCATTAATAGAACTCTCCCTGATAATAATACTCGCTTACATGTCATTCTTTATTTTAGAACGCTATTTCCATGTCAGTGGAGTTCTGGCAACGGCATCAGCAGGGATAATCATGGGAGGGTGGGGGCGTTCCAAAATATCGCCTTCCGTTCATAAGCTGCTTGCAGAGGTGTGGGAATATCTGGCATATCTTGCTAATGCCTTTATTTTTCTGTTGCTTGGTTTGCAGATCAATCTCCCTTCACTGGTGAAATCGTTGCATATTCTGGTATGGGTGATACCTGCCATGCTGTTGGCCAGGGCCATTATAGTCTATGGCCTTATACCAATAGTTGGCCGTCTCCCTAATACCTTTCGAATAGATCTACGCTATCAGACTGTTATGTACTGGGGTAGTATGCGCGGGGGTATAGCAATTGCCATGCTTTTGAGTCTTGGGGTTTTCAAATATACTGATACATTTGTAGCTGTAATAACCGGAGCTGTTCTCTTTACTCTACTGGTACAGGGTCTCAGCATAAAGAAGCTTGTAACAATGTTGGGATTGGATAAGCCTTCTCTTGCAGACAGACTGGCCCGGCTGGAAAGTGTTTTTTCGGCAAAGAAGCACGCTTTGAATCGTATTCCGGAACTGCAGACCGGCGGACTTTTTTCCTCCAGTATTGCAGATAATTTGCATACCAAGTGTAAGACCAGTATGGATGAAACCCACTTGGAACTGGAAGAGCTCAGACGGGAAAAACTGGATAAAGAAAAAGAGGTCCAGCTGGTTTACTTCAGATGTTTTGCGGAAGAAAAGGCCATGTACTACGAGATGTTCAGTAAAGAACATCTTACTGAGAGTGCCTACCGGGATCTTTCATACTCCGTTGATATTCAGATGGATGCTTTGAGGTATCAGGGGTGTCTGCCGGAAACGTCCCTTCACTCGACGGGAGAGAAAAGAAGGGAGAGGTTTATTGACATTTTGTTGACACGTGTGCTGTCCATAAGATTTCTCTATAATAGACTTCATGCCACACGTACCGCTATTGAATATGAGGAGGTTTGGGGTCGATATCAAGCCAGTATGCGTGTGCTTGATAGCCTGGATGAAACAATGAAGCATACGCCAGGCCGTACTGAGGTGATAAGAGAAGTACGCAAAACCTACTATCATTGGAATGAATCTGCAAAGGGGAGGATTGATGCTATTGCAGAGCAGTTTCCGGAATTTGTCAGTTCCATGCAGCAGCGCCTCTCGGAACGTATGTTAATCCATGCTGAACGCGAGGCAATTGAGGAGAATGAACGGAATGGAACACTTTCACATAGTGTCGCCGAGACCATTCTGGAAAGACTCGCAGAGGAGATCCATAGGTTAAGGGGAAGGGTAACCGGTAAGTTGAAAGTGGACCCATACGAACTGCTCAACAAGGTTCATTTCTTTCAGAATGTTCATAAGGATGATTTCGCAAAGATAGTGGAACGTCTGCGCTCACGTACAGTACCGGCTGGCAATGCCATAATACGCCAGGGAGAGGCGGGACATTCCATGTATTTTATAGTGAGGGGTGTGGTCCGCATATCTCTGACTGCTGCCGGTGAAGAGAGGGATCTGGCCACTATGATAGCAGGTGACTTCTTTGGAGAAATTGCACTTCTGGAACACTGCACCAGGACGGCAACCTGTCGTGCTGTAACACCATGCGCTCTTTATGAACTCACAAGGAAGGATTTTGAGATAATTATCGCTGCAAATCCGAGTATCTATGATGCTGTTCACAAGACAAGTCATGAACGTTCTTCTGAGCTGGATAAGGATAGCGGTAAATCGTGAAATGCGGTGTTTTGTACTGAGAGAAGTTTATGGCGGGGATTATCTCAATATTACTCAATTATAGAGTAGGGTTTTATTTGGAGAAAGAGCCCCGCACATATTATTTTAAGACCTCACCAAGACACTATATGTCGTAGATCAGTATTAAAGTATTACAATATATAGTACGACAGACAACAAAAGTCAAGCATAAATCCATCTTTTTTTTCTCTGTTTTAACCCCTGTATTTATCAGTATTTATCTACGCCTATATTCAGGTATAGGAACTGTGATGTTGGCAGCATCAACTCCGATCAGTGTGGCGTCATCCCAGGCGGAGTCGAAGGGTAATTTTTTTGTTTACCAGACGTGCTTTCTGGCGAGCCTCTGCCTTTCACAT
>CAYTLC010000020.1:16234-22205 GCA_964438395.1 uncultured Candidatus Scalindua sp.
CGGCGCAGTTTTGTCCGGGGAGCGGTGAACAATCTTTTATATTGCAAAACAACTCTTCTCTTTTATAATACTCCAGAACAAGAAATTGTTGTATTTCTCTTTGATACAATTTGAATGTCTGCAAAGAGATAATTTTGCTTATTGTTAAAGAAGTAATATTTTTCATGGTGAAATAATATAAAGGAGTGTGTGTTTTTTGGCTTCAAGAATAGTAACTCATGGCGGTGGTCCTCACATGGATGACCTAATTTCCGTATGCATAGTGCTGGCAATGGACAACGATGTAAAATGCATAGAACGTCGGCCTGTGGAGCCTGATGAGATTGCCGATCCTGCTGTATGGGTGTTGGATCAGGGTGGTGTTCATGATCCCGGGAAAAGGAATTTCGATCATCACCAGTTTCCGGCCGGTACAAGGAGATGTACATTAAGCCTCCTTGCTGAACATTTTGATCTCAAAAAAGATTTGGATGAGATGGTCTGGTTTAGAACGCTTGTGCTTGATGATACTCTGGGTGCAATTAAAACTGCCGGAGAGCTTGACTGCAGTGCAACTCTGCTGAAGGGGTTGATGAGGGGGCCGCTAAATGAATTTGTTTTATCCAGGTTCGAACAGGCAAAGAAACTCAACGCAAATAGTGAACTGGTAAAGTTTCTCTTTGCGATAGGTACTTACATAGTCACAGATATTAGAAACAAGAAAGAGCGTCTTCAGCTCATTCGGGAAAAAGCTGAATTTGCGGAAGTTAACGGCCTGAATGTGCTTTTCTTCATGGAGGATGTGCCAGACCCGAAATTGAGTATTTCCTCGTATTTAAAAAAGGCAGGTAAAAATGCAGCTGTTCTGGTAGTCAAAAATACTCGTGAAAGCGGATGGTCACTCAGTAGAATTAGCGATCACCCACGGGTTGACTTCAGACGTGTTGAAGGTGCAAATGATGTGCTTTTTGTGCATGCAAACGGTTTCGTTGCAAAAACCAGACTGATTGAGAAATCGACAATCATTAGCCTTTTAGAGACTGCAATTGTATAATTTTCTTTCTTGAAGGATTGTCATTCGATATGGAAGGTTTTTTAAAAAGTTTACAAGCAGTAAAGTTGGATAACGTGTTTAATCCCTGGTTTTGCCGAGATGAGGATAATGATATTGATTCTGATTCACCGGCTATAAGGCTGTCGCAGCTTAAGCAATACCTGTTGGAAAGGAAAAATGCGAAGTATCTTCTGGTAGGGGAGGCTTTGGGGTATCAGGGTGGGCACTTTACCGGAATTGCGATGACGTCTGAACGTATTCTTCTGGGGAAGATGAGGCATAAATCGATTACTCCCGGGCACGTGTTCTCAGGAATTGAGCCGCGTCGTACAAGCATGCCGTCTGTCAAAAGAGACGGTTTTACAGAACCCACCGCAACGATTGTGTGGGAGAGATTGATAACGTCCGGATTCGATATGAGAGACTTTATTTTATGGAATGCACTGCCATGGCATCCGTACAAACCGGAGAAAGGAATTCTGTCTAACAGGACACCTTCTGATAGTGAGTTTGAAAAAGGCAAACCGGTAATGTTGGCATTACTTGAATCAGTTAATGTTACCAAGGTAATTGCCGTTGGTGAAAAGTCAAGAATTCAGTTGGGAGAAATGGGTATTGATGCTTCAATGGTAAGACATCCGGCTAATGGTGGAGCACCCAAATTTAGAGAGCAAATCATACAAGTGATTAAAAACTAAGAGAGCGTCTTCTGTCTATTGAAATCCAGAGGCTATAAGATAAAAAAAAGTAATAGTTAATTATGTTTCAGTAGGAGAAATACTATGAGTAATGATATACCAGAGGGCGGCATGGATCCGGCTTATCTTAAAAAAGCGTATAAAACCTTCAGAAAGCGCCTTAGATTGACACGGCTTGATGCTGAGTCAACACTGGGCAGCAGCGCTCTCAGTGGTGGCCGAAAATCTGGTATTATTGCCATTCGACCACCGAATAATTTTCCTCAAGAGGTATGGGATAAACTCGTGGAGATGGGCAAGCTTCGTACTGAAGGAATGGGTCTATACGAGCTGACCGAGGATCTGAATCCTCCCAAAAAGAAGGGTTCAAACGAGATTTATGATAAATGAGTGTTCGGGACTGTTTCCTGAACGAGGAGAAATTAAGATAATTGAGAAACTCTTTTACCGTCCTTAAGTTTTGTCATTATTCTGGTAAATTAATTTATTAGTGAATAATTAAGTAATTTTTGTTGTTATTGTAGTTATTGTAGTTATTGTAGTTATTTATACTATACTACTACGGTTAGTATAAGTAAACGTTTCGCTGAGAGAGTTTGCTAGCAAAGACAATACAGGCTTAGAATTCAGTAATCTATTGTATTGTCATTGTTCAGTTTTTTCAAAGGAGGGGAGGGTACTATGAAAAAAGAACATAATGATTTTCAAATACTTAAGACTGTAGAGGCGGACTCATCAGTTTCACAGAGAAAGCTTTCTTCTCAAATGGAACTTAATGTGGCATCGGTGAACTTCGCCCTGAAGCGCTTAATCCAAAAGGGGTTTGTTACGAAGGAAGGTGAGAATCCAAGGCGTGTTAAGTATCATATCACTCCGGAAGGATTGAAGGAAAAAACACAGTTGGCTTATAAGTTCTTTGATAGAAATATCCCTTATTATAATGAAGTTAGAAGTGACATAGAAGCTCGGATTGCAAAGGCTACTGATGGTAAAGACGTCAGTTTAGCTATTTATGGTGCGAGTGAGCTTTCAGAGACGACATACATGGTGGTAACAAAAATGAGTTTTAACTTTCTTGGATTCTATATTGAGGATTCAAAAATCTCCGAGGCAAAGATACTGAATCACAATTTTAAAAGTCTAGACTTGCTCAAGGGTGATGATAAATGTCTGTTGCTGCTTACAGATAAATGTCCGTCAGATGTTTTAAGAAATATGAACAATAAGAACATTGAGACGTTAAGCTTAGTGGATTCCAATCTTTAATTAAGCAACCCTGCATCATGGCTTATCTGGCATGATATTTACAGATAACTATAACGACTGAAAACCTGTTATTATTTTTTTACGTGGTCGTAAGTACATAACTTTTCATTTCTCCTGAACCATTCTTATATCACAAATTACCTTTATTGTAGGATTATTGGTAATAAATGTGTCTTCTGTATAAAAACAACGCAAAATTGCGAGTATAGCGCAATCTACCAAACGACATATTAAGATATTAGAACATGCGGTATTCATCGTACAAAATAGGAATTCTGGAAATTGATGTTCAGCATTCTAACATTGATTACCTTCTTACTGAGCTTGCAAAAGATGGGTTAGAGAAAGAGGAAAGTGAAGAGAAGTTTGAACTTTTAAGAAATGCGCTTATTCATCATTTTGATTTCGAAGAGAAATGGTCACAAACAAATAACAAAAACTTTGACACTGATCATCAGAAATCTCATAAAGAATTGCTGGAGAAACTAAACGAACTGTATACTCAATTCACAAAAAATGAATTGAGTATGTGCGAGATTAGTTTGACTATGAAAATGGAATTGTTGAAACATGTGCAAAACCATGATATGAGGCTGGAAGCATAGACCGGGAAAAAACAATATTCTTTCTTGAAGAACTAATGCCTCTTTCGTTTTGTCCCCGTATTATTAATCCTTCCGGTCTTATTTTTTCCTCTTTGAAATCTCCCTGATGATTTCGATCCTGTTTTATTTCCGGATTTTGTTTGTTGGCCTAATTCCTTTTGGTCAGGGCCGAGAAGTTTTTTCAGCAGATCCGGCCTTTTGGCGTCATTGAGTCTCTTCCTTATCCAATTCCTATTCTCTTTCTTGTACCAGAAGAAAAATCTATGTTGGTTGATCTTCTCCTGCTTTGATTTTGGCGTATAGTATTGTTTTAAAGTATAAGGGTGGTAACCGGAATAATACATAACGGTAGCTACTGTCATAGGGGTGGGAGTAAAATCCTGTACGTGTTCCAGTTTAAAACCGAGCTCTTTGGTTTCTATCGCGAGGTTTATCATGTCTTCTTCTTTGCAGCCGGGGTGGCTGGATATGAAGTATGGAACGAGTTGCTGGTTAAGTCCTAACTTTCTGTCGATATCATCAAACTGTTTTTTAAATTCTTTAAAATGAGCAAATGATGGTTTTCTCATTATTTTCAGGGTATCTGCCGATGTATGCTCCGGCGCTACCTTCAGTCTTCCGGAAACATGACGGGTTAATAATTGTACCATGTAATCGTTGATGGATGTGTCTGTCTTCTTGTTATAGCTTTTTGTCAGTAGATCATGCCTGATTCCGCTTCCGATAAATGCCTTCTTTACTTTTGGATGCTTATCTACTTTGCGATAGATTTCCGTTATTTGAGAATGGCTTGTGTCCAGGTTGCTACAGATTACAGGATGAATGCATGAAGGCGCGATGCATTTGTCACACGTTTCCTGTACCACACCCTTCATTTTGTACATGTTGGCAGATGGACCTCCGAGGTCAGAAATATAGCCTTTGAAACCGGGCATATCAACTACCTGATCAACTTCATTTAAAATAGATTTTTGTGAACGACTTGCAATGAACTTTCCCTGATGTGCCGAGATGGTGCAAAAACTACATCCTCCAAAGCATCCGCGGTGCATGTTTATCGAGAACTTTATCATTTCGTGGGCAGGTATCAATCCACGCTTTTTGTATTTAGGGTGAGGGAGTCTTGTATATGGCAAATCAAAGGAAGTGTCTATCTCTTTTTCTGTCATTGTTTGAAAAGGAGGGTTTATTATCAGGTTGTTTTCTGCAATATTCTGGATAATCCTGTTCGCAATGACCTTATTTGATTCCTGTTCTACCTGTTTAAAATTTGCCGCAAAGGCCTTCTTGTCTTCCAGACAACTCTGATGTGGATTAATTGTAATATCTTTCCAGTTCTTGTTCTTTGGGACATCCTTACTTTGATCCCGGATATACGCCGTTTGCTTTACCATGGTCAGTTGATGAAATGGAACTCCTTTTTTTAGAAGTTTGAGGATCTCTTTCAGGGGTTGCTCCCCCATTCCATAAACCAGCAAATCAGCACCGCTTGTTTCGAGAATAGAAGGTACCAGTTTGTCCGACCAGTAGTCGTAGTGTGTGACCCGTCTTAAAGAAGCCTCTATGCCTCCAATTACAACAGGGATATCCGGATAAATGGATTTTAAGATCCTGGAATATGTGTTAACTGCATAATCCGGACGAAAGCCGGACTCTCCCCCTGGAGTATAGGCATCTGTCGAACGAATCCTTTTATTAGCAGTGTAATGGTTTACCAGGGAGTCCATGCAGCCTGCAGTTACTCCAAAGAAAAATCTGGGCCTGCCAAGCTTTTTGAAATCACGCAGATCGTCCTTCCAGTTGGGTTGAGGTATAATAGCGACTCTGTATCCTTCGCTTTCGATAACCCTGCCAATTACGGCAGGTCCAAATGACGGATGGTCAACGTATGCATCACCGGAAATAAGAATAACATCAAGCTCTCCCCAGCCACGCATTTCCACTTCCTTCTTTGTAGTGGGAAGCCATTTTGTTATGTCCTGTAGTTCTTTCATGGATATAAAGATGTTGAAATAATAATTCAGGATTTATTATATCTAAAAAAGTAAAATTTGTACAAAATTATACTTGAATTGGTCAATAAGCGTCGTTAAGGTAATTTTTACTTTAATAACCCAGATTGCAATCAGTAGAAGCCGAGACACCACATGACAAAGATATCAAATAATTATGTCCTTGCTGCAGATATAGGTGGAACAAATACAAGGATGGCAGTTGTAAATGAAAATGGAGATATTCATACGCTCTTGAAAAAATCTACATATTGTAAAGAGGGCAGGGACGAAATGATTAAATTTATTGTCTCTTTTGCAGGGGAAACAATCGAAAAATCAAAACTGCCAATAGAGGAAATATGTGGGATGGGGATT
>CAYTLC010000021.1:0-18548 GCA_964438395.1 uncultured Candidatus Scalindua sp.
GACTAGACCATTCAATCTTTCTCACAAAGAGCCAGGAGCAGATAATACTTATCAAGATCCCCGCTAAAAACATTATCTTCTTTTTATCTAATTTCATGACAAGACTTTTTCTCAACTTTAGTCACTTTAGAGACATCAAACCTTTGTCCAACTATACCACATTATTTTCTGTATTAAAGGTTAATGTATTTCCTTCTGCATCCACGACTATCTCACTGGCATTCTGAAATTTCCCCTGAAGTATTTCTAATGAAAGTGGGTTCTCAATAAGTTGCTGAATTGTTCGTTTTAAAGGCCTCGCACCATAGAAAACATCATACCCTTCCTCCACCAGGCACTTTTTTGCTGATTCTGTCACTGACAACTTCAGACCATGTTGAGTCAATCTCTTTTTGAGTTCCGCGAGCTGTATCTCAACAATATCTCCAATATGTTCTTTCGACAAGCTGCTGAAAATCACTGTTTCGTCAATGCGGTTTAAAAATTCCGGCCTGAACACCTCCTTCAGTGTTTTTCTGATATTATTATCCAGCTCATCCCTGTCTCCATGATCAATAAAATCCTGGATATATTGACTTCCAATATTAGAAGTCATCGCGATAATTGTGTTCCTGAAATCAACAGTCCTTCCATGCCCATCAGTTAATCTACCGTCATCAAATACCTGTAGTAAAACATTGAAGATATCTCTATGTGCCTTTTCAATTTCATCAAACAGGATTACGGAATACGGCCTTCGCCTTATTGCCTCTGTCAATCTTCCCCCCTCTTCATAACCTACATATCCGGGAGGGGCGCCTATAAGCCTTGCAACAGAATGTTGTTCCATAAACTCAGACATATCAATCCTGACCATCGCACTCTCATCATCAAAGAGAAAAGAGGCCAACGCTTTGCACAACTCTGTCTTGCCCACACCAGTTGGTCCAAGAAACAGGAAAGTCCCTATCGGACGATCTGGATCCTGCAGTCCGGCACGCGCTCGTCTGACCGCATTTGAAACGGCTTCTATCGCTTCGCCCTGCCCGACAACCCTCTCTTTCAACCGCTCTTCCATCCTGATAAGTTTCTCTTTTTCGCCTTCCAACATCCTTGATACTGGAATTCCGGTCCATTTAGAGACGACATCAGCGATATCATCTGTATCGACCTCTTCCTTGAGCAGGCAACTCTCTTTCTGAATATCCTTCAATTTTTCGTGTAGTTTTAGAAGATCATTCTCATAATCCCTCAGAAGGCTATATCTTATTTCTGCAACCTTTTCCAGATCGCCATTTCTTTGAGCTGTCTGCTCATCTACCTTTGCCTGATCGATTTTAGCATTTAAATCCTGAATTTCTTTTATTACCTTCTTCTCATTTTCCCAATGCAGCCTTAATGCGCTTCCATCTTCTTTCAGTCCAGATAGCTGCCGTTCCAACTTCTCAACCCTGTTCTTTGATTCCTCATCCGTCTCCTTCTTTAACGCTTTCTTCTCAATTTCCAGTTGAGTTATCTTCCGCTCTACTTCATCTAACTCAGTAGGCATGCTGTCTATCTCCATCCTCAACTTTGAAGCGGCTTCGTCTATCAGGTCGATAGCCTTATCAGGCAGGAATCTTTCAGTAATATATCTATGTGACAGTGTTGCTGCGGCAACCAGTGCTGAATCCTTGATCCGAACACCATGATGAAGGTCATAACGCTCCTTCAAACCACGGAGAATGGCGACAGTGTCTTCAACAGATGGTTCTCCAACATATACCGGCTGAAACCTTCTTTCCAACGCAGCATCTTTCTCAATATATTTCCTGTACTCATCTAAAGTTGTTGCACCAATACATCGAAGTTCACCACGAGCCAGAGCAGGTTTCAAAAGATTAGACGCGTCTACCGCCCCCTCTGCCGCTCCTGCTCCAACAACTGTATGCAACTCATCAATAAAGAGAATTGACTGCCCCTCAGATGCATCAATATCTTTTAAGACCGCTTTTAAGCGATCCTCAAACTCCCCCCTGAATTTTGCCCCTGCTATCAATGCGCCCATATCCAGCGACCTCACCCTTTTGTTCCTCAGCCCTTCCGGGACATCACCGTCAACAATCCTGAGAGCCAGTCCCTCGGCAATAGCCGTTTTGCCCACACCCGGTTCTCCAATCAATACAGGGTTGTTTTTGGTCCTGCGAGACAGCACCTGAATTGTACGCCTTATTTCATCATCACGTCCGACAACAGGGTCTAATTTACCTTTAGACGCTAACTCTACAAGATCTTTGCAGTAGCGTTCTAATGCCTGGTATTTTTCCTCAGGATTCTGGTCTGTAACTCTCTGACTTCCTCTGATGTCCTTTAACGCCGCAAAAATATCAGTGCTGTTAACTCCGGACTCAAGCAGAATTTTTCCGGCAGCATTTTGTTTGTTTTCTGACAGAGATATCAGAAGATGTTCTGTGCTTACATATTCATCTTTCAATCTACCGGCTTCAACTGTTGCCTTGTCCAATACATCTTTCAACTCATTACTGATATATTGACCCTGTACTCCGCTCACCTGTGGCAATGATTCTACGGCTTTATCTGTTTTGGCAAGAACTTCATCACTATTCACACCCAGTTTCTTCATAATAGGAACCACTAATCCCTGTTGCTGCTGAAGCAGACTAACAAGAAGATGTAAAGAACCTACCTGCTGGTGTCCTTTTGAACCTGCAAACTGCTGGGCTTCCTGAATTGCGTCCTGAGCCTTTATGGTAAATTTATCTAATCTCATTTCATAATCCTCCAACTGTTAAAACAAAAAAAGCCGGGCGAAACCCGGCTTTTTTCTTACTATCACAATCCCCTCCTCCTCGTACCTGATTGGGCTAAATCACTACACCCTATTCCTTTACCTCATAATCCGCATCAATGACATCGTCACCTTCTTTTTTCTTATCATCTTTTTTGTCTGAAGGCTGTTCTCCGGCGGAAGGGTCTTCGCCTGTAGCTTCTGCACCAGCTCCCGCCTGCTGCTCTTTGGCGGCTTCTTCATACATTGCTTGTGACAATTTGTGAGAAGACTCCTGCAGCTCATCTATCGCCTTCTTGATCTCTTCTACATTTTTTCCTTCTTTGGCAGTCTTCAGCTTTTCAAGCCCCTGATTAATATTATTCTTCTCCGCCTCATCGACCTTATCACCATGTTCTTTCAGGGTATTTTCGGTAGAATAAATTACCTGATCCGCCTGGTTCAGTACATCTATTACCTCCCTGTTCTTTTTGTCTTCTTCAGCATGCAGTTCTGCTTCCTTCTGCATCTTCTCTACTTCCTCTTCAGATAGACCGGAAGAAGATTTTATCTGAATAGATTGCTCTTTACCGGTTCCAAGGTCTTTAGCTGACACATGAAGAATACCATTTGCATCAATATCAAAGGACACCTCAACTTGAGGAACACCTCTGGGTGCCGATGGAATTCCGGTTAATTGGAATCGGCCCAGGGTACGATTATCACTCGCCATTGAACGTTCACCCTGTATTACATGAATATCTACAGCCGTCTGATTATCCGCAGCAGTCGAGAATATCTCCTTTTTATTTGTAGGTATAGTAGTATTACGCGGAATCAGAACAGTACAAACACTGCCTAATGTTTCAATACCTAATGAAAGAGGAGTAACATCCAGCAGCAAGACATCATGAACTTCACCTGCTAGAACTGCTCCCTGTATTGCAGCACCCAGTGCAACAACCTCATCAGGATTCACACTTTTATTCGGTTCTTTTTTGAAGACCTCTTGTACCAGCTTTTGAACTATCGGAGACCTTGTTGTTCCGCCCACAAGTATGACTTCGTCTATATCACTGGAGCTGACTTTCGCATCTTTCATGGCAAGTTCGCATGGATTACGACATTTTTCAACAAGATCACCTATCAACTGTTCAAACTTTGCCCTTGTCAAGCTCATGGTTAAATGTTTTGGTCCGGCCTGGTCTGCCGTTATAAAAGGAAGATTAATCTCAGCTGTTGTTGAAGTCGAAAGTTCACATTTAGCCTTCTCTGCCGCTTCTCTGAGACGCTGCAGAGCCATGTGATCCTGCCTGAGTTCAATGCTCTGTTCCTTCTTAAACTCGTCAGCAATATAGTTCAATAATACCTGATCAATATCGTCCCCACCGAGATGGGTATTACCATTTGTAGAAAGAACCTCAAAGACACCTTCACCGACCTCCAGTATAGAAACATCGAAGGTACCACCACCAAGATCAAAAACAGCTATTTTTTCGTTTTTCTTTTTATCAATGCCATAGGCTAAAGAGGCGGCAGTCGGCTCATTAATAATACGAACTACATCCAAACCCGCTATTGAACCGGCATCTTTTGTTGCCTGTCTCTGACTGTCATTAAAATAAGCAGGAACTGTAATTACGGCTTTCTTGACTTCTGTACCCAGATAGTCTTCAGCAGTTTTCTTCAGATTCTGGAGCACCATAGCGGAGATCTCAGGAGGAGTAAAACTTTTCCCCCTTGCTTCCACCTTTACTAATTCTTCAGGGCCACCAGCTATTTCGTACGGTACCAGCTTCTCTTCCTCTCCAACTTCATTATGTCTCCTGCCCATAAAGCGCTTAATAGAGAATACCGTGTTTTTCGGATTTATAACCGCCTGCCTCTTTGCAAGTTGCCCAACCAGTCGCTCATCCTTATCGGTAAAAGCAACCACAGAAGGAGTAATCCTGTTTCCTTCTAAGTTTGTTATTACTTTAGGCTGATCGCCTTCCATTATGGCTACCACAGAATTAGTAGTTCCAAGATCTATACCAATGATTTTTTCCATCAAATTCTCCTTTTAATATTTAAACTCAATACTTTTACTTAATCAGATTGATAACTGTTTTATTTTCTCTTAAAGAAGACTTTGCACGACTTTATTATGATAGACATAACAAGTAGAACTTTAATCAAGAAATCTTCTGACTTACAGAGTTAGCAAACTAGATGCCATGACTCTTACAAACAATATAAACACTTACATTTAATTGACTTACAGAACTATCGTTAATTTATATATACAATAAAATTACCTTGCCGCATGCATACTATGCCATAATGGCAGATCTTAGATAGGGCTAAATTCCATCATGACAGACGGAGATTGAGGAATGAGGTATTGCTGGATTAAGCTCAGTTTTGCGGAATATTAGCGGCATACTTTAGCACATATCATTCAGTGCATCCTTCATGTTATACATTCCCGGTGGTTTTCCAGCCAGGAATTTTGCAGCACGAATGGAACCCAAGGCAAAAGAATCTCGTGTCTGTGCTTTATGGACCAATTCAAGACGTTCTCCTGCGTTACAAAAGGTTACCGTGTGTTCTCCTACAATATCACCGGATCGAATTGAATGTATACAGATTTGATCTTGAGGCCTTTCTCCTGAAAAGCCTTTACGCCCGTAAATTACAACATCATCCATTTCCCGATTTGTTGCAGAACATATTGTTTCTGCAAGTCTCAAAGCAGTACCACTCGGCGCATCTTTCTTATAGCGGTGGTGTGACTCATATATTTCTATATCAGCTTCGTCACCCAGAATCTTCGACACAGACTCAACAAGACTGAAAAGCAGGTTTACACCAACGCTCATGTTGGGTGAAAAAAGACAAGGTATTGTTTTAGATGCGATATTAATCTTTTCCATCTGCTCACTGTTGAGGCCGGTAGTACCTGTCACTATGGCAATTCCTTTATCAGTACAAGCTTGCAGCTTTTCCATTGTCGAATCAGGTGAAGTAAAATCTATCAGTACATCTGCTGAACCGTTAAGTTCATCTGATATTATCACATCATTGTGTCCCTGACCGATAATGGCACTTAAATCTTTACCAATGTGTTGGTGGTCTCTCATTTCAAGAGCGGCAACTAATGCCAAATCTTTGTCTTCTGCCACAAGCGTCGCAATCCTTAAACCCATGCGCCCACATACACCGTTTACCGCTACATTAATCATATTCTATCCGTTTTTTCTGAAAAATAGTGTACTGTTTAACTACGTGATTTTCTATATCTCTTGCTTGCACTTCTAAGGAAGTTCCTCTCCCTCCTTGTCAGACTTTTCATACCACCCTGGTTCACTTTGTCTAACAAGGCATCAACCTGTTTTTTAATATCCTCCTCCTTTTGACACTCTTTTTTCTGCTGCTGATTCTGCCATGACAAAAGAAAGCTGCTAAATTTGGGTTCGTAACGAATGAACAGAAAGCCATAAACAAGCCCTCCAAGATGTGCAAAATGCGCAGTACTGCCACTTGTAGGCGTGATACAGCTAATAACAGTAATACCGGCGAAAATCATTACAAGATATTTTGCCTTTATTGGAAATATGTAAAAAATTACCGTAGTGTTAGGGAAGAACATGGCAAACGCTATTTCAACGGCAAATATTGCACCTGAAGCACCAATGATTGGACTATTGGGAGTAAACAGACAGCAAAATATACCTGCAAAGACACCTGCAGTAAAGTACATAGTCAGGAACTTCCTTGTACCCATTGCCCTTTCTACCTGGCTACCAAACATCCACAGAACAAGCATATTGAATATTATGTGCCATGGGCTTGATACACTATGAAGAAACATGTACGTTACAAACTGCCACAACCATAACTTTCCTATAGCGAGAGGTTGGTAAAGCCAGAACATAGTGGTAAATTGATCTGGCCCCAGAGCTAACTGCGGTACTATACCATCTAAATCAGTTCCGGGAGACATTCCACCCCATTGTGAACTTATAGTGGAGAATAGAAGCTGGACAACAAAAACACTGACATTTACAATTATCAGTATCATTATAGCTCTTGTCCATCTACTTCCTATTGATAAGCCAAACCCCGGCCCTGTTTTGTTATAGCTATCTTTGTATGCCATTTTCAATTAATGTTACTATCAGAAAAATTTATAACGTATTGATTTCAATAACCATATCACATATTACGCAGGACTTTTTACTATAACTAATTGAATAAAAATGTCAAGATTGTTATCTATCGTCTGGCAAACTGAAATGCTTCATATTTTCTTCAAAAAAATGATTATAGTTTCATGATTTTTCTAAATAAGAACCCACTCATAATGAGATTAACAACATTTGCCCCCCAGACTGAAGGAATAATCGGGAAACCCATACTATCTGCCACCACTAAACCCGTTGCAACCAATGGATAGTAAATGAAAAGTATTAAAATAAAACTAATCCCCACACTGACCAGCATATTACTGCTTCTTGTCATTATACCTAATGGAATACCTATTAGTATAAACGTTAAACTTGCAAGAGAAGGCGCTAACCGCTTGTGAATGTTTATTGATAATTCACGTTTCATTTTCTGCTTTTCTGCCATTGCAACTTGTTCAGCAAATATTGAGTGCTCTTTCTCCAGCTCTCCCTTGCTTAAGTTAAGCTCTCCAACCTCCAGAGTTAATTTTTCAATATTTTCATTCGCCTCATCTATTAATTTTTGAGATATCTTTATCTTTCTCTTTGCGAGCTTAATTCTTCGTTTTTCTTTCTTTATGATCTTTTTAATTAACGAAATATTCTTATTATACTCCTTTTCCCTTTCATGTTTATATTCCAGGCTATCTCCGAAAGGAGTCCAGTTTGATATTATATTTTCTTCGCTCTCCTCTTCTGTAGTCAAGTTTTTAATATTTCCCTTTGCCACATTAATATAATTTTCGTAGACATTAAGGTTAAATTTACTACGTTTTATGGATCCCTCCTGCTTTGAAATCTTACTTCTCGATTTCTTTATACTCTTTTCAGCTTTTTTAAGTTTCGCTTCAACTACGCTCTTTTTTTCACCAACCGACGAAATCCCTCTTCTTGCCCGCTTGATCGTTTTTTCAGGATTTTTAGGCAATCCGTCAAAGCGGCTTAACTCAGTTTCAATTTCATCTTTTCGTTCTACAAGATTAGTTAATGTCGCATACTTGAGCGCTGAATGCCGTACTCTTTTTCTTAGTGGGATTTTAAATACTGCTTCCTCAAAGCTCCCCGTTGTAGGAGAATCAGCACTATTACCAGGATCCGGCTTAAGAAATTCTCCGCGCCTCAACGTCAGAAACACCGAACTCCCATCGTTATCTATCTCGATTTCACCTTCCTCAGCCAAAAGGACACTAACTATATAGTCATCAGCATATTCAAAAACTGCAATGTCCTTAAAATTGCTACTTTCCACCACACCTATAAATATCTGGTACGGATAAAAATCGATCTTCTTCTTAGCCGTTATAAAGTGTGTAGCAAGAACTCGCTTAACGGCCTTTTCCTGAAGTTGTCTCACCTTAAAATACGATCTTGGCAAAACTTCAGCATTAAGATACAAAGCCGCTATACTAAAGAATACTCCCAGAATGATGACAGGTGTAATTAAGTTGTGAATATGTATCCCGGCCACTTTAATTGCAGTGATTTCGTTATCAGCACTCAGCCTCCCATAAGACATTACTGTAGCAGTAAGCAACGAAGTAGGTAAAGCGTGCGGCATAGTGTATAACGCCATATAAGGCAAAACCGAAAACAGGCTTGGAACATCAAGCCCCTTATGAAGCAGTTGAATGGAAAACCCCAGTAATAGTACAAACTCAAAACATAAAAGTGATGGCAGGAATGTCCTGAATAATTCCTTAATTAAATATTTATGTAGTATCTGTACTTTCATCGATTTTGTTAAGTAATTTTCTGTTGTATAAGATGGCAAATTCCTGGATTGTAAGAGCGATTATATATGCCCTGCTTTGAATAGGTCAATAACAAATATTTGTCCGCTTAAGTGCCGCTCAGGATTCAATCTTTTCATTGACAAAAGGCTTATGTGTGATAACATCATTTTTCGAATTTGCATGTGTTTTGTGAGCATAACAGGTTAAATAGTATAGCGATATGTCTAAGAATAACAATACGATAAGAGAATGTGGCAGACTGTTTTCATACGCAAAACCGCATTGGAAGATGTTTTTTCTAACCCTGCTCTGCATGGCACTTTTCACACTGTTTATTGGTGCGCAATTAGCATTAATTAAACCCGTGATAGATCGTTTGATAAAGGGAGAAGTAGCCAGATCTTCAGCCGGAATAGACAGCGTTCAGCAGAAAAATAGCTCCGAAGATATCATCAGCAGTATAAAACAAAAAACGGTTTCCAGAATAAAAAGATCATCTTTTATATCAAGGTTTGACAAATTATTTAGTTCTTTTACTTTCATAGGTGTGCTTGTCGCAATTATGGCCCCTTTCATTTTTGCCTTTAATTATCTTCAAACATATCTGAAGAATCATGTCATGTGGAGCGTCCTCATGGACATACGCAATCATCTATGCGAGCACATCCTGCCACAATCACTTAGTTACTTTGAAAACAGAAAGAGCGGAGAACTGATTTCCAGGCTAACTAATGACATTAATGCAACACAATTCGGGCTTTCAATCCTGTTTGACAGTGTTCTCCTTCAGCCTATGCGCATGGTAGTTGGATTCGGACTGGCATTCTATTTCAGCTGGAAGCTTTCAATATTCACATTTATACTAATTCCCATTATCATTATCCCGGTCCTTGTGTTTGGACGCAAAATAAAAAAATATGGAAAAAGAAGTTTAACTCATTTAGGAGAGCTGACTGACGCAATGAGAGAAATGTTTTCTGGAATAAGAACGGTTAAAGCCTTTAAAATGGAAGATGAAGAGTTCATAGAATTCAAGACAATAAATTCAAGATTCTTTAAAAGAATGATGCAGACAGTTAAGGCAAAAGCGTTAAATTCAAGTACAACAGAGTTTATCTATTCCCTGGGATTGGCTACTGTAATCATCGTTGGAGGTTATGTTATCTCATCTAAGACAATCTCTCCGGGTTCACTGGGAGGATTTGTCACTGTAACGGCATTTTTAATACTCACATCAATAAAAAAACTGGCTAAAAGCTATGGAAAACTCCAGGAATCTCTGTCTGGTGCAAGCAGGGTCTTTGAGTTGCTGGATCAGCATCCGACAATTACAGATAACCCTGATGCGATTGAACTGAAGAATATTAATAATGAGATTGCATTCAATAACGTAAACTTCGCATACGACACAATTCCTGTCCTCAAGGATATTAACATGACCGTACAGAAAGGACAGATTATTGCTATTGTAGGAGAAAGCGGTGCAGGCAAATCAACACTTCTCGATCTTGTTCCGCGTTTTTACGATACGACAAATGGAAGTATTAAAATAGACGGCACAGATATTCGCTTAATAAAACGCGATTCGCTCCTTGATCAAATTGCGATTGTCAGTCAGCAAACCTTCCTATTCAACAGAAGCTTTAAGGAAAACATTCTGTATGGAAGAAGAGACGCAAGTACTGAAGAGATTCAAGATGCGGCCAAAGCAGCTAACATACACAAATATATTACAAAACTTCCAAAGGGTTATGAGACCGTAGTAGGAGAGCAAGGTGTAAAACTATCAGGTGGGCAAAAACAGAGGGTAACCATAGCAAGAGCAATATTGAAAAATGCACCTATCTTAATTTTGGATGAAGCAACATCATCTCTGGATTCTGAATCAGAAAAACTTGTCCAGGAAGCACTCGACAATTTAATGAAAGGCAAGACAACCTTCGTTATCGCACATCGCCTCTCCACTATACGCCATGCAGATCGAATTATAGTCTTAAAGAAAGGTTGTATCATTGAGACAGGCACACATGATGAACTCATAGACAGAGAAGGTGAGTACAAAAAGCAATATAGAATTCAGTTTGACACATAAACAATTCACTCCGTTTACCAACCAAATACAATGAAAATACTTATCACCGGATCAAGCGGGATGCTTGGAACAGATTTTGTTGATCTGCTTAAAAGCAGGAAGGCTTCGCTAGACCCCAATCCTGAAGTCATAGAGGCGCCACACGATGCACTCGATATCACGCGCGAAGACAATGTAACTGCCTTTATCTCATCACACACACCGGACATTATTGTTAATTGTGCAGCCTTCACTAATGTTGATAAATGCGAAACTGAAAGAGAAGCGGCATTCAATGTTAATGCCCTGGGGCCTAAATATATCGCTGCTGCGGCAAAAGAGTGTGGTGCAAGAGTTATTCAGATCAGCACGGATTTTGTATTTGACGGAAACGGCAACAGACCATATACGGAAGAAGACCAAACCAATCCATTGTCAGAATATGGCAGAACAAAACTTGAAGGTGAAAAAAATATTCAAAACTACTGCGACTCTTATCTTATAGTAAGAACTTCATGGTTGTTTGGACACAACGGAATCAACTTCGCTGCAAAAATGCTCGAATTGTCAGAACAGCATAAAGAGTTGTCCATTGTTACCGACGAAACCGGATCTCCGACATATACTCCTGACCTCGCTGAAGCGCTGTGGATATTAATAAAGCAGAAATGTGAAGGTATTATCAATGTCTCTAATGATGGAAGTTGTTCACGATATGAGTGGGCAGAGTTCATCTTTGAAACGATGGGCTTCAAAATTAAAATGAACCGGATAAAATCATCAGAATATGTACGTCCTGCAAAGGTCCCTCTCAACTCAACCCTGAACTGTCAGAAGTTTATTACAATCACCGGAATGAAAATGAGACCGTGGGAAGAGACTGTTGAGTCGTATTTGAGGAAGCAATAACCTTACAACTGAAGTCCTGAACCATTTGCACTAAAATCCTTAACCGCATCTTCTGAATGCTCGTGGTATGCCAACGCATTTAAGACATCAAAGGGCAGAGTTATGTGGTCAGCACCTGACAGAATAGCTGAACTGGCTTCAATTGGTGACTTGAGGCTGGCAGCAAGCAGCTGGGTCTGGCTTCCCTGAAGTACTCTACTTATTTCAGTAATGAGCGACAGACCGTCACCCAACAACTTAGTCGCCCTGCCAACATAAACAGCTATGTACCGAACACCTGACTCTCTGGCAACTAAAGCCTGTGCAACACTGTAAACGGCCGTAACGCAGCACATGACGTCTGGTGGAATATATGGAATAATTTGAAATCCCTGTTTCGTCGGAGGAAGTTTCAGCACTAACTGATCCCCTGCAATCTCTTTTGCAAGCTGTGCTTCTTTCTGCATCTCCTCTTTGCCTGTAGAAACAAGCTGATAAAATAGCAAACCAATTTTGAGCTCCGCAAGCTGCTGCAAAATATCAGACACAGAAGAGCCTGTATTTGATAACAGAATTGGGTTGGTAGTAATTCCATGAACCCAGCCTGATTCTTTCGCCGCTTTTGCCTGCTCAATATCTGCTGTATCTATGAATATTGACATATTTTACTTAATCTCTAAAACGTGTAGTCAGGCCCTTTAAAAAATTCCTGAGTATCTGATCGCCACACTCTTTATAATGCCTCTGCCCCTCTTTCCTGAATAGCGCAGATAATTCAGATTTGGACAGACTCATGCCTGCCAGTTTCAAAGTACTTAGCATCTCATCCTCTCTGAATTTCAGTGCAATCCGCAGCTTCTTCAAAATGCCATTATTTGTTAAAGGCTCATCCATCTTTGCAGCATGTCCCGGCGCCCCTTCTCTCTTGCCTCTTTTATGAATAATCAAACCGTCCAGAAAAAGCCCCATAACACTATCACTGCAATCAACATACCCCTCCTCCTCTTCCTTCTTAAGGAGATCAAGCAAATTGGAACGGGTAATTTCATGTTCAGCCAGTTTAAATATTTCAATCATCATCGCATCCTTAATATTCAGAGCGTATCGTAACCTTCGTAATATATCATTATTAGTTATCATGTTTACTCCCGGGACTTGAAGTATTATTACGATATGGCAAACCAAAATACTCATGGATGAATGCCTTTAGATCACCTTCACACTTTGTATATTGTACAAGGGTGTAAAGTTTTTGCTGATCTCGTTTGAGTTTAGTATCCAGAAAATCCTGGTCTAGCAATTGAGGATGGATATCAGAAATAATTCCAATCTTGAACGGCTCAATGTTTAGTTCAATTACTCCATATCGGTCAAACATGTTCAAGGCTGTCTCCATCCTGAAATCTGTTCCACTCCTGAAATGAATATTTTCTTTCAGCCAGTCCAGACCAAGCGCCGATATTTTCTCCAGATTCTCTTCCAGGATATGATATACCCGCTGAAAATATTCCGCATCCGGATTGTTCCACTTTATGAAATTCATATGTGTTAACAAATCGTGTTCATCGTATAACAGAGTACATAATGACTCCTTGCCATCCCGACCGGCACGTCCAATCTCCTGATAATAAGATTCAATAGATCCCGGTATGTCTGCATGAGTTACATAGCGAATATCCTCTTTATCAATACCCATGCCAAACGCATTTGTTGCCAGCACGAGTGTCTTCTGCCCTCTCATAAACTGATCCTGAACTTTAGAGCGCTGCACTCGTTCAAGGCCACCATGGTAACACAGATGTGAAATGCCTTGCCCCTTCAACAAGTCACTGAAATTATCAAGTTGTTTGATCAGGGTAAAATATACGATACCATTACCATCATATTCATTCGCAATAGAGATGATATGCTCCAGTTTTTCTTCATTACTGAATACCTTTTCAACCTGTAGATGCAGATTAGGACGATCTATTCCACCGTGAAACATCTTAACCTCTCCTGCCTCAAGGCTGAGAGTTTTAATAATGTCCTTTTGTACCTCAGGTGTGGCGGTGGCAGTAAGTGCAATTGTAACAGGGTTCCCTAATACCTGCCGAAACTCCCTGATCCGGGTATAATCCGGACGAAAATCATGTCCCCATTCACTTATGCAGTGTGCCTCATCAACCGCAAGGAGGCTTATCCGCCGCCCGGAAAGGGCTTCAGTAAAATCGGATTTACGAAAACGTTCTGGTGTAACGTAAATGATCCGGTAGCTTCCGTTCTTAAGGGCCGCATATCTTGTTTCCCTCTTCTCACGTCCCAGTGAAGAGTTAATGTATACTGCATCAACGCCACGTCTCTTCAGCGCATCCACCTGATCCTTCATCAGTGCAATTAGAGGGGAGATCACCACGGTGAGGCCATCATTGATAATGGCAGGTATCTGATAACAGAGAGACTTACCAATACCTGTAGGCGCCACTACCAGGGCATGTTTTTTCTCTAAAATATGTCTGATTATCTCTTCCTGCTTCCATAGAAACGATGTATAACCAAAGTACTTCTCTAAAACCTTTACTGGCTCTTTTTCAGCTAAAAGCAAAATAGCTTCTCCATTTTTTGAATTAATATCCTACGAACTGGTTCTATCAAAATACAAATTTTATGTCGTTATGCTCCTTGAACGCTTGATAGATCTTATTACGATATGCTTCATCACTTACCATAACCGTCACATTAAAGCTTAAATATTTCCCTGTCTTGCTGGTATTGGAATCGCTGATCTGGTATGCTCTATCTTGCATTATGACCGCAGTAGCGCCATGTACAGACTCCTTATTACTGCCTATAATCTTGTAAACCCATTCGCAAGGATAATCAATAGTGGGTTTTTCATTCTCTCTGTTATCAATCATTTACATACCCGCTCTTCAATAAATAATTCTATCTGTTTGCATATTAAAGGTAAAAACATATAAGATTTATCACATTCTTATGCTAATAAAACATACCATGGAAAACAAGTGAAAATCCAACTCCAGCTGTAATTCAAGACCTGCAAAACATAAAGCTAACCACAATACATCATAACTCAACATCCATATATCACCTTTTTAATTAGTATTGACATTTAACAAGTCACACGGTTGAATGGATAATCTGATATAGTGTTTAAGTTTTAGAGTATCAAATTTGTTAATCTTGAATTTTGAGCTAGTCCTTCAGTCTGCAAAACATAATGAAGAAGTCAATAATTGCCCGGGGTATCAGGGTACATAATCTTAAGAATATTGATATCGAGATCCCTTTACGAAAGCTGGCAGTGATCACTGGCGTCAGTGGGTCCGGTAAATCAAGCCTTGCTTTTGATACCTTGTATGCTGAGGGACAGAGGAGATATGTTGAATCTTTCTCTGCTTATGCCCGCCAATTCCTGGAAAGGGTGGATAAGCCGGATGTTGATCATATAGAAGGCATACCTCCCGCAATCGCAATCGAACAGAAGAACCCAGTTAAAAATCGTCGTTCCACTGTTGGTACCGCAACAGAGATAAATGATTATCTAAGGCTACTTTTTGCACGTATAGGCAAAACGTACTGTACAAAGTGTGGAGAGATTGTTCAAAACGATACCATATTCCAAATCACAGACTGTGTATTATCTCTTCCGGAGAGCACCAAATTCATGGTTACGTTTCCTCTTAGGATCAGCAAAAAGATTTCCAGTGACATGCAGGTTTCTGCTTTAAGAGAACGAGGTGTAATCAGAATTCTTGCAGACAATATCATTGTTGATATCTCATCAACACCTGAAGACTTTGATATACGCAAATACAAATCGGTTGCGGGAGTAGTGGATAGATTAGTTGTTGGTAAAAGAATTAAGAGCCGCCTGACAGATAGCCTCGAAACTGCATACAGACTTGGTTCCGGATATTTAAGCATTTTCTATTTAAGTGGAGATATAAGAGAGAGCAAAAAAAAATCTTCTAAAAAGAAAAGTCAGTCCGGAAAAAAACGTCTAACTATTTCAATAAATAATACAAAGTGGACTGTAATGTCATTCAGCAGTCACTTCCGTTGTAATAGTTGCGATATAGAATACAAGGCCCCTAATCATCATATGTTTTCCTTCAACAATCCCCAGGGAGCATGTAAGAAATGCCAGGGATTTGGACATACTATCGAAATAGATATGGACCTTGTCATACCTGACAAAACAAAAACACTTAACGAAGGAGCAATTGCTGTCTGGAACTCACCGGCATATAGTGGGTTGCTTGAGGAATTGCAGGCGGCAGCACCAGGTCATAATATCCCGCTTGATACACCTTACAATAAATTAACTAAAAGCCAGTTAAAACTGATCGATGAAGGGGCTGAAGATTTCTGTGGTGTCAGTGAATTCTTTGATCTACTGGAAGAGAAGAAGTATAAGATGCACGTCAGGGTGCTACTCAGTAAATACCGCTGTTACACTATATGTGATGAATGTAATGGAACCAGGCTGGACCCATCCGCCCATAATGTGAGAATAAATAAATATAACATAACAGATGTTTGTAGTATGTCTATTGACGACGCATATAGCTTTTTCGAGAAAATAAAGCTTTCCAGATACGAGGAAGAGATCGGCATGATTCTGTTGCTGGAAATAAGGAAAAGGCTTGGTTATATGGTTAAGGTCGGGTTGGATTATTTGACTCTGGACAGAATGACAAGGACCCTGTCCGGCGGAGAGGCACAGAGAGTGAACCTGACCACTTCGCTCGGCTCATCGCTTGTTAATACTTTATATATTCTGGATGAGCCTAGTATTGGCCTGCACCCGAGGGACACAAAGCGACTTATCAATATCCTTGTACAACTCAGGGATATTGGGAATTCCGTTGTTGTAGTTGAGCACGACAGAGATATGATTAAATCTGCAGACTATCTCATAGACATTGGACCTGGAGCAGGTGAAAATGGTGGCAATGTGGTTTATGTCGGGGATGTAAAAAAAATATCCTCTCGAAACGGTTCTTTAACCGGACAGTACTTGAAGGGCAAAAAACAAATTGAACTGCCTCCAACACGAAGAAAAATAACGAACAATTATATTGAAATTACCGGTGCTACTGAAAACAACCTGAAAGAAATTGATGTCCGATTCCCTCTCAATGTATTAACTTGCATAACAGGTGTTTCAGGTTCCGGCAAAAGCACACTAATACAGGACACTCTTTATGGAGCCCTTAAAAGAAGTATGGGGATTTATCCCGGTCATATAGGGAGTCATAATAAACTAACCATCAATGGACACATTGACGATGTAATTATGGTAGATCAATCTCCAATCGGCAGGACGCCCAGATCCAATCCTATTACCTATGTAAAAGTATTCGATTATATAAGGAAGATATTTGCTTCTACGAGAGAGGCCAGACTGCACGGCTACACCCAGGGCTCTTTTTCCTTTAATGTCAAAGGTGGACGCTGTGACTATTGTGAGGGCTGTGGTTATATAAAAGTGGATATGCAGTTCCTTGCCGATGTTTACGTAATCTGTGATCAGTGCCATGGTAAACGTTTCAGAAAGGATGTTCTGGAAGTCTGCTATAAAGACAAGAACATTCATGAAGTCCTGGAAATGACGGTAACCGAGGCAATGGCATTCTTTTCCACACGCAACAAAAATTCGTTAACATCAGAGCAGAACGGCAGTTTGTCAAGAGCAACTTCACACATCCAGAAGGGGTTGAAGTATCTTTCAGATACTGGCCTGGGATACCTGAGACTGGGACAACCGGCAACTACACTCTCAGGGGGAGAGGCACAACGATTGAAACTGGCTACCTATATGGCAAAGGGTAAACACGATAAAATGCTTTTCATATTTGATGAACCCACAACTGGTTTGCATTTTGATGATATAAGAAAGCTGCTTGACTGCTTCCAGAGGTTGATCAACAACGGGCACTCTGTGATCGTCATCGAGCATAATCTTGACATTTTAAAATGCGCAGACCATGTCATTGATCTTGGACCGGAAGGTGGAAAAGGAGGCGGATATGTAGTAGGCAGTGGTACGCCGGAAAAGATCACTAAATTAAAAAAGTCCTACACCGGAAAATTTCTTAAAGAATACGTGTGAGGATGATAGTTCGGAGTGAAAAGCTTGGAGTTCGGAGATATTCCCTGTTTCCTAGGTTTTTAAAGATTTCATTAGCCCATTTAACATTTTTGAAAGTTCTATGCAAAAGTTTCGTGATTGTTCTTTAACTTCGGAACTGACAAATGCTTGCCTGTACGCAATCTCAATTACGGCAACACATTCCCTTACAGATCTTCTTGATATATTAAGGAACTGATTAAATTCTGCCTTGCTTCCTCCGCTACCTTCAGCAATATTTAAGCAAACGGATACTGAGGCCCTTCTAAATTGATTAACTAAAGAAAACATTTCTTCTTTAGGAAATTTACCTGTAATCTCATACACAAAGTCAACATAATCCATTGATTTCTGGTAAACCTTCAAGTCCTCAAAATCAAATCTACCATCGCTCACTATTATTACTCCTAACTCCCAACTCCGAACTTATCACTCCGATCTATCAAGAAAGATCCAACATTCTCTGAATAGCTTTTCTTGCCTCAATCGCTATCTCTTCCGGCACTGTAACCACAAACTGAATATCTTCCAGAGACCACAATAGTTTTTCCAATGTATTTAATTTCATATTCGGACAATCCGACAGAGGTGTAACAGGCATAAAGGTCTTATCAGGATTTTCCTTCTTCATCCTGTGCAAAATTCCTATCTCAGTCCCTATGACAAACTCCTTCGAATTACTGCTCTTAGCATAGTTTAAAATACCGGTTGTACTGGCAACATGATCTGCAAGCGCAATCACATCAGGAGTACACTCAGGGTGAAC